>JACNJM010000109.1:0-6319 GCA_014382605.1 Anaerolineae bacterium
TTTTCGCTTAAAACGGCCCGTAACCAATTGCCACGCCGAGAGCCAGAAAAGCCACCGTAATGAGGATAACAACGCCCCATAGCGGAAGCGTCCATTTGAGCCATTTTGGATAGCTGACTACGGTCAGGCCGAGGATGATCAGCAAGAGCGGGTTGGTGGGGTAAACCAGATTTGAGAAACCATCTCCGAAGCAATATGCCATTACCGTCACTTGCCGCGTCACACCGACTAAATCGGCCAGAGGCAGCAAGATGGGCATCATCAGAAAAGCTTTGGCCGAACCCGAAGCTACAAAGAATTCGATCAGCAATGCCAGGAAGTAGATAATTACCGCCGAAACGAAGGGGCTGGCCTGTGAGAAGGGCTGCGCCACGCTATGCAGGATGGTATCCATAATACCACCCGACACGACAATATGCTTGATACTGACCGCCATCAGGATCAGGAGAATCCCCGGGGCGATGCCAGAAACACCTTCCCACAAGGCTTTGAACACCGCTTTCTTCTCGCCACCGGCCAACATCCCGGCGCCGATTCCCCCAATCAGGAAGAAAATCCCCACCAGAGGCAAAGCATAATCCGAAACCGCGGGGATGAAGGGACCGCCTATCAGCACCAAGAGAATCAGCACAAGAAAAACTGAGAACCAGCTCATCGCCCGTCCCAAATGCGGGCTGGATTGAGCAATCGCTTCCAGATCGAGAGTAGCATATTTGGCGCGTTCGGCTTGATCTTCGTCATGCACCAGGGAAGTTTCAGGATTGCGCTCGATCTTTTTTGCGTAGCGAACAAGAAAAACCGCAAAGACGGCGTAGATGGCAAGGAAAATCGGCACACGAAACCAGGCTCCGGAGAAAAGTGGCAGTCCAGCGATTTTTTGGGCGATGCCAATCGTGAAGGGATTGGTAATGGCCGCTGAGAAACCCATATTGGTCGCCAACACGCTCATACCCAGGCCGACAAGCGCATCCCAACCTAGATAGTAGGAGAGCGCCAGCATCAACGGAATCAGCGGCACAATTTCTTCAAGGATGCCAAAGAAAGCCCCCAGCGCCATGAAGAAAAATGAGATCACCAACAAGAGTAGATACTTTTTACCCCCGAAAGCGCGCACAATCTTGGCGATAACCGCCTTGAGAATGCCAACCTGATCGAGCACGGCAAAGGCGCCGCCCACCATCAGGATGAAGAGAATAATGACGATAACGATCAGGCCATCCGGCCCGCCGAGTACCTCCACAGGAGCGGTGAACCAGCGCCAGATAGGATAATCCGGCTGCTCGACAAACTGAAAGGAATCGGCGTCGATCAGCTCGCGCCCACCCTGGGCAATGCGCGCATAGCGCCCTGCCGGGACAACCCGCGTGAGCAGGCCAGCAACCATCATAATGACAAATAGAATAATGACTGACTGGATGAAGGCTTTGGCGCTGATCTGCGCTCCGGCTTTGGTTTCCATAGTTTACTCCTTATCGCGCCGCTCGGATTCGTATTTAGGAAAAGTGTAGCATAGATTTGAAAGCGCTAAACACGCACTTATTGGGCATTTATTGTGTATCAAAGAATAAGGCTGTGCGAGAACCAAGTATCCCGCACAGCCTTATTCTCGAATTTCTTTTAGGCCTTCATCCACTGGCGCACATAATTAATCACCATCTCCATGATCGCCTTCATCCTCGCGCCCGCTGGGGTGGCACTCCATACAATTCGTGTAGTTTGTGATACCCTCCTCGCGGTGTTTTGAATCGATATTGGCGGGGGTGTGTTCATGACAGCCATAGCAGGTATATGTGTTCAGTGTTGGATCATGGCAAACCGTGCAGGCGCTGACGCCGCTTTCGCCGTGGTTGAAGGGGAAGGTATGCGATTGATTATAATCCGCCGGTGACCAGGCCGTGGTGGTATGACAATCGGTACAGGAAGTGCTAAACAAACCCTGATGGAAAACCGGGTCAACATGACAGGCAATGCAATCTTGCGGCGTTCCGGCATAGATATTATCCTGATGACAGTCGGCACAGGCCACAGAATTATGCGCCCCGGTGAGCGGGAAGGCTGTCAGCGTGTGATCGAAAGTAGCCTGTTTCCAATCTACGGGGGTATGGCAGGCGGCACAATCGCTGCCGTATTGCCCATTGTGTTCGTCATCTTTGGCGTGGCAGGCGTAGCAATCTTGCGGCGTTCCCGCATAGATATTATCCTGATGACACTCTTCGCAGGCTGCATCAGCATGTTCGCCTTCCAGCGGGAAGTTGCTCAGATTGTGGTCGAAAGTGGCCTGTTCCCAATCTGTCGGGGTGTGGCAAACTGCGCAATCCATGCCGAATTCACCATTGTGTTCGTCATCTTCGGCGTGGCAGGCGTAGCAATCCTGGGGTGCTGTTTTAAATTCGGCCATTGTGCGCACGTCCGGATGGCAGCCGCCGCATGTGCCGGAGGCATGTTCCCCTTCCAAAACGAAGAACTGGTTGTGGTCGAAATCGGTTCCATAAGTATCAATACCGTCATGGCAACCCAGGCACTCTTGTCCAAAAGCAGCCACATGGAATTGGGTAAAATCCGCATCGAGGGAAGCATGACACTCTTCGCAGGCTGCCAACTCAAATTTTGCCACGCCGTCCTGGTGACAATCCGCACAGACAAAGGGCGTGCCATCCGCAAATTGGGCGTGCCCCTCCAGCGAGAATCCCACCACTTCATGCGGGAAATTCTCCGTCTGTATCACAGTCAGCACGGCATCGGGGCCATCGTGTTCAGTGTGACAGGCATAACAGGTGGCGCCTTGTTCAGCCATCAGGATGCCATGCAGACTTTGGGAAGCGGTGATTTCGGCAACGATATTGGTATGGCATTCCAGACATTGATCTGACATGGTATTGCGCTGCCAGGGGGCAGTGTGGCAGGCTCCACAATCGTGTTCCAGCTCTGCATGAGAGCGTACCCCGCCTAAAGGGGCAGCGGCAATTTGCGCGTTCAGTTCCCCGGGGCTAAACATGGCCCCACCCTGGGTGAAAAGGATGGCACCAAGAATCACGAAGGTAAGCAAAGCAATTAGCAAACCACTAAATGAGAGGCAGCCAAGCGGTTTTTCCACGAGATCCTCCAGTTAGCGAAGCAGGGTGGCGTAATAGAGCGCCCCACCGATATGAACAAAAGCCGAAATGAATAATGCGATGCCAATCGGGATATGCAGCGCGTGCCACAAAGCCAACAGGCGGCGGGCGATGGCGATGGTTTCGATTTGACGGCGCAGGGCATTGCGTTTTTTGAATACTTTTTGTAACTGGTCGGCCTGAGCGCGTGCGGCGCTGCCAAGACGGCGTTTTTCGCTCCGCCATTGTCGGCGGTAACTCCACTCGTAAAAGGTATTCCCCAAGAAGGTCAAAAAGGGCGCACTGGAGGTCTGGGGCAGTGCATCCAACCGTTGTGCCAATTCGCGCGTGGACTGATTGCCAGCCGAGGTAATGCGCTGCAATTGACTCTCCAGTGCCTGAATTTGCTGAGAAAGTTGCTGCGCCTCAATTTCGATACCATCGGGCGTGCGCGGAATGGCGGTATAGATATAGCGGCCAATGATCCCGCTGAAAACGATAATCAGCGTAAAGAGAGTCACAATGCCTGCCAGCCCGTTAAATTTCCATGAGGTGTGCAGCAGCACCATATAAGGCCCTACCAACCCGGTAAAAATGTGAAAACGCAGCCAGGATGCCATGCGCCCCCAACTGGCGTTGCGACTACGCTTGCGCCAGGAATAGAGCGTTTCGGTCAGCAGCATCAGGATGAAGCCCAATATGCCCAGGGCATGGCCGAAAAATCCGCTGGCCGAGGGAATGGCGCGCTCAAAACTCATTACAAATACATAGAGCAAGGTAATCAGCAGCATGGCAATCAGCGCCAGCCAGAGTTCTCGGTTACTGCGTCGCATAATCATTTCTCCAGGAAGTCCAGAAATCGAGCAAGGTTTCAGAAAGGTTAGCTTGCGGGTTCAGCAAGTCGTCACGGATGGCGGTGATATCGGCTTTCTCGGCGATGAGGTGCTGCAAGGGAAGCGAAAGGGTTTGATCGCCCATCACGATGGCGCCGATCAGAAATTGGCTACCAACCATGACCCGCATCCGGTTGATATCAAAACCTTTTTGGGCAGCGATGGCGGCGGGTAGTTGCCGCCAGGTTTCACTATCGCCGCGGGCAATGCCAACCAGATCATCATCCTGACCGTTGCCGACCGCGCCAATAATTGTAGTGGTTAGCCCGGCCAGGCGAGTGACATTGAAGGGCGCCAATTTTTGATAAGGGCTTTGCCCCCCGGCCATATTCAGCCCGGCGATATATCCCTGCTGGCGTGCTGGCCCCCACAGGCTATCCATATTGTAATATCCGGTGAGCGGATCAAATACCTGGGCCACATCGCCAGCGGCGTATATATCGGGTTGGCTGGTTTGTAAAAATTCGTTGACGAGAATGCCGCGTTCCATACGCAACCCGATAGCCGCAGCCAACTCGAGGCGCGGGCGAATACCCACCGCGATGGCCACCATCTGGCAGGGAATTTGGCGTCCATCTTGCATGAGCACACCCGCCACGCGCCCGCGTTTCTCGGTAATTTGGGTGGCCTGGGTATGGTAGTGAATCTGCACACCTTCTTCGCGCAAACGCGTTTCAATCACACGTGATTCTTCATCCTCAAGCACGCTGCTCCAATAGCGGTCGCGACGCAAAAGATAGTGTACAGCGATTTTTCGGGCAGCCAGGCCTTCGACAATTTCCAGGGCCGTAATTCCGCCGCCAATGACGACTGCCGTGCGCGTTTTGCGCGCCAATTTGATAATATGACGGGTATCGGCCAGGTTATCAAGTTTGACCACACCTTCCAGTTCAGTACCGGGAAGTTTTGGCAAGGCAGCACTGGCACCGGTTGCGATGAGTAAACGGTCATAGGGCAGGTTTTGCCCGTTGGCAAGTTGAATCCGATGTGCATCCGGGTCAATTTGAGCGGCGCGGCCATGCACGATGCCGATATTTAATTTTTGCAAGGCGCTGCGGCGAATCGGAAACAGACTGCTTTCGGGAAGTTCTTTGGTCAGGTAATAGGCCAGGCCGGGGCGTGAATAATACAGGTCTGGCTCGTCGCCGATCAGCGTGATGGAGGCTTGTGGTAATTGCTGGCGAATTGCCTGGGCAGCGGCGATGCCCGCTACACCTGTGCCAATGATGACAAAGCGTTGGGTCATGCGTTCCCCCTTTCGTCAAAAAAGCGCGTGACTTCAAAACTCAACACACCACGCGGGCAACGCGCCACACATTCGCCACAGGTCAGGCAATGGCGATCTTTAACCGACTGTCCCAGCCAGGCATGCAAACGCACATCAATTTCAATTGGGCAGTGATACGAGCAGATGCCGCACTGCACACAACGCGCCGTTTCAGGGACGACATAGCCTTTGACTAGGGCCTGACGGCGCGTATTTTCATGACGAAATAAATTTTTAAGACTCAAGCTTTTTTCCTTTAGGGATTACTGAAGATCAATCGAAATAATCCGAAGAATGGAGCGCGTAGTGCAAAAAATGCCTCACAAACTCCAAACCTCAGCCGCCCTGGGGTGTACCCAATTGTATTGCATTTTGACGGTATTTGTTACAGAAATTATAAAGCATTAGTCATCGTCGTCATCATCATCATCATCATCTCCGCCACCACCTTTGTCACCGCCACCATCCTCGTCGCCTTCGTCGCTGTCATCGCCTTCAGCGCCATCCCAACTATTTGAGCTGTGGCATTGGGAACATTGAGCGTTGGTTGATGGATGGTCACCGCTCGGTGCACTGTGGCAAGCCCGGCAATCCGAAGCGCCAGAGTGATTGAAGTTCCAGTTATTGTTATTATGACACTGCGAACACTGTCCACCGTAGTGTCCGCCTGGAGGATTGTGGCACGATTGGCAATTGGTGAACCCAGCATGGTTGAACGATGCATTGCTCCAGGCGGTATTGGGGTTGTGACAGCTTGAACACGCACCGCCATAGTGATTGGCAGGCGCGCTGTGGCACGACTGGCAATCGGTAAAACCGGCATGATTGAAGGTCGCATTGCTCCAGGCGGTATTGGGGTTGTGACAGCTTGAACACGCACCGCCATAGTGATTGGCAGGCGCGCTGTGGCACGACTGGCAATCGGTAAAACCGGCATGATTGAAGGTCGCATTGCTCCAGGCGGTATTGGGGTTGTGACAGCTTGAACACGCACCGCCATAGTGATTGGCAGGCGCGCTGTGGCACGACTGGCAATCGGTAAAACCGGCATGATTGAAGGTCGCATT
>JACNJM010000109.1:6528-16741 GCA_014382605.1 Anaerolineae bacterium
CCGGGGTAATGATTGGCAGGAGCCTCAGCACTATGGCAACTGGCGCAATCGGTAGCGCCCGCAACGGTATGATCAAAAATTGCGTCTTGCCAGTTGGTGGGAATATGGCAGCCCGCACAATCACCCAGATAATGATCTGGAGGCGTCACATCCGCGTGGCAGGCTTCACAAGTTGCTGCTGTACCCTGGTAATCTCCGCTCGCGTGACAAGCTTCGCAATCTGTTACCGCATGTGCGCCCTCAAGCGGGAAGAAGGCATGTTCATCGCCAGGACTACCCGCGGGGAAAGGCACAGTCATTGGGTCAAGCGCCTGATTGTCTGCACCAGATAGAGAATTCGCCTGGCTTTGATTTTGTAGCCCCGCGGGATTTAGGCTGATAATCTGATTAAAATCTTCATCACTGAATTTCGAGTCGGCGATCAAGGTTTGAAAAGTGCGCACTTTGGCATATACGGCAAAGAGAGCAGATTGCCCTTCAACGGAGACAGGCGTCAGATTTGCCACCACCTGTTCCGATTGTTCCAGTAACAAGAGCAAACGCGGCTGGAGAACCTGGAAACCACTCGAAGTTGTGCGAGCTGTAAAACGGGCAACTTGATTAACCGAATCACTAAAGTACTGCACGGCCACAGCCTGCTGAGAGGTTCCAGCCTGTGCCTCCACATCAGTCATGCGGCGTTCCATGAGGTCCAAAAACCAGATGGCGCGCTGATCGGCAGTGGGGCGGAAGAATGCCTGTTGTTCTACATAGTGCTGCATCGGGAAAAGGACATCTCCTGGGGAAAATGGCCCTGCCTCGGCCAGAGCCACGCCCGCCGTCGTTCCCAGAGTCACCAACAAACTTACCAGTAATATACTAATAACCAAGAATTTTCGCATCAGGTCACCTCGTCAATTCATTAGTCTGTTTTTGTGCCCGCGGGATGGCAATCTACGCAGACATTAAGTTCCGGGGCTGTGATACCTGCTTCTGCATGGGTTTCAGTAATCGCAGCGGATTGGTGGTCGTGACATTTGTAGCAAGTGTATTCTGTGTAGGCCGCCGTATGACAAACCTCGCAGGCCGATGTCTGCTCCGCACCATGCTCCAGCGGGAAACTATGCCGGGTCATGCGCGCCGGGCTCCAGGCGGTGCTGGCGTGGCAGTTCTGGCATTGCAGCCCAAACCACCCAATATGGATATCAGGTTCTGCATGGCATTGGTTACATTCGGACGGCGTTTCACGGAAAATTTTGTCCGCATGGCATTGCTGGCATTCCACATTAGCATGTTGCCCGTCCAGCACAAAAAGCAAATTGTGATCAAAATTACTGTAACGGTCTACGCCATCATGACAATTGAGACAAGCACTACCAAACAAGATTTGATGCTCGCTCATAAAAACAGCATCCTGTCCAGCGTGACATTGGGTACATATATCCAGTGAAAATTCTTCCACGCTTTGCGGATGACAACCCTGGCATGTCATGGCACTGCCATCAAAATTTTCACCGTGAATATTGAGGCTAAATGCAGTATTTAGCGCATGATCAAAAAGCGCGCCATTTACAATCGCAGGCTTCCAAGAAAGGGTTGTATGGCAGCCCGAACAATCGGCATCAAACAGGCCGCTGTGCGCGTCAGGTTCGACATGGCAAGACACACACTCAGCAGATAAATCGGTAAATTGACCATTCACATGACAAGCCGCGCAACGAATTTGTGCGTGCTGCCCATCAAGCGGCAAATTGGTCACACGATGATTAAAGCCTGTCATGGCATCTTCGCCATCATGACAGGCCAAACAGTCTGGTCCAAAATCTGTTTCATGCTCGCGCATATAATCGGGGGCATGATCGGTATGACATTCCAGGCAAGTTTCTTGCAAAATACTGAAATCACTGCCCGTTACATGGCATGCGCCACATTCAAGCAATACAGCATCATAATCAAATTGATGCCAATCCAGGCTGAAATTGGCCTGAGTGTGATCAAAGTGCCTGAGAGCGTTTTGTGTCGGATCAAATTCACGGCCACGGTGTTCACCATGACAGCTCGCGCAATCTTCAGCATTGTCGATTTTGGCATGTGTGCCTTGAGCCTGAGCAATCTGCTCGCCAATAGTAGTGTGGCACTCCATGCAAAGCTCAAACTGACGGGTTTTTAGCGGCATATGGCATAGCTGACACTCGCGCTCAAACTCTGCGTGCGTCGCAAAACCGCCTAACACCACATCAAGCTGCGCTTTCGCACTAACCGCGCCCGGAGCAAACATCAAATTACCTTGCAACATAAATAACACACCCAAGAACGACAACAATACAAAAGATATGATCAAACTTAATGGTGAAAAATGGGTATTCTTTCTCATCTAGGCTTAATTTTAGTAATCTATCGGAAAATAATGGTTAAAATAGGCGCGCTGCTAGTTTAAGATTTGATTAAGAACCTAACACGGAGCTAACAGTTATGCGCTATACTTGTAGAATTAAATTTCATATGTGACTAAAACCACTGCTACAACAGGGGTGGGGGGATAGTACTCCTCTGCCCCCGTTGTGCAAATTTCTCTACAATTCAAGCTTTTTCTGCCTGAAAAAATACACGAAAGCAATAGCTGTGACACGTATACTAATTGTTGATGACGATGAACTAATTGCCGATTCGCTGAGTTATAGCCTCAAATTGGAAGGCTATGAAACCCGCAGTGTGGGCCTCGGCGCGCAAGCATTGGATGCCCTCTCCGCATTCTCGCCAGATTTGGTTGTTCTGGATCTGAATTTACCTGATATTAATGGCATGGAAGTTTGTCGTCAGATGCGGATTCGCGGCACAATCCCTGTGATTATGCTCACCGCCCGCGATGATGAAATTGACCGCGTTATGGGGTTGGAGATCGGAGCTGACGATTATCTCACCAAGCCTTTCGCGTTTCGCGAACTTTTGGCGCGTATCCGGGCGTTGTTGCGGCGTATTCAATTTGACCAGCAAGAACAAACACCATCCCTGATCAATATTGGAGCGATTACGCTGGATAAAAAAGGGCGCCGTATTCTCCGCCACAATAACGAGATTGAAGTATCCGCGCGCGAATTCGACTTGCTAGAATTGTTAATGCAAAATGCGGGGACAGCGCTCAGCCGCGAACAATTACTGGATCAGGTTTGGGGGCAAGATTGGGTGGGGGACCATCGCACCCTCAACGTTCACGTCCGCTGGCTGCGCGTCAAACTGGAGGAGGACCCGGCCAGTCCACACCTCATCCAAACCGTGCGCGGGTATGGCTATCGTTTCGCCGGACCCGAAGAGCTTGCCTAACATGTTCCGCACCCTCAATACACGCCTGATATTTTCACACCTGGCTGTTGCCCTGGTCAGCGTGATCCTGGTATACGCCTTCGCCGGAAGAGCCATCTTTCAGGCAGCCGAACAGCAGGCCGAGAATCGCCTGGAAGATCTGGCCTTTGCCACCAGCAACGCCCTGGAAGAACCCATGCATAATTTTCTGGAAGGGGAAGTTTCGCTAAACAGCGTGCAAGTAGCTGTCGCACATTGGCTGGCAGACGAACCCGAACTGCATTACACTGTTTATTTACCGGAGGGCACCCCAATTGTCGATAATATGGATGCAACACCGACCCGGGCCAGTGTTGATTCTGCTCCCGAAGTACTGCTTGCACTCCAAGATGGAATCGGCGAAGGGCATACAATCCGCTACAATCAATTTGGCGATGAAATGTTCTATGTTGCCGTGCGCATTGAACATGAAGATGAATTACTCGGATTGTTGCGATTAGGGATTCCCACTCAAAATGTTTTCGCACCCGCCCGGGGGTCCGTAAGCACATTATTCTTGTTCATGCTGTTCGTTGTCGTCAGTGTCGGAATCGCTGGCTGGTTACTAGGGCGCACAATCGCCGCTCCGGTAGACACACTAACCCGCACCGCGCATCAATTCTCTGCTGGAGATTTAAGTGTACGCACCACACCGGCAGGACCGCACGAGTTACAGCAACTCGCAGAAACTTTCAACAGCATGGCCGGGCGGTTAGAGCACAATATCAATCAATTGCGCGCCTTTGTCGCCAACGCCAGCCATGAATTGCGTACACCACTGACCGCCATTCGATTACGCGTTGAAGCTCTGCAAGCGGGTGCTACACAAGACCCCCAAGTATCCCAGCGTTTTTTGGCAGAAATGGAAAGCGAAATTGACCGTCTGACCAATATGGTCAACGATCTATTAGATCTTTCGCGTATTGAAGCCGGTATGGATACAGAACGATACGAGTGGGTAGATTTGGCTATCTTAGTGCAGGAAACCAGCGATATTTTCTGCGTACGTGCGCAAAAAAAGGGCATTACCTTAGAACAAGAACATACAGCAGATACTTCTCGCATCTTGGGACATGAGGATCAACTCCGTCGTGCGGTAGATAATTTGGTTGCCAATGCACTGGAATATACACCCGAAGGGGGGCGTGTCTTCATTAGCTTACATCCAACACAGGGTCAGCAGGGAGTACAATTGGCGATCTGCGATACCGGCCCTGGCATTGCAGAAAAACACTTGCCCCATATCTTTGATCGTTTTTTTCGCATTAGCGGCACAGATACTCGCACACAAGAAACGCGCAGCACCGGGCTAGGTTTAGCCATTGTAAAATCCATTGTTGAAGCCCATAGGGGGCGCATCACAGTACATAGCAAACTGGGGGAGGGCACAACCTTCACAATTACACTCCCATGTCGACGTGACGACACCCCCAGGAGCCAGCATGGATATTCAACTTGAAATCTATCCTCGAGAGAATTACATTTATGCCATCCACAACTATATGCAGCTTGATTTCCAGACAGCCGTTAGGATTATGCGAGAAATCGCTCTGGCCTGCCAGGAGCATCAACTCGACAAAGTTTTGATTGATGCACAAAACTATATACGCGAAGGTAGCACACTCGATTTTTACAAATTTTCAGTTTTCTTACTGGAAATCGGCCTCGCCAGAACCAAAATTGCTGTTGTTCCGGATCATGCCAGCATGATTAACGAAGATACAGAATTCATGGAAACTGTAGCTACAAACCGCGGGGCAAATTTCCGCTTTTTTTCCACCCAAGAAGAGGCGCGTGCCTGGCTTGAAGTCGATGAGGAATAGATACCAAGTTTTCAGCACTGCAAAAGCTGGGGGGCGATTGGTGCAAAGTATCGATCGCCCCCCAGCTTTTTACTATTTTTTCAAAGTGAAACCCACACCCACCATCCCGGCGCCGGAATGTACAGATAAACCGGCGGTCAGATTGGCGATGAACATCTCATCGGGGCAGTTGATCCGCTCCCTGAGCATAGCAGCCAGTTCTTCAGCCTGTTCTTGTGCTGCCACATGTACGATCCCCATGCTCTCGATTTCTCGATTGCCAACGGTTTCAGCCGTCAACTCGATGACACGCGCCCAGGCTTTTTTGCGGGTACGCACTTTTTCGAGCATGTCCAGCTTCCCATCCTGAATCGTGAGCACCGGCTTGATGTTGAGGATATTTGCCATCCCCGCGGCCAGATGCCCTACCCGGCCGCTCATCGCCAAATATTTTAATGTAGCCAATGCAGCGTAAAATCCAGAATCGGTTTCAAGGCGCATAGCCCCGCTAATAATTTCATCCCGGCTTGCACCAGACTGTGCCAGTTCTGCAGCCTTGAGTACGATAAAGCCTTGTCCCAGGCTTAAGCTGCGCGAGTCCACAACGGTAATTATTTTTTCGGGAAGCATATCTTTCGCGGTAAGAGCAGCCCCATAAGTAGCGCTGATCTCGCCACTTACTGTAAAACAAATCACTTCGTCAGCCCCTGCGGCAAAGGCAGCCTGATAGGCTTCCAAAAATTGCCCGGGCGAAGGCGCAGATGTGGTGGGCAGTTGGCCTTCGCGGTCAATACGCGCAAAGAGCTGCACATCATCAATATCAATTTCGGTTTTGAGAGCTTCTTCGCCAAAAAGGATATTGATGGGAACTTGCTGAATTTGATACTGTGCCGCCAGATCGAGTGGCAGGCTGCTATCTGTATCGGTAATAATGGCATATTTAGTCATAATTCCTCCAAATAAATTATCAGGCTTCTAGAATATTTTCTATTTCGGCCAACTCTTCGGCGTTCAAATTCCAATCAGCGGCTTTGGCATTGCTGATTACATGCTCAACTTTGGTGGCCCCAGAAATTACCGAACACACAGCCGGTTGCGCCAACAACCATGCTTCTGCGAATTCGTATAATGCTCGTCCCCGCTCGGCTGTCCACTGTTCCAATTTTTCGACCACAGCAAAGTTTTTGTCGGTCATATAATCTTGCACATACTGGCTGAATTCGCCCCGCGAGCCAGAAGGCGCCGATTGACCGCGGCGATATTTTCCTGTCAGAAAGCCCCCCGCCAGAGGAAAGTAGGGTACAAAGCCCACCCCGTCAGCAGCGCAAAAAGGCAAAACTTCCGTCTCAACGCCGCGTTCCAGCAAATGGTAGTGAGATTGCAAGGCGACGAAACGATTCCAGCCCTTTACATCTGCCAACAGATTGGCGCGCGCCAACTGCCAGGAGGCGAAATTGGAAGCCCCAAGATAGCGCACTTTCCCCTGGCGGATCAAATCATCAAGGGCGCGCAGCGTTTCTTGTATCGGGGTGGATTCATCCCAACGGTGAATATAATATAAATCAATGTGGTCGCTCTTCACACGAGAAAGACTGGCCTCCACCGCGTTCATGATATGGTAACGGGAAGCGCCTTTATCATTGGGACCTTCCCCTGTTGGAAAGAATACTTTGGTTGCCAACACAACCTGATCCCAACGACCTTTGAGGGCCTCTCCCAGTGTTCGCTCAGATTCACCGTTGGTATACATATCCGCAGTATCAATAAAGTTAATCCCGGCATCCAAAGCCGCCGCTATAATTTCATTTACCTGTGCTTGCGGCACGGCATCCGACCCAAACCGATTGGTTCCCAACCCAATTGTAGAAACGCTCACCCCTGAATTACCTAACTGACGATATTCCATAAGAATGCTCCCGTGTTATTGCATTTAACCGAAAAACAACTCATTCGTTGCGATTCATAAAACAGAAAAGGTATGTGAAGGTGTTTTGCCCATCACATACCTTTAACTACGAACTCATTTTACTGCTCAAGCCCTGTTAGACAAAATCACCCATCAAGCGCATGGGCACCACAGTTGCGCCGATGATTCCCGGCCCGGTATGCACGCCCAAGACAGGCGAAATGCGCAGGGTTTCCAATTTTGCAATATCCAGGCGCGCTTTCAGCATTTCGGTAAATTCGTCTGCTTTTTCGGCAAACTGACCGTGGAGTACGGATACCCACACCGGTGAATCATCCTGGTACATCTCGGCCAGATGATCAACCATCATGGTCATTGTTTTTTTCAAGGTTCGTCCCTTATTGACCGTGCTGTATTTGCCATCCGTGCGATCTACACGGATAACCGGCTTGATATTCAACAAAGAGCTGGCCAAGGCCTGCACGCGACCAATCCGGCCGCCGTGCGCCAGATATTCAAGCGTATCGAGCGTATAGATCACCTCGGCATTCTGACGGATATGTTCCATCCGTTCCACGATGGCTTCTTTGGCCCAGCCTGCTTTGGCAGCCAACGCCGCCGCCAAGACCTGAAACCGCTGCGCCCCAGAGAGGGTCATGCTGTCAATGACTGTCACCATCGATTCGGCAGCCTGTTGAGCGCCCAGACGCGCCGACTGGATTGTGCCACTGAGACCCGAAGAAATGTGAATGGAGAGGATTTCTTCGCCAGTGCCAGACAGCGATTGATAAAGTTGCTCAAAAATACCGGGGGCGGGCTGGGCCGTGGTTGGTATCTTTGGCGACATTCGCTCCAAACGGGTATAAAACTCGTCGGCGGTGATGTCGGCGGAATTGGTTTCGCCTTCGGGGAACTGGATATACAATGGGGCGACAGTGATGCCCAATGCTTCCACTTCACCCCAGGTTAGGTCTGCTGCACAATCGGTTACGATTTTCATGTTTTGATCCTTTCGTTATAGGGAGGCTAAAGCTGACTCTCTTGTAAAAAGGAACTTTATCTGTATCCTTTTCTCAATGGGAGTCAAAATAAGAAGAGAAAATACCACTATGGTGTGCCCCCGGTTGCAACGGCACGTGCAACAATTCCGATCAAAAATAGAAATATGGCAGCATATACGAGCATTTCTTTGTTTTCGTCCTGACCCTTGGTATAGAAATAAACTGCGGGAATACCAATAGCCCCCACAACACCGTAGATGATGTGCATCCACCCGCGGGCGGGAATAATCCCTGAAACGCGCATCGCAACTCCCAATGCGCCTTGAACGAGTATTAATACTTCGGCAATGACAACCGCCCCCCAATAGCTGCTATCCACACCTTGCTTGCGGAAAAATCGCCAAAATCCCCAAACAACCATGATCAGCGTATATAGGAGGACTGTATTTGCCAAACGAGAATGTAAGATGATCAGCATAAATCGTTCACTTTGTAAATTCTGGTAATAGTAGCATGTTACCACAAGAGGCTGATTTCGTTAAAGAATTTGGTAATCTCCTGCCAAGTTGTGGTTTAATAGTTAGACAAAACGGCTTCGGCTATTACCTCCACTCTTCACAATCCAATCATGGCTTTGCAAGTTACTTCATCTGTACAGGAGATCTATTTTGAAATTTAGTCGCCTTCTCTGGATCATTCCGCTGCTCGCGCTGGGCATTTGGGCAATGCTTGCTGAACAGGTTCAGGCCGTTCCAACCTTGAAAGATACGCTACCCCCAACGCCGATCCCAGGTTTACCACCTAGCGTAATTGAACCAAAGACTCACTTTCCTGGCATCATTTTTGGGGTAATAATCATTGTTATTATTATCATGATTGGGGTCTTGCTGCGCCCACGCAAATAGTTGACAACACAACTGGGCTGAGGTAATCTATCTGCTAAGTTCTCAGACGGGTCCGGCGCGGCGGAAACCTTTGAACCGTGCCAGGTCCGAAAGGAAGCAGCACTAAGGAGGATTTTTCGGGTGCCGCCGGGGCGCCTGTCTGAGAACTTGTTTTTTTCTCCCAAAATAGTAAACCCAAAAATAAACTATAAGGGGCGCAAAGTACTCATAATCTTTTTTTGATCTTTAGCAATTCACTGCGAAAGCCTTAACGCAATGATGGGCGCTTCCCCCTCGCACCCATCATTTCGCTTATTATCCCCAATTATGGCAACTGAATAAATTACGTTCACTATACTAGAATTCAAGAATAATAAGAATAGACAGCCTGTCTACACTCGTAGGCAAATGTACTAATTTGCCTATATCCAGATTGTAAAGTTTCAATCTACTGATACACTTACCAACATCGGGGATTTTCACTGGGAGAAAATAATAAAGGAGGAAAGTATGCCCACTCCACTCAATATTGCCATTCTGGATGATCACCAATCGATCATTGATGGCTATTCGTTCCGTCTTTCCCAAGATAAAGATATAACGATTGTTGCCACGATTTCTTACGGTGAAGAATTAGAGCCAATGCTGAAAGAGCATTCGGTAGATGTACTCTTGCTAGATATCAGTGTGCCAATATCAGCAGAAAACAAAAATATCTATCCAATTCTATATTTAATTCCCAAACTTATAGATCACTACCCCGACATGGCAATTCTGGTGATTTCAATGCACAGCCAGCCCACTTTAATCAAAAATATTATCAGCTCCGGAGCCAGCGGGTATATTCTAAAGGATGACCGCCAAACAATTCGGGAATTACCTTCAGTGGTGCGCGCGATCGCCAGCGGAAGCATCCACTTTAGCCGAATAGCGTTGGAACAACTCAATAGAAAAATTTCCCCAGGTGATACGCTCTCACCGCGTCAACTTGAAGCGATTTCACTCTGTGCAGCTTATCCCGACAAAACTACCGCTGAGTTGGCCAAGATTCTCAATGTGGCTAATTCAACAATGCGCAACTTACTCTCTGGCGCTTATGTGCGCCTGAAAGTTCCCAACCGTCTGGCAGCGATATCAAAAGCTCGGCAATTGGGCATCCTTGCAATAGAAGAACCGTTTTCATCAAATAACTAAGAAAACTTTTTATACTTATCGACCGGCCAAATCTGGAGATTTGGCCGGTTTTTGCATACCGCAACCAGGCTGCGCGGGCAAATTCGCCACGTTTCTTTATCTTAAGAT
>JACNJM010000018.1 GCA_014382605.1 Anaerolineae bacterium
TGCCATCAGGCTCATACTGTAACACTTTCGCAAACCAATGCGTAGACTTTTGTGCATTTTCGGATACTATCGCTATAATTGTAACGTACGCAGTGATTTTGTGTTGGTCAACAGCATCTTGAAAAAAACATGCCTTCAGCCGTGTCATTCGCTTATTTGCGACATCCGTGTTTCGTTTTTGATGTATTGTATACAGGTGTGCGGTAGAAATAAAGTGCGTAAGCCCATCACATTCAACACGGACTGAAAGGAATTTTTATGAAATCGATTGTAATTACAGGCAGCACGCGCGGTATCGGGTACGGGATGGCAGAAGCGTTTCTGGCACACGGCTGCGGGGTAGCCATTAGTGGCCGGACGGAGGCCAGCACTCAGGAGGCAGTATCACGCCTAGGAGACAGCTACCCACCCGAAAGAATTCTCGCGCAACCCTGCCCGGTGGAGCATCCCACCGCGGTGCAAACCTTCTGGGATGCCGCCTCCCAGCACTTCGGCCATGTCGATATCTGGGTCAACAACGCCGGTATCAGCGGGCCACAAAGTGAAGTCTGGATGTATTCTCCCAGCGAGGCAGAGTGCATCGTCAACACAAATATATTGGGAACAATTTTCGGGGCTCAGACCGCAGTGCGCGGAATGTTGTCGCAAGGACACGGCGCCATTTACAATCTGACGGGCTTTGGCTCAAACGGCAGCACACGGGTGGGCATGGCTTTATATGGAACCAGTAAAGCGGGCATTTCTTATTTCACCAAAGCGCTTGCCAAAGAATTGCATGATTCGCCCCTCATCATTGGCACATTACAACCCGGCATGGTAATTACAGAATTGGTCATGCAACATTATGTGGGAAAACCTGACGAGTTGGCGCGTGCGCGCGGGATTTTTAATATCATTGCGGATCGCGTAGAAAATGTAGCTCCCTGGCTGGCTGAGCGAATGCTGGCGAATAGAAAGTCTGGCTCGGTGTTGGCTTATGCCCCGATGTGGAAACTACTCCCGCGCTTTTTACTGGCCCCAGTGAGCCGGCGCGATGTATTTGCGAGTTGAGAAAACCCAAGAAGCAGGTGACAGTCACCCGAAAAGCGTGACTGTCACCTGTTCGTAAAATCAGGCGGTTTCTAAATAGCGCTTGACTTCCCAATCCATAACGGTTGTGCGATATTCTTCAACTTCGCTCCATTTTGCACGCCGGAAAGCCTCATAAATCTGTAGGCCCAGGGCATTTTTCAGTGTGGCATTAGTATCCAATTCGCGTAACGCGTCGGCCAGCGAATTAGGCAATTCGGTAATATTGCGGGCGGCGCGCTCTTCGGGGGTCATATACCAGATATTGACGTTGTTCAGCGGCTCAGGACAAGCCAACTCGTTTTCCACCCCATCCAATCCGGCAGCCAGCATGGCCGCAAAGGCCAGATAGGGATTTGCAGAGGGATCTGGGAAACGCAATTCTGCGCGCACCGAATTATCGCGTCCTTCCATGTGACGCGGAATACGAATCAACGCCGAACGGTTGATTTGCGCCCAACCCACATAGACGGGCGCTTCATAGCCCGGGACAAGGCGTTTATACGAGTTGATTGTCGGCGCAACAATAGCCGCCAAAGAACGGGCATGTTTTAGCTGACCGGCAATAAAACCATAAGCCATTTTGGAAAGTTTGTATTCATCGGCGTTGTCAAAGAAAAGATTCTGGCCGTCTTTAGTGAACAAAGACTGGTGGCAGTGCATCCCCGAACCATTGACGCCAAAAATGGGCTTGGGCATAAATGAAGCCACCAATCCATGTTGCGCAGCAATGGCTTTGACCGTGTATTTCAAGGTCAGCACGTAATCGGCAGCCTGCAAAGCATCGGTGAAACGGAAATCAATTTCATGCTGTCCGCGGGCTACTTCATGGTGGCCTGCTTCTACATCCAGACCCATCGTTTCGAGGGCCTCCATCAACTCGGTACGCACCACCACAGCTTCATCGCTGGCCGAGAAATCAAAATATCCGCCCACATCATGCGGTACGGGGTGGATATTCTCAGAGCCATTGCGTTTGAAGAGGAAAAATTCCGGTTCGGGGCCAATATTGAAAACCCAGCCACGCACATCAATTTCTTTCAGCATCCGCTTGAGGATACCGCGCGGGTCGCCGGGGAAAGGTGTGCCATCGGGGCTGTAAATATCACAGAAAATACGCGCCCGCTTCAATTCCGCGGGAGACCAGGGCAAGATGGCGTAGGTATCTGGATCTAATACCAGGCGCATATCGCTTTCCTGAACACGGGCAAAGCCCTCTACCGATGAGCCATCAAACCAAACGCCATCTTCAAGCGCATCCTTCAGGCGTGCCGGTGGAATATCCACGCTTTTTACCGAGCCAGTCACGTCGGTAAATTGTAACGAGACAAACTTAATATGATCTTCTTTGACGCGTTTTAAAATTTCCATCTTAGACATTATCGAACTCCTTAGGATTAAAAAAATACTGGGTGTGCATGGGCACACCCAGTTTAATAATTAACCATACGCCGGATTACTGCCCTTCCACAAAAGACACCGTGCGTTAATCGAACAACGACAGTGACCACCGAAAATACCTTGGCCCAACCATCACTGATTGGTTTTCAGAATTTTCTCTATTCGGGAAGGAAGAAAGAAGCCCGTGGTCAGGCTTCAGAGGCATCCGCTGATCAATTCGATTTTCTCCCGGGACTTCCGGGATTAGCGCTCCCTTCGCAGGGAGGAACCTCCACCTCGTCAACTCATTATGAGTCTCAGCCGCTATTTCTCCGTGTATTCAATTGTTGGCACCAATCTTAGCAAAGGTAAGTCAATATGTCAATCGCAAATTTCAGAATCAAAATAGGGGTATGCAGGGTTGCAAAATCACCCAACATACCCCCATCTCGCAAAACTAGGTTAGCTGAATGATGCAGTCAACCGGGCAAACATCGACACATTGGTTGGAGTCAAAGTAGCCTTCGCATTCAACGCACTTCTCCGGATCGATTTCGTAGAGTACATCGCCTTCAAAAATCGCTTCGGTAGGACATTCGGGCTCACAAGCGCCACAAGAAATACATTCATCAGTGATTGTCATTGCCATAGGAAAAACCTCCAAGGGTGTGTTTTTAGTTTTCCCAGCTTAATAGATCAGCCCCCCTTCGTCAACGGGACAATTGTCATCTACGTGAGTTGACAATTATCGTCTATCTGCCGGTGCGAACAGGTCTATCCGAATCGCAATGGCGGCTTCTCCGTATTCGGTTAGCGATGCGGG
>JACNJM010000164.1 GCA_014382605.1 Anaerolineae bacterium
GCACCCCACACACCCCTATTTTTCGGCAATTTCTTACGGCGCGGCGGAAGCCATATTAAAGCTACTTTCCAACAATCACTTAAACTCTTTGGGATGACTCACCCTAATCTACAAAAAACTACATAGGCTTAGCATCGCCACGGGAGTAAACTTTTGCCAAATTACCTGGTATTGGAGATTGTACGCATGGAAGAAAACCTCCCCAAGATTTCAGAACGCCATTACCCAAAATTTTATGAACGCTTTGTGCCTGTTGTGATTGGGGCGCTTGTACTCGTTGTTGTGCTAATGCTGGCCTTTACCCTGGCGGTTGGCACAGGTTTGTTGGTATTAGGATAATCGTTTTTAGGAGCTTGTGATGACTTTTGTAAATACCTATTTACCCTTCATTTCATCCATTGTGAGTTTTGCATTTGCTTACTTTATTCTTGTGCGTTATTTCAGGAAAGGCCGCGGCAATCATCTGCTTTTATGGGGTATCGGGATGATTTTCTACGGCATCGGTGGCTTTTGTGAAGGCTTTTACGGCGCCTTTGGTTGGAATCCGCTGGTATTTCGTTTGTGGTATCTTTTTGGAGCCATTCTGGTTGCGGCCTGGCTGGGGCAGGGGACGGTGTTTTTGTTGGCGAAAAAGAACTGGGCGCGCGGCCTCATGGTTGCCCTGTTCATCGGTTCACTCTATGGCGCCTTCAAAGTTTTTACAGCCCAACTTGACCCCGGATTGTTGACCACCAGCCTGCACACCGGCAGTGAGTTGAGCGGCCATGCTATCGTCACTTCTGGCGTGCGCGGTCTAACCCCGATTTTCAATCTCTACGGCACGGTAACGTTGGTTGGTGGGGCGATCTACTCCGCCTGGATTTTCTTTCGCAAGCGAGTGCTGTTTCACCGTACCATTGGGAATATCCTCATTGCCACCGGTGCGTTGGCCCCGGCTTTTGGTGGTGCCTTTAGTCGCATGGGTATCCCGGCGGCGTTGTATATTGGCGAATTACTCGGTGCCGTGCTGATGTTTATTGGCTTTTGGCGGGCAACCACTCCCCTCAGTGAACCAGCCGCTGTTGCCCAGCCGGTTCCTGGTGATTGATAGCATACGAAAAAAGCCCTGGATTGCACCAGGGCTTTATATTTTCAAGATAAGATTGTAGGGAATACCGCCTAGATCAAGACGATTTTTCCTTTTCTTTTTTAAGCTTGCGTTTATCTTTGATGTTTAACTTGGGTTTTTTCTTCTCTTCGCGTTTACCCTTGTCTTTTTTGCCTTTTTCTGACATATCAACACCTCTCTATTGGCTATATTTGCTGAACGGTCCAGGCGCAATCGTACTGCGCTATGTTGATTATATACCAAAATCAACCTGTGATTGGATTATTTCCCCCAACGTGGCTGCCAATCTGAAATTTGGCTATTCGTCAGGCGCACCACTTCGCTGCCGTCGGACCGAGTGGCGTAAATTTCGTTATTGCCATCGCGAAACGATGTGAACGCGATCCACTCGCCATCGGGCGACCAGCTTGGCCCCAGATTGTCGCCGCCGTGGGTCAGTTGGCGCAAATTGTTGCCATCCAGGCCAATGATAAAAATATTATGCTCGCCGCGCGGCCCGGCGTAGAACGCCAGCCACTGCCCGTCGGGTGAAAAACTGCTGCGCCCGCCCATTTTTTCGAGATCAGTGATCTGGCGAAGATTGCTGCCGTCGGCATTCATCACATAAAGCTGCCGGTCGCCTGTGGCCGAAGATGCAAAAACAATCTGCCTGCCATCGGGCGACCAGGTGGGGTCAATCTCGTCGCTTGGGGCAGTGGTCAGGGGGTGCGGGTTGCTGCCGTTGCGATTCATCAGCCACAGCGATTGATTGCCGCTGGCATTGGTAAAGACAATCTGCTGCCCATTGGGGGAGATTTCCGGGGCGTACAAGCTGCCGATGCCCTCGGTCAGTTGCTCCAGCCCGCTGCCGTCCAACCGCATGGCGTAAATTTCGAAAATCCCCGTGCGCCGAGAAGAAAAAACAATTGCCTGCCCATCCGGGGAAAGCGAGGGATAAAAATTGGTTGCTTCGACATCCGTAAGTTGCACGCGCCCGCTGCCATCGGCATTCATCAGGCAGATTTGGTCGAATCCGCCCACGTAGCAGACGAAGACGATATGCCCTTTCTGCTCACCAGGTGGGATGCTGGCAGCGCCAGATATGGTGAGGGTCGGCTGAAGCATGGGGGTGGCTTCAAGCTCAGGGGGTTGGGCTGAATCCATTGGGGTTGGCGCGATCTGGGTTGCCTGACCCTCGAGGGTGGGATTCGCTTCTCGTCCGATGGGCACGCGCAAAAGGAGTAGGGTTGTCGCTGTTAATAAGCACAAACTCACCACTCCACAGCCAATTCCCCCTATCAGCCATTTATCAAATGTTCTCATTTATGTTCGTGGCGCACCACCGCATCGAAGGGACACTCGGCGATACAGTCTAAACAGCCCCAGCAGCGACTTGTATCGATAAAGGGTGCATCTTCGCGGTCGAAACGCCGGAAAGCGCTGCCGCGGCAGGCTTCACCGGCCAGGCATTTGCGGCAGGCATGGCACAGGTCGTCATCGACTTTGAGCAGGATCGTGCGTGCGGTTCCTACGGACATGGGGGCTATTTTACCACTTTGTCGTGTTGTGACTTCGGAAGTCTGGGAGTATCAAGCGCCTTTTATATTGCTGCCCCGATATTTTGCACGCAGTTTGTCAATTTTGTAGAACTCATCCCCTTGTTTGTAAAACCAGTGTTCCCAGCCGTTGCAAGGGGCATCTCCAGCGTAGTGGCGCGCCGCCTGGTGCAGAGTGCCTTCAAAGTTGTCGCTGGTGCGCAGACGGGCATCGGGCTTGATTGTGGCGCTGCGAGCCGGATCGGCTTGAAAATAGAGTTTTTGCCCCGGTTGTAGGTAGCCATTTTCGAGCAATTTTGAGAAAGCGACGCGCGGGGCAATCTTCTTTTTGCTGCGCACATCAAAAGCGTATTCGTCAAAGGGTTCTGGTTTAACAGCCGCAATGCGCTGTTGCGCCAGGCGGATATATTTCTCCTCGCGCTCAATACCGATCCAGTTACGGTGCAGGCATTTGGCAACCGCGCCGGTGGTGCCGCTGCCAAAAAACGGATCAAGCACCACATCCCCCGGTTGGCTGGCGGCCAGGATGACGCGGTAGAGCAGCGCAGCAGGTTTCTGTGTGGAGTGGGCTTTGTTGCCGTCTTCATCCCTGAGTCGTTCCGCTCCGGTTGCCAGGGGCAGCAGCCACCAGTCGGAGCGCATTTGTTTCTCGTCGTTGAGACCTTTCATGGCCTGATGGTTGAAGGTGTAGCGTGCCCCTTGCTTGCTGCTGGCCCAGATGAGGGTTTCGTGAGCGTTAGTGAAGCGCACACCGCGGAAATTGGGCATGGGGTTGGTTTTAACCCAGATGACATCGTTCAATATCCAGAAGCCCAAATTTTGCAGTATTGCCCCGACGCGAAAGATATTATGATACGAGCCTATGACCCAGATCGTACCGCTGGGCTTGAGTACGCGTTTGCAAGCTACGAGCCAATTTTGGGTGAAATCATCATAGGCTGAAAACGAGTCAAATTGATCCCAAGCATCGTCCACCGCGTCAACTTTGCTCATATTCGGGCGATGGAGTTCATTCTGCAATTGGAGGTTATACGGCGGGTCGGCGAAGATGAGATCAACCGAGTGAGCGGGTAGCGAGTTCAACATTTCAACGCAATCGCCGTGCAAGATGGTGTTGAGGGGGAGAGTCATCGCTTCTTTTTTAGATTCAACGCTTCATTCAAATGAACGAGTATATGTCGGCTGGCGGGCATTAACAGCAGCCCGGCGATGGTGCGTTTGCCCCAATATTCGAGGATGTCCCGCGCGGCTTCCCGGATCGCGCCATCTGTCCAAATTTTCTCCAAACGTTGTAGGTCTACTTTCTTTGTGAAGTCTGTCGGGGTTAGCGCCATCACAATTTGGCGAGTTTGGCGTCCGACGGCAACCCGGTAGGCGCGCAGGGCTGCAATATCCATTTCTTCGCTGAGTTGAACCATTTCTTCGGCGCTCATTGCGTTGCCGGTATCGACGAAGGATGTTTGCATCCGCTCTTGCCAATTATTTTGCAGAAAAATTTGCGCTTGATTGGCAACGAGCCGGTTCATAGCAACATCTTCGATGCGAGCGATATGCCAAAAACACCATGTGATTGAACTCTTGCTCCCATGCGGAATGCGCCGAATGCGGGCTTCATCCATATCATCCAGAATAGCGTTTTCGAATGACCATAAGCCAGCATCAGCCATTTTTGCCGAATGGAGCATGGCATGGTGGTTCAGGAACGGCTCGCTGGCCTGCTCCGGGCGCTCTTTATCGGTCATCAACTCGCGCAGTCGGGTTTGGGCTTTGTTTAGGACCTTGCGCTGGGTTTCAATATCGCTCATAGTTCCACACTGTTATCTGAAATCAGAACCTTGTTCCCGGTCTGGATTTGTGTGATGTCAATCTGATCTACGCAGGGAATCTCGGCGATGATGCAGCCCACGGCGGTGATGGTTTCACACTCGGCGTTGATGATAGCTGCCGGAGCCAGGCCGTTGTGCTTCAGCCGGTAGAGGGTATACGACCCGACAGTAGAGCCTTTACCCGTGGGGAAAACCAACACCCGCCCGGCCACGGACTGACCTTCGAGTTGGTGGCCGCGCTCGACGATGATCCCGGTGTCGGGGTCTACGCCGCCAAAAAAGGAAATCCCCATTGTAGTGACCAGGGCTTCTCCTTCGGCGTTGCCTTTGTAAATGATGCGTCCTTTGATTTTTGGCATTGTATGTGTTTTGCCGCGAAGTAAACCAAGGTATTTAAAAAATCTTAGCGCACTTTGCGGCTTCGCCGTAAAAAATTATCTCTCAGAGCGCAATTCGGCCTGCCATTGTTCAAAAAATGCTTCAAGAAAATTATGGCGTTCCTCGGCCAGGGTGCGTCCGCTTGCTGTAAACATACGATCTTTGAGCTTGCTTAATTTGAATAGATGCTCGTGATAGGGCGTATGCGGTTCGTTTGGCTCTTTTTCGCCGGTTTCCAAAAATTGTTGCGATAATTTGGCGTGGAGCGGCTGTTCGGCCAGTACGGCATAGCCAATCGAGCGCACGGCACCGATGGCTCCGATAGCATCCAGTTTGTCGGCATCGAAGAGTACTTGAGCTTCGATGGTTTGGGGCTGCTCACGTTCATCACGGAAACGATGGGCGCGGATGCAATGCTCCACAGCCTGGATGCGCGCTTCGGCCCAGTTTTCAGATTGCAAAATTTGGCGGGCAAAATTCGCTGCGGAATGTTGGTGCATTTTTCGCTGACCGCTGATCGCTGATCCTTCGTTCTCTCTCAGAGCAGGTTGCTGGCTGCCATCTACATCGTGCAACAAGGCGGCGGCGCGCACAATTTCGATATCTGCGCCTTCGGCTTCGGCCAATTGTTCAGCCATGCGAAAGACGCGCAGGATATGGTCAAAGCCGTGGACGGGATCAGTTCGGGGATACCAGGAGCGGGCAGTTTCGATACTTGGCATTTTAAAAAAGTACGCGTTAGGCGTTTGTGAGCAGGTAGACGATTGCACCAATGGCAAGGATGAAGAATAAGCCGCAAGAAAAAACCTTCATCGTCAACTTAAAAATGGTTTTAATGATGCCCCAAACGATGCCGACTACGATCAAGAGCAGGAGTAAGGAAAATAGATTATCCATGAATTAGTCTCCAATCGGATAGATATGACCCTTTTTGATGACGGTATGCGCCAGATTGCTCCCAAAGCGGTAGCCCAGGTGACGGTAGTCGGGCGCATTCAGGATTAACACATCGGCCTGTTTGCCTGGCTCCAGTGAGCCGATTTTATCATCCTTGCCAATTGCCGCCGCGGCGTTGATCGTGGCTGCGGCAATTGCCTGAGCAGGCGTCAGACGTAAATAACGGCAGGCTAACGCGATGGCAAACTGCATACTCTCACACCAGGCTGTGCCGGGATTCATATCTGTGGCAATTGCCAAAATGCAATTCGCATCCAGAAAATCTTTGGCAGGCGTATAATGTCCCTCGGCCAATCCAAAGGGTGTGCAAGGTAGCGAGACGGCAACGGTATCACTTTTGCCGAGAGCAACCATATCATCAAGCGATGTAACCACGAGATGGTCAGCGGATGCCGCACCCAACTCCGCCGCCAGCGAGGCTCCATTGAGATTGTCGAATTCGTCGGCATGAATCTTGAGCGGAAAGCTCAACTCGCGGGCAATTTCCAAAATGCGGCGGGATTGCGCCAGGGTGAAGGCGCCAGTTTCACAGAAGACATCTACAAAAGGTAGCAGGTTGCAGGTTGCAGGTTGATTTTGCCACCAGTCTTTGAGCGCGGGCAGCATTTCATTGCAGACGAGATCAGTGTAGCTGTCAGCGTTGTCTTTGTACTCTGCGGGGACGGCGTGCGCACCGAGAAAGGTGGGGATGAGTTCCAACGGGCCTTCGGCATCCAGCTCCAGGATGGCTTGCAGCATTTTCAGTTCGGTCTCGGTATTCAGGCCGTAGCCGCTTTTGACCTCCGCGGTGGTTGTCCCCTGTTCGAACATGCCGACCAGCCGCGAGCGAGTCTGCGCTTTGAGTTCCTTCAGTGAGGCAGCCCGCGTTTGCCGTACCGTCGAGACGATACCACCGCCCGCGTTCATAATCTCCATATAACTCTTGCCCTGGATGCGCATCTCAAACTCAGCGGAGCGATCTCCAGCCCAAACGGCGTGCGTATGCGGATCCACCAGTCCCGGCATTACCACACGCCCCGCGGCGTCAAATTGTTCTTCATCGGCGTAAATGGCACGCATTTCGCGGCTGGGGCCAACCGCAACGATGGTTTCCCCATCGAGCAGCACAGCGCCATCTTCGATGATGCCCAACTCGCCAAGCGCGTGACCCCGCTGGGGCGGGCCGATCAGGGTGAGTACTTGCGAAGCAGAGTGAATGAGCATAGTTTTCTCCTGTTATCTGTCTTGGGCCTATTATATGCCATTCGGGCTTCATGTTACAAATTTGTTAACAGTACCCTCGGCCCATTTGCGATTTTTTAAGGTTATGTGTATAATCAATCTAGCCTAGGAGAAACAAAAAGCCGGGGACTAAAAATTTTAAGGAAAAAAGTGATTCCTAATGAATACGAAGATACTTTGTATTGAAGGTAAACATGCCGGGACGCAGCTTTTTGTTGCCCAGTTGCAAAAGAAAGGGTATTCGGTGACGAATGTATCCACCGGTAAAGCTGCGCTGGCTGTGTTAGATGGTGAGAAATTTAAAGTAGCGATTATCAACGCGCCTTCTATGCGAACAACGGGTGTGCGTATCTGCCAATCTGTGCATGAGCGCGTACCCAAAATGCCCATTATCCTGATTGCTGAAGCTGGGGCCGACAGCCATAGTGACAATCACTGTGCCAACATTATTTTGCCGCTGCCTTTTACGGTGCGCAAATTGCATAATCGTGTCAAATCTCTCTCCCCAACCCGGAGCGCCAATCATTTAAAAGTCGGCCAGATCGCGCTCGATTTGGAACTGCATCATGTGCGCTGCCAGGATCGAAAATCTCACCTCACACCGCGGCTTGCCGCAATTTTGGAAGTGCTTATGCGTCGAGCGGGGGAAGTTGTCAAGCGAGAAGAACTTTTCAAACAAGTCTGGGATACAAATTTCATCGACGACACCCGCACGCTGGATGTGCATATCAGTTGGCTGCGAAGAGCCATTGAAGCAGACCCCCGTAAGCCTAAATTTCTAAAAACCTTGCGCGGTGTTGGCTATCGGTTAGATGTTTGATTCCTAATCGGTATTATTTCCGATTTCCCATTAATTCTTGTAATCCGAACACTGATTTCCCCCTCAATTTTTGGAAAAATTAATTTTGTGGGAATTTTTCCTTTGCGGAAGGGGCGTACTGCTTGCGCCGCGCTGTGAAAAATATCGCCATCCCAATGGGGGTCAATTTCCCAATAATCAATATCATCGCAGATTGATTCGCTCAACGATAAAACAGGCTGCTCGGACTCGCTCTGGAGGGATACCTGCCCTTTGAGTTTGGTTTTTCCTATCGGGATGCGCGAACGAGATTCCCGCTTGAGAGCAGTCACTACCCCAGGCAGGGCTGTAAGCCGATTGCGGGTGGTTTGAATAGCCTGCCATTGAGCATCGCTGGCAACGAAATGCCGTCCCAAACGCGCCGCCACCAGCGGTGTGGTTCCTGATCCACAGAAAAAATCAGCCACAATTTCACCCGGGTTTGACGATGCCATAATAATCCGTTCCAGTAAGGCTTCGGGTTTTTGCGTTGGGTAGCCGGTGCGCTCGCTATGCAAGCGAGCCACCACGGGGAAATACCACCAATCTTCGGGTACTTTGCCGCGTTCCAGATCAGGCACTTTGCCAAAACCGGCTTTGGAGGAGGATTGAAAAGTTTTGACAGTGTTGGGGTTATAGGGTTCGCGCACATCATCGGCATTGAAGGTGTACTTATTGCTCTTGGTGTACGACAGGATCGTATCGTGCTTGCGATTAAACGCACTTTTGATGGGTGAGGGGCCGTGGTAGGTCCAGATAATTTCGTTCAGCAAATGTTCTGCGCCGAAAATTTCATCCAACAGCAGGCGGGCGTAGTGATTGGCGTGCCAGTCGAGATGCAGGTAAAGCGTGCCGGTGGGAGCCAGCAGGCGGTGCATCAGCGCCAGGCGCGGGTAAAGCATATCAAGATAGGTATCAATATCCGCCCAGTGATCCGTATAGCCTTCGCTAAGTTGCCATTCTTCGGGACGCCGCGAATCTTCGCCGCGGCCGACGCGTGCGGTAAAGCGCCGATTGGTAAAAAACGGCGGGTCAACATAGATCAGATGGATGCGGCCCTCATACTCTGGCAATAACGCCGACATAGCCGCCAGGTTATCACCGAAAATAAGTTGGTTTTCGGCCGCGGCGTGCGGGTAGCCATCTCCCTGGGGATAGAGGATACTATCCGTCTGTAAATCGGCGGGGATGGGATTTGGTTGGGTTTTACTGGGCCAGGTAAGTGAGGGCATAAGTGGTTATTACCAAAGCAATTAGGGCTATAGCGCGTTCAACGCCTATGGCATTAATTGCTTATATTTTGCTATTCCGAAGACGCGCAGCGGATACCCAGGTTGTAGTACCAGTAATTGGTGACGGAGCGGTAACGGACAGAGGCGCGCATCCACCAGTAGCCGTCATTCCATGCGCCGCTGCGCCAACTGCGCTCAATTTGAATATTCTCTGGGTTTTCCGGATTTTCACGGCCGTCATTGGCATCATAGGGATACGGCTGGATGATCGAAGCGTTCCACTCCCACACATTGCCGACCATATCCATAGCGCCGTAGGGGCTGGCTCCCGCGGGGTAGCTGCCCACAGGGGCCGTGTCGGCGTAGCCGTCGTCCCAGTTGGGGTTCGCCCAGCTTTTCGGACAGTTGACATCGCACATATTAGCGTATTCGCCGCTGTACGGTTCATCACCCCAGGGGAATTTATGTCCATCGGTGCCGCGGGCGGCTTTTTCAGCTTCGGCTTCGGTTGGCATTCTGCGTCCAGCCCATTCGCAGTATGTGCGCGCCATTTCCCATTTCACCCAGATAACCGGATAATCGGCATATTCGGGGTTGCCGTAGTATTCCTGGCGGGTGAAGGATTTATTTGTAAAAGGCGGATCGCAAACGCCATCTTCAACGCACATGGCATATTGACTGGTTGTGACCTCATATTTGTCAATCCAGAAGCTATCCACATAGACGGTGTGTTGGGGAATTTCGGGGTAGGCGCGCCCGCCTTCAATGGTTTGTTTGGCTTCGATATCTGTTGAACCCATAATAAATTCTCCGGCAGGCACATAAACCTGTGCCATTTGATCTGTTTCGGAGATGCGAGTTGACCCGATGGTGGGTTCCTCTGGAGTTGGGGTTGCATCTTGAACGATGGGGTAATCAGCCGGGCCGGAGGCTTGCGCTACGGTTAAATTGAGCGAGATCAACCCAATGAAAACGATAACAATCAGCCATGCAATGCTTTTTTTCATAATGTTTTATCCTTTTTTGTATTGGTCAACATGATCTTAAGCAATGATTTCATTCTGAAGGGATTCTCGTCGCTGCGCTCCTCAGAATGACATGAAAAGGTGTTCAACATCAGTCTGGCTATTATATAATTCGCGATATTCGTATATTTTCGTGATTTTGCAATTTACAACGGTCCCCCCATAGAGTGTTGCTGGCAAAAATAACCGCGGAGAGCGCAAAGGTCGCAGAGTTTTGTCACATAAAATGCCATTCTCAGCGTTCTCGGCGGTTATTTTGTGAGACGATTTTCCATAGCAACACTTAAGCGGGAGACCATCCAATTTACCACAAAGGGCACAAAGTTCTCGTTAGGAACACAAAGAATTCCTTCGTGACTTTGTGCCTTTGCGGTGAAAAACCGAGTTTATTTGAATTTCGCTGTTAACAAATCTTCCAGCGTGGGCTGGCCGATTTCTTGCAGTTCGTAGCGCACGCGCTGGGTAGGTTTGTTGATGGTTAGCAGTTTGCCCAGGTCAATGGGTGTACCGATGATGACCAGATCAACATCGATATTGTTGATGGTTTGCTCCAATTCTTTCATCTGTTCTTCGCCGTAGCCCATCGCGGGGAGCACATCCCCGGTGGTGGGGTATTTTTCGTAAGTGGCCTTGATCGTGCCGACTGCATAGGGGCGTGGATCCACGATTTCGGCGGCGCCAAAGCGGCGGGCGGCAACCCAGCCCGCGCCATAAGCCATCTCGCCATGAGTCAGCGTGGGGCCATCTTCGACAACCAGCACGCGTTTACCGCGAATTGCGGCGGGGTCATCCACAAACAGCGGGGATGCGGCCTCGATGATGACTGCATTGGGTTGAAGTTCCCGTAAATTCTCATGCACAGTGAGTACGGCTTCATGATCGGCAGTATCCACCTTGTTGATGATGAAGACATCTGCTGAGCGGGCGACTGTCTCACCGGGGTGATAGCTGCGCTCGTCCCCGGGCCGGTGTGGGTCGGCGACGACGATGGAGAGATCGGCCTTGTAGAAGGAGAGATCGTTATTGCCGCCATCCCAAAGGATGATATCGGCTTCTTTTTCAGCTTCACGCAGAATAGCTTCGTAATCTATGCCAGCATAAATAATGATCCCGCTGATGATATGTGGTTCGTATTCCTCGCGCTCTTCAATGGTGCATTCGTGCTTGTCGAGATCGCTGAGTTTAGCGTACCGTTGTACTTTTTGCTTAACCAGATCGCCATAGGGCATCGGGTGGCGGATAGCGGCTACCTTAAAGCCCATGTTTTGCAAAATTTGCGCAATCCGTCGCGTGGTCTGGCTTTTGCCGCTGCCCGTGCGCACAGCACATACCGAAACAACCGGTTTGGTCGATTTTACTTGTGTCCCCTCTGCGCCCATCAGACGGAAATCTGCACCGGCAGCCAGCACTTCAGAGGCTTTGTGCATCACATATTCGTGCGGCACATCGCTGTAGGCGAAGATCACCTGCTCAATCTGATTTTTCTGGATTAGTTCTACCAGGTCACTCTCGGCATAAATGGGAATTCCCTGCGGATATAGGGAACCCGCCAATTCTGCCGGATACTGTCGCCCATCAATATTGGGAATTTGGGTGGCAGTAAAAGCCACAACTTCATATTCTGGGTTGTCCCTGAAATACACATTGAAGTTGTGAAAATCGCGCCCCGCGGCGCCCATGATTAGGATTTTTGTAGGCATTACTAAAACTCCTTGTTTCCTAATAGGTCTGCATGGTCTAATCGTTTGGCTACTGTCGAATTCGGACTTCCAGACCAGTTGGACAAATTCGACATGAGACTCGAAAATTAGGGTGCCCCATCACCTTTTTTTTTCGTTGGTCACATAACTTCCGGGGATCGAATCCCTAGCAAGCGCAAGGCATTGGCAATCGTCTGTTTGGCGGCTGCGATAAGCCGAATGCGCGCCTGCCGCACAGTTTCGGATTTTGTCTGGAGAACAGGCACAACATGATAAAAGCTATGAAATGCCGCTGCCAAGTCGTAGGCGTAGGTTGCCAACACCAGCGGGCGGTATTCCTCCGCGGCTTGTTGCACAACTTCTGGGAAGCGCGAAATAGTTTCGATGAGTTCAATTTCGTGCGCTTCCATCGGATAGTCGAAGCTGGCTTCTTCCGGAATCATCCCAGCTTTGCGCAGAATACTGCTGGCGCGCACATGCGCGTTCTGGATATATGGCCCGGTATGGCCCTCAAAACTGAGGGCCTCGTTGATATCGAATATAATATCTTTATTGTTGTCCACCGAAAGCATGGCGTAGGCCAGCGCCCCCAGGCCAATTTGTAGGGCTACTTCCTGGCGTTGTTCTTCGGGCATATCGGGGTTTTTCTTGCGACTTTCTTCCAGTACGCGGCGGGTGGCTTCATCGGCAACGTCTTTGAAGAGCACCACGCGCCCGCGCCGCGCCGACATAGCTCCCTCGGGTAGGCTCACGAATCCGTAACCGAGATGATAGCATTTTTTTGCCTGTTCGTAGCCCCATAATTCGAGAATCTTGAAAGCCTGCTGAAAGTGCAGACTCTGGCGCACATCTACGACATAGAGCGAACGGTCAACGTGATATTTTTCAAATTTGTCTTTGGCCAACGCCAAATCTTTAGTTAGATAAAGGCTGGTGCCGTCGTTACGCAGGATCACATTGGTGCGGTATTTTTCTTTCTTAAGACCCAGCTTTTCATCAATCTTGACAATCACTGCTCCATCCTGGGAGCGCTCATCGTCGGCGATGCCTTTTTCGACCAATTCTTCCACGATTGCTTTAGAGGGTTCGTCTACCTCGCTTTCGTAGAACCAAACATCAATATCAATATCCATCAGGTGCAAAATGTCGCGTAATTCTTCCAGACTCCACTCGCGTGTTTCGAGCCACAGGTTGCGTACATACTCATCGCCCGCGTCCCACCTGCGGTACAGGTCCCGCCGCTCCGCTTCGTAGACCTCGCGCTGCGCTATCTCTTCAGGTGTCTCATTCTCTTTGGGAGTCAGCAGGTTGGTGGCTTCCACGTATAAATTCAGTAGCCATTGGCCGCGCACATGAATATCTTGCGGCTCCTGCCCTTTGTAGAATTTGTCATACGCCCACACAACAGTAATCACACCCAGGCCAATATCGCCAGGGTATGAAGCACGGATGGTATCGTATCCGGCGAATTCGACCATGCGCGCCAGGGCTTCGCCTAAAATGGCGTTGCGGTAATGCCCGATGTGAAAAGAGTGGTGGGTGTTGGGCTGGGCATATTCGACCATCACGCGTTCATTCTTTTTCACCCCGCGTCCGAAGTTGGCCCCCGTTTCAAGGACACTATCGACCACGCGGCGGCTGACATCGCTGGCTGCAAAGTACAAATTCAGATAGCCGTTGACCGCTTCGACGCGTTCAAAGCCCCGGGGTGTGCCTAATTGTTTGGCTACACTTTGGGCAATCTCCTGGGCGCGTTGCGGAACGACAACTTTCTTACCGCTACGGGCTTCTTGCGCCGCTACCTGAAAGAACGATGTGGAAATCCCCCAGCCACCGCTAAACGGAATTGGCTTCCATTGGAATTCTTGAGGGGCAGGGATGTCATTTTCTGTGCAATACTGCTGAATTTGTGCTGCAATCGCATTTTGTTCGGTTTCAAACATTCAATCACCTGGATGAAGATTCACTACGAAGTCACAAAGACTCGAAGACAGGACTTACGCACTTTCGCAAAAGAAAGCCTGAAAATAGGGGTATTCCTCATCGTTTTGCGTAAGTCCTAGAAGATTTTTAGTATCCTTCTTCGTGTCTTTGTTGTGAGAATTTTTATGGCAGATCATTTCTGTCAACGGCAGGAGATTATACCACCCACTCGCGCTATGAACGCAAAAAGCGGGAGCTTTTAAAGCTCCCGCTAAAATGCAACTTTTGGTTGTTTAGCAAATGCGATTTATTTCTCGAGCGTTGCCAGTTGCTTCATCAAGCGGCCCTTGCGGCGTGAGGCGTTATTTTGGTGAATAATGCCTTTTTGTGCAGCCTTGTCCAGGGCGCTTACAGCTTCTAGTGTGGCGGCGTGAGCGGCTTCATAATTGCCACTTTCAATTGCGGCGCGAGCGTTGCGTACCTGTTTGCGCGCGTTACCGCGATAAACACGGTTATGAAGACGACGCTTCTCGTTTTGTTTGTTGCGCTTGATAGCAGATTTGATGTTTGCCAAGTCGAACCTCCGAAACTTTCCACGAATGTGCCATTACAAAATAGCTACATCGATTTTTGACGAAAACGTATTTTACATGATGCCTTCTAATTTGTCTAGCCCGGTTTTTTAGATTACCTCTATCGTCACGGCGCTGACTTTATAATCGGGGATTTTTGCATAGGGATCGCGGACATCGTTGGTGAGTTCATTGGCCGCGGCCTCAGCAAAGTGGAACGGGATAAAGACTGTGCCCTGAGGGGAACGTTCGCTGACCAGCGCTTTAACTTCAATCTGGCCGCGGCGCGAGCGCACGCGTACCCGCGCGTGTTCCCGGACCCCAAGCGTGCGCGCATCTTCGGGATGAATCTCCACAGTCGCTTCCGGGTAAATATGATCCAACTGCGAGCGCCGCGTCATCGTGCCGCCGTGCCAATGATAGAGCACTCGTCCCGTAGAGAGAATGAATGGATACTGTGCGTCTGGCAGTTCTTCCGATGCGCGGAATTGGAGCGGTGTGAACTGCCCTTTGCCGCGCGGAAAAGTATCTGCGAATAAATAGGGTGTGCCCGGATGATCGGGGCTGGGACAGGGCCAATGCACGCCGCCCTCGCGCGCTAGCCGCGTGTAGCCAATACCCTGGAAAGGCGGCGTCAGGCGTGCCATTTCATCCCAGATTTCGCTCGGATGCTCAAATGTGAACCCGGCGCTGCGTTCGCGTCCGAGCCTGGTTTCTACGCGTTGGGCAAGCTCGGCAATGATCTCCCAGTCGGGGCGTGCTTCGCCGGGGATAGGCAGAGCTGTTCGGATGCGCTGCACACGCCGGTCGCTATTAGTAAAGGTGCCGTCTTTTTCGGCGAAGCTGGCTGCAGGCAAAATGATGTCGGCGTACTCGCCAGTTTCGTTGAGGAAGATGTCTTGCATGAGCACAAAATCGAGTTGTTCTACCACATGGCGGGCATGGCGCAAATCGGGTTCGGACATCATCGGATTTTCGCCCATCACGTAGTAGCCGCGAATCGCACCGCTCTCGGCGGCATCGACCATCTCCATTGTGGTTAGTCCCGCTTCGGGGTTGAGCGCCACGCCCCAATCTTTCTCGAACTTGGCCCGTACCTCGGGGTCATCCACAGCCTGATAACCGGGATATACGTCGGGCAAGCCGCCTGAATCCGAACAGCCTTGCACGTTGTTTTGGCCGCGCAATGGATTCAGCCCCGTGCCGGGGCGTCCGATATGCCCGGTGAGCAGCGCCAGATTTGCCAGTGAGAGGGTATTATCGGTGCCGTGAACACTCTGCGAGATGCCCATTCCCCAATAGATGGCCGCGGTTTCGGCTTCAGCATAGGTGCGGGCAGCCTGGCGGATGAGATCTGCGGGAACGCCAGAGATGGTTTCGGCCCATTCGGGGGTGTAATCTCTCAGCGTTTCAATATATGTCTCAAACCCCTCGGTGCGCTCCTCGATGAATAATTTTTCATATAGATTTTCTTCCACGATGACATGCGCCATGGCCTGAAAAACAGCCACATCGGTGCCGGGTTTCTGGCGCAGCCACAGATGGGCGAATTCGGTCATCTCGATGCCGCGCGGATCAATCACAATCAGTTTGGCCCCACCTTGCACCACGGCCTGGCGCAAAAATGTACTGATGACCGGATGGGTCTCGCTGGTGTTGGAGCCGGTGACAATAAAAACATCCAGGTCTTTCATTTCGGCGATCGAGTTCGACATAGCCGATGAGCCGAGCGCAATCGAAAGTCCGGCCACGGAGGCAGCATGGCACAGGCGGGCGCAGTGATCGACGTTATTGGTGCCCAACACGCCGCGCACAAATTTCTGAAAGAGATAATTATCTTCGTTGGTAGCTTTGGCTGAACAGAAAGTGCCAACTGCGTCGCTGCCATGCGCCTGAATGATTCCGGTCAGTTTTTCGGCGGCCAGATCAAGCGCTTCATCCCAGGTGGCAGGGCGAAAACCTTCGATCCCGACCGGTTTGCGCGGCTTCTCACCAATATCTTTACGGATCAACGGCTGCCTAAGTCGGGATGGGTGCGTGGTGTAATCCATGCCAAAACGGCCTTTGGCGCACAGTCGCCCGAAATTGGGCGCGGCATCGAAAGGCGCTTCTACGCGAAAAATATGGTCGTCTTTGATTTGTAAATCTACCTGGCAGCCAACGCCGCAGTAGGGGCAGGTTGAGCGAATGATTCGGTCAGGTTGGAGCATGGGGCCTCTAAGTATTGGAATTATGAGTGTTATTATCCGGTTTGTATTTTAGCATAAACGTCGTGTTTGGGAACAAGTTCAGCTATAATGGCCCGGCTTTCATAAAGTAGAGCCAGGGCGGGTATTTACCACAGAGAACGCTGAGTCCGCCGAGATT
>JACNJM010000100.1 GCA_014382605.1 Anaerolineae bacterium
TGCCGCACGTTCATGTGGTCGAGCCGGTTCCGCTGGGCGAAGGCGGCATGAGCTACTACTCCGGCGAAGATATGCCCGAAAAATCGTCCATGATGGCCTACTCGGATGTGATGGTGACGGTGTATTCGACGATGGTGGTCGAAGCCTCCATTCACGGCACGCCGGTTATCAGCCTGTGTATAGACGACCCTGAAGGCTGGCCGGGCAAATTCACCCTCCCGCTGACCGAAATTAGTGGTTGGCCCACGCATCAACGTTACCGCGACTCTGGGGCTGGACGCGAAACCCTCAATGCCGATGAACTGCGTGAGGCCATCAACCGCTACCTTGACGATCCCCAAGCCGACCTGCAAGCCCGCACCGACTTCATCGCCCGTGAATGTACCCACACCGATGGCAGCGCCGGGCGGCACACGGCTGAGTTTTTGTTGAAATTATTATTGAAGTAATCATAGCCACAGAGCACACAGAGATCACAGAGAAAAAAAGCAAAAACTCGGTGCGCTCTGTGTACTCTGTGGCAGAATCTAAAAACATGATCTCTAAAATTACCAACCGTCTCAAACGCACTGTTCAGGTGTTTTTTACCGGGCAAATTCACGCTGGAAAACGCGATGAAATACCGCCCATTATCCCCGAAGAAGTTACCGAGTTCAAGGAATTTTTTCCGCGCGATAAATTCTTTATCTACGGTCATGCCCGCTCAGGGACAACGCTATTAACGCGGCTGATTCGCCTGCACCCGGATGTGCATTGCAATTATCAGGGGCATTTCTTCACCCGCCAGCCGACGCTCGAAGCGTTGGCTGATAGCCCGATGATCGAAGCCTGGCTGACGCGCCGCAGCAACCGCTGGAATCGTGGCCGCGATCTCTCGCCCGTCATACTGCGCGCCGCCGTTGAATATGTCATGGAGCGTGAAGCTCGGCAGGAAGGAGCACGCATCGTTGGTGACAAAAGCCCCAACGCCCTGCTCAATGGCGAATCCGTGCGCCGGATGCGCAAAATTTTTCCAGATGGCAAGCTGATCTTTATCGTGCGCGATGGGCGCGACGCGGCTGTCTCGCATCGTTTTCAGGCTTTCATAGATGCCACGCAACACCTCAATCGCCGCGATTGGGCTATCCGCGCCGATTTTGTGCGCGATTCTGCCCCATATATGCGCGGTGAGCGTTCCATTTTTACCGAAAAAGCCATCCGCCGCGCCGCGGAAAGCTGGGTGCAGAACGTTACCGAAACCGACCGAATGGGCAAGCAACTTTTTGGTGAGCAGCAATATATGGCTGTGCGCTACGAAGATTTGCTCGAAACCCCCTGGGAAGCGATGTCACGCCTGTGGAACTTCCTCGGCGCAGATACCAGATTGCCCGAACTCAACGACATTCTTAGCGCCGAACTCAATCAAAACCCCGACGCCAAATGGCAGCAGCAGAAGGCCAGCGAAATCGTTGAGCCACTGCAAAAAGGCAAATCGGGTTCGTGGCGCGAGTTATTCACCACACGCGATAAACGAATTTTCAAAGAAATCGCTGGAGCTGTGCTGGCCGAATGGGGCTATCCTGCATTTACTGAATGAAAAATCTTGAATTACTGCTTGGATGAACGCGAATTTGAACCGCGATACCCTAAAGGGCACAGGCGACACCAAGATCGCGAAGGGAAAATAAGTAAAAACTTTGCGCTCTTTGCGGTGGAATTATATTAGGCTGGATAACCTTTAACCTGTCAACCTGTAACCGTTTATGAAAACACTCATCGCCGGATTCGGCTCCATTGGCCGCCGCCACTTTCGTAATTTGCACGCCCTCGGGGAGCGTGATATCGTCTTTTTGCGCAGCAAACGCTCTACGCTGCCCGATGATGAAATTGCCACCTACCCTGTTGAAACCAGCATTGAAGCCGCGCTGGCGCACCAGCCCGACGCGCTCGTCGTTGCAAACCCCACTTCGCTGCATCTCGATGTCGCCATCCCCGCCGCTGAACAGGGCTGCCACATTTTCATGGAGAAGCCCATTTCGCATTCGCTGGAGCGCATCGCCGAGCTTGAAGCCGCCGTCCAACGCGGCGGCAGCCGGGTTTTGGTGGGATTTCAGTATCGCTATCACCCGCTTTTGCGGCAGGCGAAAACCCTGCTGAACGCAGGCGCTATCGGCCAGGCCGTAGCGGCGCGCGTCCATTGGGGCGAGTACCTGCCCGGCTGGCATCCGTGGGAAGATTACCGCAAGGGCTTTAGCGCCTGCAAAGACTTGGGCGGCGGTGTCATTCTCACGCTCACGCACCCGCTCGATTATCTGCGCTGGTTGTTTGGGGAAATTTCTGCAATTTGGGCTTTTGCCGCGCCGGTGAAGGCTTTGCAGATTGACGAAGTTGAATCGGTGGCCGAGATGGGGCTGCGCTTCGCGGATGGCGTGCTGGGCAGTGTTCATCTAAGTTATATCCAGCGCCCGCACACCCACCACTTAGAGATTGTGGGAACCGGTGGCACGCTCTATTGGGATTATGTCCGAAGCACGTTGAAAATGTATCAGGCGGAAGAGGACGCATGGATAGAATTTCTCATCCCGGAGAGCTACGAGCGCAATGCCATGTTCCTCGACCAAATGGAACATTTCATCAAGGTGGCACGCGGAACCGAAAAGCCTGTCTGCACCCTCGAAGATGGCATCTGGGCGCAGCGTTTGGCGAACGGCGCACTGGAGTCGGCGGCTACGGGGCGCATTGTAGACCTGACAGGTTTCTAAAACCAGTCAGGTCTGTTTATTGAACAGAACCCACTCAGGGCTGAGTCTGAACCGCGTCCCACAATATTTCGCTGGAATCGCTCCGGGCGGAGAACAGCATCCCATCCACTTCAATCACGGTATAAAATTTTTCGATATATTCGTAAGCAATTTCTTTGTCCCCCCAAAGCTGCACGATCATATCGGGTTTGAGTTCGCCAATTGAATAGTCATAATCCCACTTCATGTGGCCGGGACGAATTTCTTCGAGCGTTTCAGCGCTATGAGCAGGAAGTTGGGCGATATAAGCATCGTTCTTGCCGAGCAGGTCGAGCGAAGGCCGCTCTGAGAAGTAGGGGATCGCCCCGGCGGTGACAACGGCGATGGTGGCCTGCGGGGTGGTACTTTTGCGCACGGCCAGGGCGATGCGGGTGTCTTCCTTGTTGCCCTCGATGAAGAGCGGCGGCCTGAGCAGCAACCAGCGCCGCAGGTAGGCCGGGTCGCGTTGAATAAAGTTGAAATTCGCCAGCGCC
>JACNJM010000303.1 GCA_014382605.1 Anaerolineae bacterium
GTCCCAGAGTTTCATACCCTAGCTCTTCGGCCTTGGCCATTGCAATGACCTGCTCCGAGCCAAAGAAAGGATTCTCAACGGATGGGACGATCACACACATCAGACCGCCTGCTTCCATGGCGGGCGCGTCGTCTGCCACAGGTGCCTCTTCTGTTGCGGCTGGCTGGCAGGCACCGAGTAACATACCCAGGGCTACGAGCAAGCTTAGTAAAACAACGAACTTTTTGGTAGACATGTTTCTTCTCCTTAATATAGGTGTAAATAGAAATTTGAACAAACTGAAATTACTTAAGTTTCTTTTTGGCATTTTTTTGATAAAAAACTCCTCTCCGAGAGCATGGCCCTCAAATATTTTATTTTTGACCAGGGTTAGTCTATCTCCTGTTGTTCCTGTAGTGCGATTCGTTCCTGCATGCGCCGTTGTACCTGATCAATAATCACAGCCAGCACGATAACAGCGCCTTTGATCACTTTCTGCCAGAAAGATGAGACTCCTAATATATTCAGGCCGTCGACCAACACGCCGATAACAAAGGCCCCAATCAACGTTCCACCAATGCCGCCGGACCCGCCGGAAAGCGAAGTACCACCCAGCACCACAGCGGCAATGGCACTCAACTCATAAGTGTCAGCGGTGGCAGGGTGTGCGGCGACCAATTGCGCTGCAATAATCAACCCAACCATTGCCGAACAAAATCCGCTGATGCTGTAAACAATCACTTTGGTGCGGTAAACACGTACACCTGAAAGCTCCGCTGTGTCTTCATTCCCGCCAATTGCAAATACATGGCGACCAAACGGCAGGCGGGAAGTCACAAAGTACGCTATCAACGCGAAAGCTATCATGATCCAGATAGAATAATTAATCCCCAATAAGCTGCCCGTCCCCAGAAGTTCAAAGCCGGTATTGCCATACTCCGCCCGCCCGATGATGTTGGGAAAGGTGTAGCCATTATTCCGCAAGCCAGCCATCCCGCGTGCTATATACATCATACCCAGTGTTGCGATGAAGGGAGCCACATTGAAGCGCGTGATAATCCAACCACTGATGGCACCCATCAGGGTTCCGGCTGCCAACGAAATAACAATGACCATCCAGGTATGAGGGTAAATGATAATGCCGAGTTGGGGCAAGATGATGCCTTCGTTGATCAGCCCACCGGCTATCATGGCGGTCATGCCCGCAATCGAACCAACCGAGAGGTCAATACCACCCGTCAGGATCACAAAGGTCATGCCAATTGCCAGAATTGCATTAATGGCCACATGCTTCGACATAATGACGACGTTCCCTATACCTAAGAACTGTGGCGATAATGTCGAAAACACAGCCAATACCAGGAAGAGCGCAATAAAAGTTCTGCCTCGCAACAAAAACTGCTGTACATCTGTCTTGGTGATCTTGCGTTGTTTTTTCAACTGCTCCGAGTTTGTTTTAGTTTCTTTATCCACGATGATTGCCTCCGATAGATGGGCCATGACCAATAGCCGAAGCCGCGACCAGTTTTTCTTCAGTAGCTTCTTGATGCGAAAATTCTCCCGTTATTTTGCCCTTCGACATGACCAGAATCCGGTCAGACATCGCCAGGACTTCCTTCAATTCCGACGAAATAAAGACCACGCCATAACCTTTCGATGCCAGGTTATTCATAATCTCAAAAATTTCAGATTTTGCACCTACATCGATACCCCGTGTAGGTTCATCAAGCAACAGCACTTTGGGTTGGGTCAGCAAGCCTTTTCCTACGACCACTTTCTGCTGATTGCCACCGCTCAAAGCCGTGATTGGCTGATTCGGATTGGCAACGCGAATGGATAAATCCTTGACCTGCTGTTCAGTAGCTACGTTTTCCTGCTTGTGCGCCAGGAAAAAACCATTGAAGTAGTTTTTCAGGCTGGCGAGTAGCATATTATCTTTCACTGAAAGCGTTTGCACCAAACCGTAACGCTGACGATCTTCCGGAATCAGCATGAACCCGGCATCAATACGTCCCGAAACATCTTTTGTGGTAATCAACTCGTCATTCAGCCAGATTTCCCCGGCGGTTTGCAGCTGCGCACCCGCCAGGCAGTTCACTAAATCGGAGCGCCCAGCCCCCATCAAACCATAAAAGCCCAGGATCTCTCCCTCATGTAGATCAAAAGAGATATGGTCAAGGGCAAATCCGCCTCCCAGACGCGGCATCGTCAGGTTCTCCACCTTGAGTAAAATGTTACCCAGTTGTCGCTCTTCGCGAGTAAACAGAGCCGCCGGATTTCGGCCTACCATTTTCTCAATCATCCAGGGAACATCTGTGTTTGAAGCAACTTCATCGGCGACTTTGAAACCATCGCGTAAAATCGTGATGTAATCACCGATTTGAAGCAGCTCTTCAAGTTTGTGTGAAATATAGATGATGGCTACGCCACGCGATTTAAGCTCGCGGATCACCCGGAATAGCACTTCCACTTCGCTGGCGCTCAAGGCTGAAGTTGGCTCATCCATGATCAGGATGCGTACCTCTTGAGCTAGAGCCTTCGCAATCTCTACAATCTGCTGCTCTCCAATACGCAGATCACCCAAAAGTTTATCAGGATCAATTTTCTGCTCGAGCTTTGTCAATAGTTCGGTGGCACGCTTTTTCTGGGCTCTACGTGCGATTAGGCCATCTCTCCGGGTTATTTCGCGCGCCAGAAAAATATTATCCACTACGCTCAGGTTGGGGCACAAATTCAATTCCTGAAAAATCATACCAATTCCCAGGCGGGTGGCTTCGAGCGGGGAACGCGGATGGATTTCTTTTCCATCGAGTAGGATTTTGCCGCTGGTAGGTGGTTGCACGCCAGCCAGGATTTTCATCAAGGTAGATTTGCCCGCGCCGTTTTCGCCGATAAGAACATTGACCTTGCCTTTTCTTACATCAAACGAGACATCATCCAGCGCCACCGTCCCAGGAAATATTTTGGTGATATTTTGAGCGCTCAAGATGATGTCGTTCTGGGTTTTCGGCATAGTGCTTGACTCAGAATTGATAACATGGGTATCTTTAGGCATGGACTACTCTCCCGCTTCAATCTCAACCGGTAAAATGTAAATTTCTTTCAAATCGATTGAAATCTGATTGTATGTACGGATGGTGAAGGCTCCCATGAAAGAAACCGTTTTTCCATTCAGGTTCTCTATATCCAATGTTTCAAGCCCTTGAAGAACACGATTATTCATTTCTTTTGCCACTTTGCCAAATTCAGTCTGTTCTTTGAAATCACCGAATTTTATTAAGCCCGTTGCATCACGGACAGATGAATCGTCACCAGGGAGGCGAGGACCTAAATAGATCTGTATTTTTATCGGTCCGTTATACCCATCCAAAGTCACTTCCGCAGTTCCCTTGCTTGTTTCAGTATTGACACTGGAAATGACGCCGCTGCCTTGTACCATGTAAACATGTGCCTCACCCTCGGTAATGAGACCAAATTCATTGGCAATTGGGATCAGATTTTCCTTAGAAGCGGTTCCATCAGCACCCGGCTCCATTTCAGAAAGGATTAAGGAGAGTTCCACTGCCCCATCATTGAAAGCGGGCATAAGTTGGAAGTCCCATATCCCATCCACATACGCTACGGGATTGAACGTTTCATCTTGAACAGTTTGTTCGGCTTCTTCGATCGTGACCACGGTAAAACCATAGATGCCTCCGAAGATCAGAAAAAGAAGTATTGCTACTGTAATGATGATTGAGGATGTTTTTAGTTTCATGGCTTTATCCTTATTTGGGTTGATATAAAACCTGCTGAACGGCTGCCTGCCAGCCTGCAAACAAATCGCTGGCGTGGGCATGGCTCATGGAAGACTTGTATTCAGTAAAACCGGAAGGAAGATTCTTCAGATCATCCAGAGATGTATAAATTTTCAATCCAAGACATCCACTAAAAACGGCTCCCAGTGCTGAAAGTTCGGGTGTCTGAGCTGCACGTACGTTTAATTGATTCATATCCGCTACAAACTGCATCAAAAAAGCATTACGAACAGCCCCGCCATCTGCGTGTATCGTACTGAGTTCCACACCGGCTTCCTCACCCATTGCCTTGAGCACATCAGTGACAATATAACCAACAGATTCCAATGCCGCCCGAACAACATGAGCACGGGTTGTGGAAGGTGTCATGCCTAGAATAGCGGCACGGGCATCAGCCCGCCAGTAGGGTGCGCTCAACCCCACAAACGCTGGGATTAAATAAACACCGTCATTGTCGGAGACCGACTCTGCTAACGCTTCTGTTTCAGCAGGGTCGGCAATCATCTCTAGCTGGTCGCGCAGCCACGATATTGTGGCCCCAGTGAAATTGATAATTCCTTCAAAAGCGTAGGTTGGCTGTCCCTGTAAAACCCAGGCGAGCGCTGTCACACCGCCGTTGTCCGACAAACGTTTCTCATGTCCGATGTTGAGTAACACCGAGGAACCCGTACCAAAAGTTACTTTTGCTCCACCTGGGGCGAAGCAACGCTGTGCAAACAATGCCGCTTGCGAATCTCCCATCACGCCGCAAATGGGGATTCGACGGTTGAGACAGCCTCCTAAATCTGTGTCTCCATACCAAGCGGAGCTTTCACGCACATCGGGCAACTCGTCAAATTCCAACCCAAATATCTGGCATAATTCCTGGCTCCAACCCATTTTTTCAATATCATAGAACAAGGTTCGGGAAGCATTGGTGTGATCGGTGGCATAGACTTTGCCGCCCGTCAGGCGGTAGATAAGGTAGGTATCGATCGTGCCGAACAAAGCGGATCCATCTTTCAGTCTGGTACGCAAATCGGGATGGGCAACTAGTAGCCAGCGTAACTTACTAGCAGGAAAGTAGGTATCAATTTTCAATCCGGTCAACTCATGGACAATGTTCTCATTGCCTTCCGATACCAACTGTTTGCAGATGTCGTCCCCGCGGCGGCACTGCCAGACAATCGCGTTGTACAAAGGCTGACCGGTTTCACGATCAAAAAGCACAAAGGTCTCGCGCTGATTGGTGATACTCAAGCAAAGCAGTTCTTTCTCCCTGCCCTTATTTTTATCCAGCAGTGCTTGCACCGATTTGATTGTGTTTTGGTAAATTTCTTCAGCATCATGTTCCACCCATCCGGCACTGGGATATATTTGACCATGCGAAAGCATTTCTTGATCCAATAGCTTTCCATTGGGGGTAAATAACAGGGCTTTTGTGGATGAAGTGCTTTGATCAATGGCAAGAAACAAGCCGCTCGAATTCATGATACCGATTCCTTTTCCAGAAGATGCAAGGCGGTTTGCGAAAGTCCTTGTTGAGAAATACTATAATGCTGGAATATTTCAACCTGACTGCCGGTAACAGTGTGTTCGTCAGGGATACCGACGATTCGCAGTGGGCGAAAGACCCCGGCTTGCATCAGGAATGAGGCCACACGGCTACCCAATCCGCCATTGACACAGTGCTCTTCAACTGTGACCACTACTTTGGAATTCACTGCGGCATGCAACACGGCATCTTCATCGAAGGGGCGAATGCTGTGTAGACTCAAAACACAGCACGTAATTCCCTTCTCGGCCAAAGCCTGACTGGCTAGATAAGCCCGAAAAACGGTTTCACCAGAGGCAATAAACGCAACATCATAATGATTGCTTTGTGGTGTGAGTTGAATTGCTTTCCCAATTTCGAAATGGGTTCCAGGCGCGTGCAAATCCGGCATGGGCTTTTTTCCAAAACGGATATAGATTGGACGTGGATGATGGACAGCTGCCCGTATTGCCTGAACTGTTTCAAAGTTATCAGCCGGGGCAACAATATCGATATTGTTAATGGCCTGTAATACAGAAAAATCGTGCAGAGAATGATGCGTGCTTCCTAATGAACCATAACTCACCCCAGCACTGATCCCGATAACCTTTACCGGACGGTTCGAATAAGCTACATCATTTTTGATCTGCTCCAAAGCACGCGCTGTTAGAAAACTGGCTGGAGAAACAGCAAAAACTTTTTTTCCATATGAAGCCAGCCCGGCGGAAACGCCAACCAGGTTTTGTTCCGCGATTCCGATTTCCACGATTTGCCCGGGGAATTTTTCCCCAAACGGTGTCAGCTTTCCTGATCCACGCGAATCACTGGTGACAACTAAAACATCGCGATCCTGCTCGGCTAACTCCATCAAGGTTTTGGAAAAAATGTCGAGATTGGTAGACCCAATCGGCAAATGATTTTCACTCATAAAAATTCCTTAATCTCCCAGAGCCTTTTCTGCCTCGTCCAATTCCAGCATTGCGGTGTCAAATTCTGCATCAGTTGGCACATGATGATGCCACTGAACCTGGTCTTCGATGAAACTGATTCCTTTCCCTTTGATCGTGCGCGCCAGGATTAGATTTGGTTTTCCCTCTTCAAAGGGCAGATTTTCAAAGACACCGATCAAATCGGAGATACTATTACCATCTACTTCTCGGACCGCAAAACCAAAGGCGGAAAACTTTTCATCCAGCGGCTCCATCGCCATCACGTTCTCAGTTCTTCCGCTGATTTGTAAAGTGTTGCGGTCAACAATGGCCACCAGGTTATCCAGACGATAATTTGCTGCACTTGCTGAAGCCTCCCAAATGGATCCTTCAGCTAACTCGCCATCCCCCATGATCGTGAAAATTCTGTCATTGCGCCCGTTCATCTTGGCTGCCAGCGCCATCCCCACAGCAAAAGAAAGTCCATGTCCAAGAGCGCCGGTATTTTGTTCGATGCCTGGCACCCTGCGGGTTGGGTGACCGATAAAATATGAGCCGTAGGTCTCAACAGAGTCCAGCGCTTCAAACGGGAAGAAGCCCTTGTCCGCCAGAACCGCATACAAAGCCTCCACTGAGTGGCCTTTGCTATGGATATAATGGTCGCGATTGAGTTCAGAGAAATTCTCAGGGGTAATATTCATCACATGGTTGTAAAGAACGTTTAGTATATCTACACACGATAAGCTGCCACCAGTATGACCCGCTCTTGCTGTGTAAATCATTTTCAAGAGGGCCCTGCGATGCAAGATGGACTTAGACTCAAGGAGCCTGATTTTTTCGCGGCCAACCGGTATAGATTCGAGCGGGGATGAGTTCATGAATAATTATTCCTTAGTGTAATAAAATTCATTTTGTATTATAATACACAAGAGATATGGGCATTGCAAGGCAAAATGAATAATTATTCAAATAACTTCATTTATTCAAGGACAGGATAATGCCGAGAATTGACGAACTACGATTGATTGCACGTGTGGCGCGCATGTACTATGAACAGGATATGCGTCAGTCGGGAATTGCGAAACAACTTGGACTTTCTCAGGCAACTGTTTCCCGCTTACTCAACCGCTCCAGAGAAGAAGGGATTATTCGAATATCAGTCAATCTGCCCAACGGGGTCTACACCGAATTAGAAGAAAACCTGGTTAAGAAATTTGGATTACGTGATGTTATTGTTGTGGATAGTCTGGATAATAACGAGAAATTGATTCAGCGTGATCTGGGTACTGCTGCCGCCTATTATTTAGAATCAGCAATCCGCCCAAACGAAGTGATTGGGATCTCATCCTGGAGTGCCACCCTAGTGGCATTGGTGGATGCCCTTCACTCGGTACCACGCAAACCAGGTGTGAAAGTGGTTCAAATCCTTGGGGGAGTTGGAAATCCAGCAGCTGAGTCTTATGCAATCCACCTGACCTCACGCATGGCACAGCTCGTCAATGGGGAAGCAGTCTACCTTCCGGTGTCAGGGGTGCTCACAACCGAAGCAGCAAGAGATATTTTGGCAGCAGATGAAGTTGCTCTGAAGGCGATCAGGCTCTTTGACCACGTTACTACCGCGCTAGTTGGAATTGGCGCCGTTGAGCCCTCCCCCTTGCTGGCAGAAAGTGGCAATATCTTCGCTCCCCAGGAATTGGATTTGCTGCGCCAAGAAAAGGCTGTGGGCGATATCCTACTGCGTTATTTCGACCACGATGGAAATCTATCGAAAACAGGCTTGGAAAAGCGAGTTATTTCAATGTCTTTGGAACAATTAAGCAAAGTTAGCCGTGCGATTGGTGTGGCAGGCGGCTCGCGGAAATACGCTGCCATCCTGGGGGCCTTACGTGGGCACTGGATCAACATTCTGGTGACCGATCATTTCACCGCTGATCGGCTCGCAAACGAGTAAGCGAAGTCTGTATTCACATAGATGATTACAGTTCTTTCAACATTTTGGGAATACAGCCACAATCGGTAGACAAATTGTAGTAAGAGCCTGCTCAATCATTTATTGGTCGTTCCCTATTCATTAGTAGCGGGGGAAAGACTCGAATCCGCTACATCCGGATTATGAGCCTGACTTTTTAAAGAAAGCATTGGCCATATTCAAAGATGCTGCCAGATGTGACTTTGACGTAATCTTGGCATGAAGCGAAAACAGGCTCTATCGTGGACCGCAGTCTATGTTGATAGCACTGGAGGTCGTTGAACTGTGCAGAACCGACACGCTACTGGCAAAAGAAATATATTAGTTGTTCGTGAAAATGAGAGAAGAAAACAAAACCTATTCAAAACACCGCAAGAAAAATGATTGCCTGCTATCCGGGCATCTAAAATGTGCCTGCAACCTGACCTGGCGAGCAGCAAATTGCTGCTTTTGGCGTCAAATCAATGTTGCCGGGCGTGCGCAAAGTCTCCAATAAGCCAGTACATGGGCGGCACGGTTTCACCCCTGCGCGCCATCGCCGTTTTTGACGCATAAAGAAAGAGTCCCTACAAAATCGCAGGAACTCTTTCTTCTTATGTTGTTAACCAGAGAGACTGTTAAAGCTCTTCGATTTCGTATTCGTATGACAGAAAAATAGCGTTAATCGACAGCCAGTGCCAATTGGTGCAACTCCATCGGACGAAATTTATAGCCGTATATTTGATTTATACCGCGCTGGATTGGTTTGGGCAACTTTGTAACTTGTTTGCCTACTGGAGCTTGAGACAACGGATATAAATCTTGCTTGGATATTACGTCTGTTGTCTCACATCAAAAGTGATTTTTTGGCGCATGCTGCATTGCCATTTGCCGATCTCCACTCGCACCCGTACCGTTGCCAACCTTTCCCTCGGGCAGTCATCATGCCGCCCTGGTTGCCAGGTAAATCAGCCGCCAGAGATGGAGTTGATCGTAGGGGATTTGCCCGTCGAGAAGATCGAAAATAGGGCGCAGGAAATCGTCGCCGAGATCGTTGAAGGCGCGCATGACCCGAAGTTCATCCTTCTCGGAGAGTTGGCTGCTGGCCTTTAGCCCCTCCACCCGCAGCGGACGCCCGGCGGCGTGGGCTTTTTTGAGATGCTTGAGAATGGTGACTTCCGTGAAGCCTAAATCGTCAGCGATGGCGGCGATGGACTCGCCAGATTGATATTGTTCGTAGATGTGGTCGGTGCGTTTTTGAGCCTGAGGGCGCGGAGATCGGGTAGATGGCTGCGGCGCGGGTTTGGGTATGGGTTGGAGATCGTTTTCGGTGCAATACGCTTGAATAACAGGTAAAAAGTGCGGGGCGTATTCTGTTACTTTACGTCGGCCTACGCCGTAGATTTCGATCAGGGCTTCGGGCGTTTGGGGGAAGTAGGTTGCCATCTCCACGAGTGAACGATCATTGAAGATGACGTAGGGCGGCACGCTGCGCTCGGCGGCGAGTTGGGCGCGCAAAGTGCGCAACTGCTCGAACAGACCGGGGTCGTGGGCGGCTTTGGGGGCCGCAGCCACGCCGGGGATGGCACCGGACAGCGCGCCGCGGACTTCGCCGCCATCGAGAACGGCGCGGCCTGCTTCGGTGACGCGCAGCGATCCGTGGGGCGGGGTGCGCTGCAACAGGCCCTGACGCACAAATTGGGTCGCCATATGCCGCCATTGATCTTTGGTGTAGCCGTTGCCTTTGTCGTAGATTTCGAGTTGGTCGTGCTTGAATTGTAGAATCTTTTTGGCGCGCGAGCCGCGTAAAACACCGATCAGATGCGCCGCGCCAAAAATCTGCTCGGTTTGCAGGGCGCAATTGAGCAGCAGGCGCGCCGGGGCGGTTAAATTTGTCTGGGCAGAATCAGCTTCGGGGTCGGTTTGGGCATCCTGCCTGTTGGCAAGGCAATGATCACAGGCCTCACAATCTTCGTTGGGGAATTTTTCGCCGAAATAGTTCAACAGGGGGATGCGGCGGCAGATTTGGGTTTCAACGAAGTCGAGCATGGCTTGCAGGCGCATTTCGGAGCCGCGGCGCAGTTCGGGCGGTTCCTGGTTGATGAAGTAGCGGATGGTGCCCACGTCGCCGTAGGCGTAGAGCAGCAGGCAGTGGGCGGGCAAGCCGTCGCGCCCGGCGCGGCCGATTTGCTGGTAGTAGCTTTCGATGTTTTTGGGCAGGTCGTAATGCACGATGAAGCGCACGTTGGATTTGTTGATGCCCATGCCGAAGGCGATGGTGGCGACCATGATGAGCGCGTCTTCGTAGCGGAAGCGGCGCTGGTGGGCGCGGCGGTCGGCGTCGTCCATGCCGGCGTGGTAGGGCAGCACGGGGTAGCCCGCGGCGGCGAGCTGGGCGGTGAGGGTGTCTACTCCGTCGCGGGTGGCGCAGTAAATAATGCCAGCTTCGTTTTTGTGGGCATCAAGGAAGGCGCGTACCTGCGCCACGCCTGCAATTTTGTCGTCCACGCGCAAAATTAGATTCTCACGGTTGAACCTGCTGATAAATTCGTTGGCGTCGCTGATGGCGAGCGAAGTTTTGATGTCGGCGCGCACGCGGCGGGTGGCGGTGGCGGTCACGGCCAGGGTGACAGCCCCGGGCAGGCGCGCTCGCAGCCCGGCCAACTGGCGGTATTCGGGGCGAAAATCGTGCCCCCACTCCGAGATGCAGTGCGCTTCGTCAATCACCAGCGCGTCCACGGGGATGCTTTCGAGCAGGGCCATCGTTTCGGGGCGCAGCAGGGTTTCGGGCGCGGCGTAGAGCAGATTCACGTCGCCCGCCCGGATGCGTTCGACGGTTGCGTCGTATTCGGCAAAGGTCAGCGTGCTGTTCAGGTAGACGGCGGCAATGCCCCACTCGCGCAACTCCAGCACCTGATCTTCCATCAATGAAATCAGCGGCGAGACGACCACAGTCAGGCCGGGGAAGAGTGTGGCGGGCAGTTGGTAGCACAGCGATTTTCCGCTGCCGGTGGGCATGACGGCGAGCGAATCCTGTTTGCGCAGCACATTTTCGATGATGCGGCGCTGCAAGGGGCGAAATTCGGGATAGCCGAAGGTTTGTTGGATGGTGGACTCAATGTGGGGGATTTGACGCTCGAAGGTTTGTCTCTGCCCATCGGCAGGAATATTCTGACTCGCTCCGGGGTGGCGCGCCAACACCGAGGCCAGTTCTGCCTCGGAGAGCCGCAGCAAAGCCTGCTCTTGCGAGATGATTTCGTCGTTCTCGTCAATATGCAGCACTTCAACACCCTCGGCGGTCAATGTTTGACCGATGAGACGCGTGCGATGGCAGTTTTCGGGTTGGGTTTCAGCGCACAGCAAGGCGACGCGATGCCCCTGTCGGCTGGCGTTGTGCAGGCGTTCGATGCCGCGGCGGTAAAAGGATCGGACGGCAACTTTGGCGTAGTCAATTTCCCCATCAGTGTAGCAGGCTTCGTCGTCCGGCCTGCCGCCGAGGGTATCCCCCATGAAGACATAGCGAGTACCATTTGCTTGCAGCGCATCTTCCAACGCGGACTTCGTGAATTCCGGCCAATGGCGTGAATACGGCTGCGAGCGCACATCAATCATAAATTCGATCTGGTGGGTTTTGAGCGCGGCGAAAAAGGCTTCGCCTTCTCTGGCTCCGTAGCCGATGGTGTAGATGGGGGTGGTGGGCATGGTAATTGTTGAAAAATAAGTTCCCAAAAGTTCACCACAAAGAGATGAGGCGCACAAAGGAAAGCTTTGCGTTCTTTGTGCGCCCTGTGCCCTGCAAGGGTATTGTGGTTCATTGTTACTGGAGTTACATCAAGGTTATTTTTGACCTATATTGTAACGCCTCGGCTAGATGCGTGGCTTGAATATTATCTTACCCGGCTAAATCGGCAATGGTGCGCGCCAGTTTCAAGGTGCGGTGATAGGCCCGCGCCGAAAGCTGTAGCTGTTGCATGGATGTCTTGACTACTACAGAAAAAATATTCGCATGCCCAAAATGGGTATCCGCTGTAAACCAAATACTCATTTTGTTGACTCTCTCTCATCTCCATACGCCACCACCACCGCCTTCTCGCTGATTTTAGCATAAGCGTCTTGCAAAAGCGCCTCGATGCCAGGTTTCGGCACAAAGTTCGCATCCCCCAGACGTTTGAGCAGGGGCGTTTTGATGGCAGGATTCTGTATACGCACAGAAAATCCGTCCAGCGGCGCGCCAAGCTCAAAAAAGGTCGAGATGCTTTCTTCCAGTGGGGGAATAATTTCTTCTTCCACTTCTTCTTCGGCAAAATCATCTTCACCTGCTCGACGTTCCCGCAGCGCGGACATGACCTCATCCTGCGTGCGCCCCCGCAGGCGGAAGATGAGAAAGGGGTCTTCATCGAAGCGTTCGCCCAAAATATAATGCGCCGCAGCGACATGCTTGCAGGGATTTGCCCAATCGGGGCAGGAGCAATCGGTTTCCAGACCGCCGCGCTTTTCGGGGAAGAGGCTCGCCCCTGCTTCTTTGAAGGCTTTTTCGATATCCTGAGGCATTTCACCTGCTAAAAGTTGTGCAGTGAAGATGGCTTGCTCAGCGAGAACATCAATCACTTCATCCCATTGAGAGTCGGTCAGGGATGCGATATTGATCGTCACTTTGTAGGGTGCTTTGCGTGATCCCTGCACTTTTGCCAGAATGCCGTCCTTCTTTTCATCAATCGAGATGACCTGTCCCTTGCGCGCATAGCTGCGCCCGCGCCCCAGCCTGCCCGAATCGACCAGACGCTCCAGCGCCGCGATCCAGCGTTTTGCCCACCAACTGGATGCAAAGTCGCCGCGTTTGCTGCGCGCTTTGATGCCATCTTTGACTTCTTTTGGTTTTGTTGGCTTGAAATAATAATAAGACATAAATACCTCTGGGGATACGGGATACAGTAGGCGGGAGGCAGGAATAAAATCTTTCTCCTATCTGCCCCCCTGTCTACTGTATCCCGTCTACTGTCTACCGTCTACTGTTGTTAACCGCCTCAATCAAACGATAGAGCATCTTGCTAATAATTTCAGCTTCTTCCATGAATTGCCGATTATCACTGATGTACTCTAAATCTTTGGACAGGATGAAAAAGTATTTGAGTTCTTCCAATGAAGCCTCGCCGATATTATAAAAACGCACTTTTTCACCTTTTCCTTTTCTCTTGAACCCTTCTGCGATATTGGCAGGAACAGAAACCGCTGCTCGGCGCATTTGCGAGACCAATCCGTAGCGTTCGTCGGTTGGAAAATTCTTCGTCATCTGATAAACATCCAAAACCAATTGATGCGCTTTTTGCCACACTTTTAGGTCTCGAAAACTTTCGATCTTATTCATATTTCTTTTCCTTTCTACCGTCTACTGCCTACTGTTGCCGCAACGAAACTGCCTTTCGCAACTCATCCGTACTCATTTCGGTCAACCACTTCTCGCCTGTGCCAACCACCGCATCCGCCAGCGCCTTCTTGGATTCGATCATATCGTCAATCATTTCTTCTAACGTGCCTGTAGTGACGAATTTATGCACCTGCACATTTTGCTTCTGACCAATCCTGAAAACGCGGTCGGTGGCTTGATTTTCCACAGCGGGATTCCACCAGCGGTCAAAATGGAAAACGTGATTGGCGCGAGTTAAGTTCAAGCCTGTGCCGCCCGCTTTAAGCGACAAAATGAAAATTGGCGGCGCAGAATCATCTTCCTGAAAACGGCGCACCATTTCATCGCGTTTCTTGGCGGGTGTGCCACCATGCAAAAATTGGGTGGCTGTCCCTAAAGATTTCGGCAAATGCTCCGTCAAAATATCGCCCATTTCGGTAAATTGCGTAAAAATCAATGCCCGCTCGCCACGCGCTAAAACCTCTTCGAGCAACTCGCCCAGCCGCTCCAGCTTCCCGCTGCGCGCATCCAGAGAAACGCTGCCCGCCTTTTTGTCGATCTGGTGCAAATACTGCACGGGATGATTGCAAATCTGCTTTAACTGCATCAGCATACTCAGCACCAACCCCTTGCGCTGCATCCCCTCCTCTCCCTCGATGCTTTTCAGCGCATCCTGCACCACCGCTTCGTACAAGGTCGCCTGCTCATCGGTCAGCGAGCAATAGACCTTCGTCTCCACTTTTTCGGGCAAATCGGTAATCACGGTTGGGTCGGTTTTGACGCGCCGCAAAATAAAGGGCGTCGTCAACTGCCGCAATTGCTTGACCGCCTCCTGATCCTGATAACGCTCAATCGGCAGCGAAAATTGCTCTCGAAACGCCTTTTGCTTGCCCAAATAACCGGGGTTCAAAAACTGCATAATCGACCAAAGTTCCGAAAGACGGTTTTCCACAGGCGTTCCCGTCAGTGCAATCCGAAAATCGGATTCCAGTTTTTTGATCTCCTGCGTCTGTTTTGCGGCGGGATTTTTGATATTCTGTGCCTCGTCCAAAATCACCGCCAGCCATTGGACAGATTGGAAGGATTCGGCGTCGATGCGCGCCAGCGGATAACTGGTCAGCACCACATCTTTATTTTGGATAGCCTCCCGAAACGCCTCCGACTTCAATCTGGTTGCGCCCCGATGAACATAAGATTCGAGATTGGGCGCGAACTTGCCAATTTCTCGCTCCCAGTTCGTGACCACCGAAGTCGGCGCGATCAGCAAAGCGGGGGCAGTAAGTTTCCCATTTAACTCTTTCTCACGCTGCAAGAGCGCAATCGTTTGGATCGTTTTGCCCAACCCCATATCATCGGCTAAACATGCGCCCATGCCCCACTTCCGCAAAAATGCCAGCCATGAATAGCCGTATTTCTGGTAAGGGCGCAACTCGCCCGCCAAGGCGGCTGGCTGGGCTAATTCTCCCAGTTTTTCCGATTGCTCGAAACTCTCCAGCAACTCTTTCAGCCAGCCATCGGCTTCCACAGCGCTGATTTTCAATCCGCCTACAGCTTCATCACCGCCCAAACCCAAACGCATCGCTTCGAGCAGGGAAAGTTCGCCTTCAAGGTCTTGTTTTTTCCAAAAGGCAATCGCCGCTTCAATTTCTTCCGCGTTCAAGGTGACCCATTCCCCGCGTATCTGTACCAGCGGGGATTTCAGGTTGGCGAGAGCCTTAAATTCTTCTTCGGTCAACTCTGTATCACCGATGGAGAGTTGCCATTGATAGCTGACCAGATTTTGCAAAGTCATCATCCCTTTTGCGGTTTTATCTTTGCTCGTTCCCAATTTGGCTTTTACGCCCAAACGCGCCCCCTGCCTGTTCCACCAGGGCGGGACAAGGATGCCAAAGCCCGCGCCTTCCAATATCGGCGCGGTTTCGCGCAGGAAGGAATAAGCGTTTTGCGTTTCTATGCTCAACGCTGTGGGGATTTTGCTTTTCAGGCTTTTCGTAATCGGCGGGAAGAGCCGCGCTGCATAGCCCAATCCCGTGAGCAATTTCTCTTGTGGCTGCTCAAAGCGATGTCCCAAGCGCGTCAGCGCGCCTTTTGACTTCTTCCAGACTTCCTCGGCGGGGATCAGCAAACTGGGGTCATCTTTTGCCTGAATCAGATAATGTAGATTCCACGCGCCCTTTTCCGAGGCGGGCGCTTCCAGACGAAAAGCCACGCGCGAAGTGGCATCTCCCGCAACATGCAGGTTGCGCATCCAGGCGCGGTGACTGGGTTTGAGCAGACGAATTTGCTTCGGCGAAAGCTGGATGGCAGGATTTTTGTTGAATAAGGCGGAAATCCAGCGAGAGCCGGGTTCGCTGTCTGGTCTTGGCGCGGCATCTTTTCCCCATGCACGGGCGAGAGAATCGCAGAAGGTATTCAGGAAACTATTGAGCAAGTTTCTGGGGGAAAGTTCGGGAAACTCTGCCCTGCAGAGGGGCGGCATGGCGGCTTCGAGTTGGCTCAGGCGTTGGGCATCACGCGGGCTGTCTAAAACGGGCAGCCAACGCGCATCTTTCCCTTCGATGATGGGGACAAGTTTTTGCGCGGAGAGCGCTTCCAATGCCAGGGACGCGACCCTGCTCCAGAAACGGGTAACAAGCCCGGGTTCCAGGCGCGTTCCGTCGAGAATCGGTTCGGGCACAGAGAATGCCAAAAGAAGGGCAACCGCATCCGGGGCTGGCACCCAGATCGCATCCACATGAAAAGGAGCAAGTGTTTTTTCGGCAGCGGGAAGTTCCCAATTATGGATGAGTTGCGGCGAAGGGACAGGGATGCCCCTGATTTCGGGGAGTTGCAAGGTGAGGGTGCGCTTTTCTCCCTTGATGGCAGGCGCAGTGGAAAAGGGATGCGCTTTTGGCTTGGGGATTTTCAAGAGATTTTTGATGTGGTTAACCTCAAAGCATCCATCTCCGTTCC
>JACNJM010000285.1 GCA_014382605.1 Anaerolineae bacterium
ATGTTCATTTTTTATCGGTAGGCGGGTTTGATATTAAGGCGTTCTTTAAAATCGTGTACATTTTCCTGGGCATTTTCCATCGTGATGGGTTCTTTCTCTCGCTTGCGCCAGGCAGAGGGCGAGAGAGTACCAAGAACCAGATATTCATTTCCGACAATTTCGGGATTATTGTCGGTGTGGGCTAAAATCAGCATATTTTCCAACTCGTCTTGATGAGCGATCAAGAGATCGCATTGCGGGCAGTAACGACAGCGTTTGTTGATCGTGGTTGGATGCGTAGGGTAAACATGGATGAACAAAGGGACTTTACGAATTAATGTTTTTCCAGAACATTTTGGACAGGACGAAAATCTTACATCCGTGTAGGGATTTAAGATAAACTTGTATTTCGGTGGCAATTTGCCGAATTGTACTTTTTGCTTTTTTGGCATATTTCTCTCTTTTCTGAAGTTTATCACAAGGATTTCCCCATGAGCGAGTACCAATATTATGAATGGCAGAGGCTTGAAAGCCCGCTGACAATGGATGAGCAAAACGCTGTGGATGCGCTCTCCAGCCATATTGAAGTGAACGCGATGCAGGCGAGTGTCTCATATAACTGGGGGGATTTCAAACATGATCCCATCAGGGTGCTGGGGAAGCATTTTGATGCCTACCTTTATTTTTCCAACTGGGGCAGCTTCGATCTGGCGTTCAGCTTTCCAAAAGGGCTGATTGACGCGGCTGCGCTCGAAGTCTATTTCGACGAAGACCATGTCAATATGCGCGAGATCGAGGGTAAGCTGGTTTTGAAGTTCGAGAAGCGCGATGACGATGGCTATGGCGGCGATTATGAAGAGCAAAACCATCTTTCCACGCTCTCCCGCCTGCGTGATGACATCATTCAGGGCGATCATCGCGTGCTTTATATCGCCTGGCTCAACGCAATGGCAGAGCAAGCCGATTGGTACGAAGAAGATGAAGATGACCCCGACAATTTCTATAACGACCCCGAACCGCCTGTGCCTGCGGGATTGAATGAACTCAGCCTGCCCTTGCGGACTTTTATGGATGCCTTCGAGATTGCCCCGTTCCTCGTCTCTGCCGCAGCCGAACGCAGCCCGCGCTTGGTTCCGTTAAAAAAGACGGCATTCGATTCGGCGATCAGCAAACTCTCTCGGCAGGAAGCGGACGAATTCCTGCTAAAAATAGCCAATGTAGAACCTGGCGCCGTCGCCGCGTTGCGCAAAAAGCTGCGCTCTTTTGATCAGCCAACGGAAAAAGTAAACGCGGAGCCGCGTACCATCGGAGAATTGCTGAAAAGAGCCGAAGAGCTTGAAGAAATCGAGAAGAAACGCGCGGCAGAAGAAAGACGGAAGAAACATATCGCCCGAATGGAAAAGCTGGAAAAAGAAGAACCAAAACTTTGGCTAGATGTGGAGGGAATCCTGGCGGGCGGTACAAAGTCGAAGCTCTACGACGAAGCAACGGAAGTTCTTGGAAAGCTCTATGAGTTGGCAAAGTACAAAGGGGAAGAGTCGCGCTTCAAAATGCAGGTTCGGAGATTTGCGGAGCAATACAGTCGGCGCCCAGCGTTGATCGAGCGGTGGGCGCGGAAAGGGTGGGTGTAGCACTTGATGAGCATCGGTATCTTTGTTGAAGGGACCAATTCAAAATCCATGTGGCGCTCACAAACATTATACTTCCGAGTATAATACTACAAAGTACAATGTTTGTAGATTGAGGTGATACATTATGAAATTTGAATTCTTGGACAGACAGCTGGAACTAGAGCAACTAGACAGGCTGTGGGGTGCCCCACACGCCAAGTTTTTGGTTTTGTACGGCAGGCGACGAGTAGGCAAGACCGCCCTAATTGTCGAGTGGATACATCGCTCCAAACAACGTGCGCTCTATTGGGTGGCAACGCATACTTCTGCAGCTAATCAATTACGATCTTTTTCCCAAGCCGTCTATAATTTTGCCAATCCCGACAACCCTGCTCCGGATAATTTTAGTTATGCAAATTGGGAACAAGCTTTTCAACAAGTTGCCTGGCTTGCAGAAAAAGAGCGTCTGGCACTTTTTATAGACGAATTCACCTATTTGCTCGACGTCACCCCCGACATAGCAGGACAACTGCAAAATGTATGGGATCACCTGCTTTCCAAGCGCGACCTTTTCTTATGTCTCTCCGGCTCACATCTGGGGATGATGAAACGAGAATTTCTTTCCTACCAAGCACCCTTATATGGTCGTGCCTCTGCACAGCTATACTTACAACCTTTTTCCTTTGGCGCTACAGGGCGCTTTTTTCCAAACTACTCGGCAGCAGATAGGGTTGCGATTTACGCAATTTTTGGCGGTGTGCCAGCCTATTGGGAAAGGATAGACCCGAGAAAAAACATTTCCCAAAACATTAAAGATGAACTACTAACCCCAAACAACCTGCTTCAGGCAGAGCCCAAACTACTCTTGCAAGATTTTGTTTCTGATCCACACAATTATATTTCCATTTTGAGCGCGATTGCAAAAGGCGCCCATGTCGTTAAGGAAATTGTCGCCAGCACGGGCTTGGCAAGCGGACATGTCAGCAAATATCTGAGTGTGCTCAAAGATTCCGGTTTTGTCGAAAGACGTATCCCGCTAACGCTGAAGCAGAACTCCCGTGCAGGGCGTTACCACATCACAGATCCGTACTTGCGTTTCTATTTCCGTTTTCTGGAAACCCGTCAGGAACAGCTTGCGCTCGGCATAAAAGATCAAGCTCTTGCCGAGATCAAAAAGCATCTAATAGACTTTATCGGCACTTATACCTGGGAGGAAATATGTCGTGAGTGGACCATCCGTGCCGGGGCAAAAAACGAGCTTCCCTATCTCCCGGATCAGGTTGGCAGCACATGGAATGCAAAAGCACAGGTGGATGTCGTTGGCTATAATTCTATGGAGAAAACCTTAATCCTGGGCGAGTGCAAATGGACACGCGGGCAAACCAAAGCGGGCGTGTTGATAGAGCTAATCGAGAAGAAAGCGGATAAGATCATTCCAAAAGAAGGGAAATGGGAAGTTTTTTTTACTGGGTTTTCTCGTTCAGGATGGTCATCAAGCGCTCTGGATTATTCCAGTGAGATCGAGGGGACATTGCGATCTGGCGCTAATTGGGCTACGAAGGGAAGTCGACTTGTCGATTTCGCGCAGCT
>JACNJM010000017.1 GCA_014382605.1 Anaerolineae bacterium
ATGGGCAATTGTCATTTGGATGAATGTTTTTGATCCCCATTGGAGTTGGATCAGTATTGTGTTAGGAACATTTTGGGGCATGTGGTTAATCCCCATCCTTCTTCCCAAGCTATCGAAACAAATTGAATCAGAGATCATGCAGCCTAAAACAAAACTGGGCAAGGTAATTATTGGTATTTTAGTCGGTCTGGGCGGGGTTGGGGGTGCTACTGCAGGACGAGTAGCATCCAGGGCATCGAAGGCTGGTTCAAATTGGGGTGTGATTTTTCTGGGATTTAGTATAGCAAGTTTTGCATATATACTTCAATACGCGTTTGTACATCAAGCTTGGAATGGTTATATAAAGGAAAAATCCCAGGAGAAACCGCAATGACATCATCATTCTGGATACTAGCCCTCACGGGATTTGTTGCGGCGTTCATAGGACGAATGTTTTCACGGTGGTTGAAGATGAGAAGTCGCTCAAGAGAAAAACAGAGCCAAAAAGAATGATCGTTTCACGTACTCTGACTTGCCTTGCAAGTTCATCAAAATCCGCTTGAATGCAATTCAATTTCTATTCAATGCAATCCAAATTCCCTTCAAGGGAATCAAATACAAAAGGAGTATTCATCATGGCCAGCAAAATCAAAGCCATCAACGCCTACCGCCCGCGCCTCAGCCTGAGCGATGCCGCCAACGAAGACCGCTATATGGAGTTGATCACCCAGCGCACCACGCTCTCGGCGGGTGTGGTCAAAAACGTGCAAGAGAGCGAAGTCGAAACCCTGATCGGCCTGCTGCTGGATGGCCGCCCGGTGCATACTGGCATTGCCATCTACACCCCCAGCATCGATCTGGATGGCGATCTGGAAGTCAAAGTCAAGGTTGATAAACGCGTCCTGCGTGCCCTGAACGCCGCCGGAGCCTTCCGCGGTCACCTGATCAACGCCGAAAATATCGGCAAAACCTCGGACGATCTGGTTGCCATGTGGAACGAAGCACATCCGGAAGACCCGGTAGGGTAAAAAAGCCAAACTCGGATAATGGCCCTCACCCTGACCTGAGCTTTAGCGAAGGTCAGGGTGAGGGCAGAGGGTGTCCATAAAACTTCATGCCCAAACGCTCCCCCCTCACCACCCCCGACTGGCAAGCCGCCGTCCGTCGCCGCACCCAGTTTTACCTGTTGATCGCCTTTTTGCTGGCCGTACTGTTTGGCGTGCTGGTTTTCCAATTCTTCTGGCAGCGACAGGCCCAACAGCCGCAAGAGCTGACCAACGCCATCTTCGCCAATCAGGATATTCCCCTGGGTACCACCCTGACGGCCGATGTATTCGTCGCGCGTCAGGTGCCGTTGGATGCCGTGCCGCCCCTGCACTTTCAGTTCTACGAACCACTCGTCGGGCGTGTGACGCTGTATCCCATTGTTGCCGGTGAAGTCATCTTGCCCGGTAAGTTGGTCGGGGGCACATCAGGCGGCCCCATCGCCCAGCGTTGCCCGCAAGGGCTGTGGTGCGTCAACATCCCCGAAGCATGGTTTGTTGCCGCCCCGCCCGATCTGGCCGAAGGTGATGAACTCGTGATTGCCGCCGCGCAGCCGGGCCTTTCCGTTGATGAAGCCGGGTTCGTTGCATCTCAAGTTCTGGTTGTGGCCTTACCCAACGAGACCGAAGGCGGCGCCTATGTGCTGGCAGTGGAGGGAGAAGAAGCGCTCAACATCCTGTATTCTCATGCCAACGAGTTTCAAATGCTCATATTATTACATCCGGCTGGAAAATAATAAGCCACAAGATTCACCAAAAAGTCACAAAGACTCGAAGTTGGAAATACCTAAATGAAAAGATCATTAGTTATCGGTGTGTTTTCGGCCAAAGGCGGCGTGGGCAAGAGCCTGATCGCCTCCAATTTGGGGGCCGTATTTGCCGAGCGGCACAAAATCCCCACCGTGCTGGTCGATCTCGCTGCTGGGCTGGGGGGCGCCGATCTGCTGCTCGATGTGCAACCAGAGCGCACCTGGGCCGCTCTGCTGCCGGTCATGGACGAACTCATGCCGCAGCATCTCGAACTGGCCGTCACCCCCCACGCCTCCGGCCTGCACCTGCTCGCCAGCCCCGAAGTCCCCGATCTTCACGCCGATATGCAGCGCCCCACGCTCGAAGCTCTGCTCGCCGCGCTGGGTCAGGAATACACCCTGGTTTTGCTGGATGTACCTACCGGCCTGGGCGTGCTGAATGTAGCCGCCTTTCATCTGGCCGATATTCGATTAGTGGTGATGACTCCAGATGCCCCGGCATTGCGGGCCACACAACGCTACGTAGGCGGCTTTGCCCAAAGCGAAAAGCCTGTCGGGTTGGTTCTCAATCAATATGGGCGCGGAGCGCCGGTCAACCCCAAAGAAATCGGCGAACATATCAACCGCCCCGTCTACGCCGTCCTGCCCGTCGATTCATCCGCCGTTTGGGCCAATATCAGCTACGGAAAACCCTGCGCCCTCAAGCGTCGGCGCGGCCTGGGACATGCCCTGCGCAGGCTGGCAAGCGCAACCCTCAAAGCCGCCAAACGCAATGCCTTGTGGGAGTATGATTCATCATCAAATTAATGGCAATCAGGTGACAGTCACTTTTATCTTTGAAATGATATTTGCATTGATCAAAAAAGACAATTTGAAACAATTTCCAAGTGACTGTCACCTAGCGAACGGTTCGAATGTATAACGGAAACGGAAAAGTCACCGCCATTGAAGATCGGCTGCACAATCTGACCAGTGATCGCATTCGGGAGCGCCGCAACGGGTCGAATAATGGCCTGGCGCGCCCGGAACTTTCGCGCCTGGTGTGGAAATTACTCCAGGACGAGAAAGAGATCCTCCCCCGAAAACCCCAACTGCAGTTGGTAGAAGCCGTGGTCAATCGCATTCTGGGTTTTGGACCTATCGAACCCTATTTACACGACCCCGAAGTCACCGAGATTATGGTCAACGCCCCCAACCAGATTTTCATCGAGCGGCACGGGCAATTGGAGCAGGTCGAAACCGCATTTCGGGATGCACGGCATATTTTGCACGTTATCGAGCGCATCGTTGCTCCACTGGGTCGCCGGGTGGATGAATCCATGCCCTACGTGGATGCGCGCCTGCCCGATGGTTCGCGCGTCAACGC
>JACNJM010000016.1 GCA_014382605.1 Anaerolineae bacterium
CAAATGCCACAATCGATTGAGCATGGAAAAACCACTAGACAACCCGCTAAGCCCACGCACATTTTTACGAACACTTCTCTCGCTGCCTTTGCGTGTCAAGATCACGGTGCCATATCTCGTGGTGGCTACCTTGTTGGCTGGTCTGGCGATATTTCAGGTTTCACGTTCGTTTGTTGCCACGCTGGAACAGCGTTTCCGCACACAACTTTCCGAGAGCGCTGAACGTGCCGCTGATGGCATTATTGAACTTGAAGAGCGGCACCTTGTTATGTTGCGCACGATTTCATTTACTGTGGGTATACCGGAGGCTGTTGCCGATCAGAATGCTGAAGTTTTAAGTGATTTGATCCTCCCCCAGATTGTTAATAATCAGATCAGGAATGTGGAAGTGTTGGATGCAAGCGGCGCGCCAATTGCGACGTGGCATTACAATCGTGAGGCGGGAAAATATATCGCCGATCAAGCGACGAGCTATCCGGGCTGGTCAATTGTGCGTTCGGTGCTAGCTCTGGAGAATGATGCGCTTGGGGATAAGTTCAGCGAAATCGTGGAAACCCCTTGGGGGTGGGTTTTATATACCGCGGGTGCTTTGTACGATGAGGATAGTGTACTGGGCGCAGTGCTGATTGGCACGCCCATTGACGATATTATTTTGCAGCTTAACGCGCAGAGTCTGGCTGGTGTTAGCATTTACAATCCAGCTGGGAATCTAGTTCGATCATCATTATTTGCGGTCACTTTAGAGGAAATTAGTCTTGGCGATATTCGGGATCGCTTTTCGGCAGATGTAAATCTCTTGCCCACCCGGCGCGTGGATATTGAAGGGCGCAACTATATTGAGGCCATTGAGCCGTTGTATCTAAGGGGCATCCCCTCCGGTTGGTATCTTGGTTTGGCGCTGCCGGAATCATTAGTGACAGAAGATCAGGGATTTTCAGCAGGCCAACTTGTGGGATTGTTTGCGGTTGGGGTTTTGGCGCTGATTGGCCTGGGCGTGGTGGTTGCACAGATTATCGCAGTACCTGTTTTCCGATTGGTTGAGGGGACTCGCAAAGTTGGACTTGGCGCGTTGGATGTGCAATTGGATGTGGTGTCTGATGATGAAATTGGCGTTCTGACACAAGGCTTTAATGATATGGTCGTTGAATTGCAGCAACGCGAATATGTTCACGAGATGTTTGGCCGCATGGTATCCGAAGCTGTGCGGGAAGCCGTACTCGAGAATCAAGTCCCATTAGGCGGCGAAACCAAAGATGTGGCTGTTCTTTTCATTGACGTGCGTGGTTTTACGTATATGGCTGAGCAAAAACCCCCGGCCGAGGTCGTCTCGCTGCTGAACGATTATTTCTCGATGGTTGCCGAGGCAGCCCAGAAATGCGGCGGAATGATCAATCATTTTGGTGGTGATAGCGCTTTGGTTGTTTTTGGCGCGCCAATAACCGCCCCGCTGGAAGAATCGACAAAGCGTGCCGTCATGACGGCAAGTCAGATTCGCATTGGCCTCACAAAACTAAATGCTTCCAGAATTAGCTCCGGAATACTGCCTTTTAATTATGGCATTGGTATCAATTCAGGTCCGGTTATTGCTGGAAATATTGGTTCGGCAGATCGCTTTGAGTACACTGTGATAGGGGATGTCGTCAACATAGCCGCGCGGATGCAAGCGCTTTCGCACCAATTTTCAAATTCGCCAATATTGATTTCCGGCGCCACTGCCGATCTGCTTAAAGACAATTCATCGATCGAATATTCCTTTTTAGGCGAATTTGCCCTCAAGGGCAAGGAAGAATTGGTGCAGGTTTTCGGTATCCTGGAATTTCCAGAAGCTTTGCCCGAAGACTTCGACGCTTTTGATGGGCTGGATTACCCCGCCTGCATTCCTCTGCTTGCAAGTTATTTGCATTGCCTGGAGTATTCGCCCTCGGTGATTGCCGAGACTTTGGATGTAACTCTCGCTGAAGTGCAACATTGGCTGGCGCAGGCGCAGGAGTACGCAGATATTATTGCAGATATACTGGTGGGTTACTTTGGGTTGTCGCCGGAAGCGATCACATGCTTGCAAATCGAATCATCGGCAGTTGCAGAAACTCAGGAGAATGTATGATCGCCAGGCCAAGATTCTCTGGAGAATTACTTTCCTGGCTGACGATCATTATCGTTGCCATGGTTGGCGGATTGTTGTTGCTATACTACGCTAATGTGTTGGCATATCGTAGTGGTACGCTGGAGCATCCCTTGCAGGTGCAGTTAGGTAATCGTTCTGCTGATTATCGAGAATTTGCTGCATACAGTTTTCAGCCATTAGCCCCTCAAGTTGAAGCGGCCGCTTTGCTCGATTTTGAAACATTAGAAAACCAGCGTGAACAACGCCCAGAATTTGATGTGCAGGACCTTCCGGACGAATTGGCGGTTGGGCAAATCCTTACACTGGACTCCGGTCAGGGTTTCATGCATACGAATACAGCCGCATCAACGGCAACTAGTTTATCCATGCCGACAAAACCTCCCACGTTAGCCGCACCAACGAAAGTGCCAAATACACCCGTGCCGACGCAAACGCGGGAAAGTGTAAAAACCAATACGCCCAAACCTGTAAATCCTTCGAATACACCTGTAGCGACGATTGCAGTTGCCGATACGAGCACTCCAAAGCCTACCAGTATTCCCAATCCCACCGAAGTGGCGAATCCGACCAAAGAACCCAACCCTGGTGATGAACCCAAGCCGACCAAAGAGCCCAAGCCAACCAAAGAACCTAACCCAGGTACAGAACCCAAGCCAACCAAAGAACCCAAACCAACCAAAGAACCCAAACCCACAAAGAAGCCATAAAACATGGATATCATTTTAGCTTTAGGCGGCGGTGGCGCGAAAGGCAACGCACATATTGGCGTGCTGCGCGTATTGGAACACGAAGGTTTTACAATCCGTGCGGTGGCTGGAACCAGCGCCGGGGGTATGGCCGCCGCGGCTTACGCCGCCGGACACTCTCCGGATGATTTGCAAGCCTATATGACTCAAATCAATCAGGGCAGTTTTTATGGTTTTCATCTTGATGGCGAGCCTGCACTCTACCGTATTGATGTAGGAAAAGAGGTCTATTATGCGCTGGATGATGCAG
>JACNJM010000015.1 GCA_014382605.1 Anaerolineae bacterium
CGCCGCAGAAACCAACAAGGAAGAACCCATGAAACCACAACAAGCCTGGCAAGCCACTCTGGGACAGCTCCAACTGGAGATGCCCAAGGCCGCCTTCGACACCTGGGTGCGCGATACGGAATTTCTCGATTTCGACGACAACACCGCCACCCTGACCATCGGCGCCAGGAGCGCTTACGCCCGCGACTGGTTGGAAGACCGCCTGACCAGCACCGTTTGCAAACTGCTGGCAGGTATTTTGAACCAGAGCGTGGAAGTGGAATTCCAGGTTGTTTCCTCACAAGATTTGGATCCCCAAGACGAGACCCAGGCCGTTGATGCTGACGATGCCGCCGAGATCGAGATGGTCTACGATCTGCCCTATGACGAAATCGTGGGCACCGGCATCATTGCCTTGCCGGGATATTTTGCGCGCCACCTCCCCGCTCTCGGCCCCACCCTGGCCTGGCTGGTGGTGGGCTTCCGTCAGTCAGCCTATCTGGCCGGGCAGCGCTCCGGCTCTCGCAAACACCGCATTTCCGAGCGCCAGATTGCGTTGTGGTCGGGCATGTATCGCAGCACGTTCCAGCGCCGGAAAGAAAAGCCCGAAACCTGGGCAGCGCTGCAGGGCTTCGTCAAGCTGGCGGACACAAAACCATCCTGGAGCGTCGTCGAAGGCCAGGAGCCTCACAAACGCGCCCATGCCTACCAGGTGCAGATGACTATGCCGCTGACCGCCGCTCACACACGCGTTCTGGAACACTGGCTGCGGCAAAATATCGAGGCGGCTGGCCACCCGCAAGCTGTGATCGAACAGGCGCTCACCATCCCACCCAGAACGCTGCTCCCCGATCAGGCTGTGGCGACGCCCGGCTCGCTGCGCAAGAATGTGCTCCAAATCCTGAAGGACAGTTTCGCCGGACAGCTTGCGGATGCTGAACTCAAGGCGCTGGCGCAGCGATTGCAGCATCACATCATGCCGCCCAGCGACAAGCTCATACTGACGCATTTCTTCGTCCGCAACCTGCTGCCCATCCTCGGCGCCGGTCCAGCCTGGATGTTGAGTTTGCTGCGGGATCGTTGCTTTGTGGACGTGAGTACTGGCCAACAGCGCACCGAAGTCGCCATCCAGGGTGGTTGGGCGGAGATCGCTTCCTGGTTGGGTTTGAAGCAGCCCATGACAATCTGGCGCTGGTTGCAGGTCGATAAACGCAAGCAAGCCAAAGACCCCAAAGCGCCACCCCTGAGTGTATTTGTCCACGAAGCCAAAGGCCCCACCCGCGCGGATAGTTTCCAGCGCGGCAGGCGCGTTTTTCACGTGGTTCAGGAAGAACTGCCCCCATTGCTTCTGAAACAGGTGGGGGATTATTCATCCGACCGCGATTGGCGAGTCACCCTCAAAGACATCTTCGCGCAATTGCGGCCAAAGGATGTCTATTCGCGTGAATGCGTCCAATGTAATCGCGCAAACGCGTCCAATGAAATCGCGCGGATGCGGCCAGATCGTCGCGTGAACGCGTCCAATGACGTCGCGCGTTTGCGGCCAGATGATCGCGCAAATGCGTCCAATTTAAGCTCTTTAAGCTCCAGGTTTAATCTCTTAAACTCTAATCCACAAAACCTACCTACAAAAGGCGGTTCTGACAAAAATTCACCCCATGCGCACACGCAGACGCAGGTAGGTAGGGGTTATTTTTCGGATGGTTGGGATTGGGATTTGATATTTGCCAACAACCCGGAGATCAATCCCCAGGATCAGGACCAATTGCGGGAGGGCGATGTGACCCAGTTTGTGGCCTGGCTGATTTATGCGCACAGCCCGAAAGGCAATGGGATCGCATCCCCGGTGATGTTTGCCGTGCGGCGACTGCAACAGGGGCGCGCCGCGCCTGCCGAAGCCAGCCTGTACCGCAATTATTCTCCCCAGGATGTGTACGCCTTCCTGACGAATTACCCATCGGGTGGGCCGTGGGACAAGCTGCTTCCGGGTAAATCGCAACGCGCACCATCCTGAAACAGCGCCTGTTTGGCGCCGTGGCATAGGGTTCACCGGAGAAGAAACAATCCATGCAAACACCACTACCCATCCCCATCAAACCGGAAGGCGCCAATCTGGTGATTTTATCCGGGTGGCTGTACATCGAGCAGGTGCTGGAAATCCCGCTGAGCGGACGCCTGGAGCGCGCCTTGAAATGCGTCATCATGAACAAACGCCCACCGGCCAACCCGCGCCAGCTCTCGCAGAAACATCTCGCCCAGGGCCATGCCGCCATTCTGACCGGCAGAGCGATGACAATTATCCTGGACTGGGCCAAAGTGCAAAGCAGCCTGCCGCGGGTCGTGGTTCAGGGGCCGCTGCGCAAAATCCGGCATAGCGATGTCGATCAATCGATCATCGATGTCAAATATCTCGATCTGCTGGATGGCATCGTTGACCCAGTCCAGCCACGATTGGAGCGGACGGATGCTCCTTTCGCTTACGAGTAGCTTGCAGGGCCTCCATGCCTGGCGCCCGCCACCCCGGCGGGGCGATTCCGCCCGCCGCTTGTCCCCTGCGGGACGGCGTGGCAAGCGCGGCGGCCTCCCCAGGCCAAAAGTGCAGGCCGTAGGGCCTGCTGCGATCCATCCAAGACATGTACCCATCAGCCAACCATGAAAGGAACACACCATGACCATACTGAACGCAATCAGAAAAATCATTATCAAAGACGCCTCGGAAAGCCAGGTCAAGACGTTTGATCGCTGCCTGGAAATATTAACGCGTAGCTTACCCCAGGACGATGAGATCGGGCAGATACTGAGGAAGGAAGCGCCGTTCGACCCACAAGAAAAGTTGGTGGGAGAATTGACGGGGGAACGAATCCTGTCGATGTTTTCTGTGATCTTTGGGATCATCAACGCCCCAAGAGCGACAGTGTTCGATCAACAATCAGCGATTAATGGGTTACTGAACGGGCTTCACGTAGACGAATGATATACAGCTACGGGATGATGTAAGCTATTCCTTGATTTGGCCCAAAGCGGCTTTATTCCAAAGCTATGATGATTGTACTGATCCGGCATGACCCCGCCAATAACGTCAACCGCTGGTACGCCGTGAGCGTCCAGGCGACCTTGTTTT
>JACNJM010000160.1 GCA_014382605.1 Anaerolineae bacterium
AATTCGCATATCGCAATCTCCTTGTATCAAATTTTTAGCAATTGTAAGCAACTCAATAACAAATGTCAAATGATCTTTGTCATCATACCATTAACTTGACAGTGTTATTTATATGTGATATTTATATAGCAACGTATAGCAATATATTGCATCCGATAGCATTATGAGCGAATTTCTGACCACAAAACAAGTTCAAGAGCTCCTCCAGGTTGATCGAACCACCATTTATCGCATGATTAATGATGGGCGGTTAACTGGTGTCAAGGTCGGGCAGCAATGGCGCTTCGCACGCACAGAAATTCAGACCATCCTGGAGGGAGAATCAACCTCAGGGAAGGCGAATCAGCCCGATGTCACGCCCGAAATTCTCCCCACCCATTGTGTTCAGGTCATCCAGGATGTATTCGCCGAAGTCGCAGAAGTCGGCGCAATCACCACACACCTCAACGGGGACCCCATCACTCAATCCAGCAATTGCACTCTGTTCTGCCAGCTTATCCGCGCCACAGACAGTGGAAATCTGGCTTGCAAGGCATCCTGGCAAAAATTAGCTGCCACCCCTGAGATCAACGCGGACAAGTTTTTCACCTGCCATGCTGGTTTGCAGTACTCACGCGCAGGGATTCGAGTTAGCGAACATATCTCTTCAATTTTGGTTGCAGGGCAATATTACACACAAGCGCCCGATCCTGACGAAGAAGCGCAGCGAATTCATACACTGGCGCGCAAACATGGCATTTCACCGGATGCACTGCTTGAAGCCAGCGCTGCGCTCCCAGTACTCGACCCACGCTTGCAGCAAAAAATTGGTCGTTGGCTGCTACGCGTTGCTCAAACGTTTGGCGACATTGGCCGCGAACGCGCCGAATTGATGGGACGTTTACAGAAAATTGCCGAAATGAGTAAATTTGATTTGATGGCCTAGAAGCATCTATATTTTTCATTACTTTTCAAGGAGGTTCGTATGTCGTTCAATTTTGATCAAGAGTTAGATTGCAGTGGTTTGTCATGTCCCATGCCGATATTAAAAACCAAAAAGGCGGTTGACAGCCTGGAGATTGGGCAGGTACTTAAAATGATCGCCACCGATGCCGGTTCTTTGCCCGATGTGAATGCCTGGACAGCCAAAACCGGCCACGAACTGCTCGGCCACGAAGAAGCTAGCGGAACATTCACCTTTTATATCAAAAAAACCAAATAGGCTGACAGGAATCAGAAAACAAGCTGCCAGTTTCTAAAAGAGGATCATTATGTCTGAAAACCGAGCGAAACGATTAGCGATTATTGCCGGACATGGCACTCTCGATGCCGCCTACCCACCCCTGATCCTGGCGACATCTGCCGTGGCGATGGATATGGAAGCCGCAATTTTCTTCACCTTCTACGGCCTGGAAATCATCAAAAAAGGCAATGCCGACAAACTCCAGGTTTCACCCATTGCAAATCCCGCTATGCCGCAACCCGTACCCGGGGTTTCTGTGCCCAATATTCTTGGCATGTTGCCGGGGATGACCGCCGTGGCAACCGGGATGATGAACGGATGGATGAAAAAAGCCAATGTTGCCAAACTCAGCGAACTGCTCGAAATGGCGCTCGAATTTGATGTCAAACTGATTGCCTGCCAGATGACCCTGGATGTAATGGGTGTCAAAAAAGAAGAATTGATTGATGGCGTTGAAGTTGGCGGCGCAGCTACCTTTTTAGAATTCGCCAGCCAGGAAGCGCTAGCACTGACATTTTAAACAGGAGATTTTTTTATGGACGACGAAAAAGTAATGCTCATAATGACCAGCGGCCCCGATACGCCCCGACGCTGCGCAACCCCATTTTTCTTCGCTACGCTAGGCGCGGCGATGGAATACGATGTCACGATGTTTTTCACCATCGATGGGACATTGCTACTCAAGAAGGGTATCGCTGAAACAGTCTATCCAAAAGAGGGTGGCAAACCTGTCAGCGAGTTCATGCAGGACGCGTTGGACGCTGGCGTAAAATTCGTGGCCTGCACAGCTTCTACCGAACTCCACGACATTGACCCCGCCACAGATTTGATCGACGATGTAAAAATGGTCGGCGGTGCATGGATGTGGCAGGAGGCCGAAGACTGCGAGACGGTATTAACTTTTTAATCCACCACAAAGACACAGAGCGCGCGAAACCTTTGAATATTTTTTCGTGCTCTCCGTGTCTCAGTGGTGAACATATTTTCACCGGAGGAAATTATGGCAAAACTCAATGGTTGTGATCTACCTGAAGACTTGTATTATCTGATCGAAAAGCACGTTTGGGCCAAACCGATGGATGATGGCACCGTGCGCGTTGGCATGACCGCCGTGGCTGGCAATCTGGCAGGGGGCAACCTGGCGGGCGTGACTGTCAAACGCAAAAGCATGGGGAAAGAAATTCCCCAGGGCAAAAGCATGGCAACTATCGAAAGCAGTAAATTCGTTGGGCCTGTCCCCGCTCCTGTTACCGGTGTGCTCTTGCGCGGCAACGATAAATTATCATCCGACCCCAATTTAGCGGTATCCGATCCCTATGGCGAAGGCTGGATCGCCGAATTGCAGCCGGCCGATTGGGATGGCGAGAAAGACAGCCTGGCAACCGGCCTCGATGGACTCGCCGCTTATCAGACCAAACTTGATGCCGACGGCGTATCCTGTAATTGATGAGTTGAAATTAGGAGAATACTATGAGTGAGGAAACCATCTACCAACGCCTGGAGAATAATGGTGTCTCTCGGCGAGATTTCTTAAAGCTCTGTGGAACGTTAGCCGGCGCGATGGGGTTAGCAGTACCGCCGCTGGAAGCCAGTGGTCTGCCCGATCATTTACTCACCGAGAACAAAACCATCCACAAAATTGCTCGCGCGCTGGAAACCAAAGCCCGCGTCCCCGTAATCTGGCTGGAGTTTCAGGATTGCGCCGGGTGCAGCGAAGCGCTGACGCGCAGCCAATCCCCCACGCTAATTGATCTGGTGCTGAATACCATTTCGGTGGAATATCACGAAACACTCACCGCCGCGGCGGGCCATCAGACTGAAGAGAACAAACAGAATATCATGCAACAGTATGCGGGCCAGTATGTGCTCGTGGTTGAAGGTAGTATCCCGATGGCACTGGGCGGCGCCTACTGCACCATTGGCGGACGCTCGGCAATTGAAATTCTCGAAGAGGCCGCCGCAGGCGCAGCCGCCATCATCTCGACAGGCAACTGCGCAGCCTTTGGCGGTCTACCCAAAGCCGACCCCAACCCCACGGATGCCAAAGGCGTTTGGGAGTTGATTACCGATAAGCCGGTCGTCAACATCCCCGGTTGCCCGGCCATCCCCGAGGTCTTCACCGGCACGCTGGCGCATTTCGTTATTTTTGGCGCACTCCCCGAACTGGATGATCTCAACCGCCCGGTCACCTTTTATGGCAAAACCATCCACGATCGCTGCTTGCGCCGTCCGTTCTACGAAGCGGGCAAATTTGCAAATTCTTTCGATGATGAAGGCGCAAAACAGGGCTGGTGTCTCTACAAACTGGGCTGCAAAGGCCCTACCACCTATAACGCCTGCGCATCCATCAAATGGGATGCCGGTCTATCCTTCCCTGTTCAATCTGGCCATCCTTGTCTGGGCTGCTCTGAACCCGACTTCTGGGATGGCGGCGGCTTCTATCAGGGCCAATCGGCTCCGCTCAACCGCCCAGCGGCAACCGTTGTTGGCGCGGCCGTGGGTGCGGGTGCAGTCGTCGGCGCGGCTATGGCCGCCAACAACGCCGCGCAGAAAAAACGCGCCGTTCAAGCCAGCGAAGAGTAACGCCAAAGGAGAATTCTTGTGAACTGGACTACTTTCTTACAATTCACCCGCGGGCCGCTATTTCAAGCATCGCTGCTTATCTTCGTCGGCGGCATGGCCTATCGGCTGGTGCGGGTTGTACTGCTCGGCTGGAAGGGCGATAAAGCCCCCGCCAAAGGCAGCAAACTCGCCGGGGTCGTAAAAACCTACCTCAAGGGATTCCTGATCTTCCCCTTCGTTCCCTGGGTCAAGCGCACCTTTAACCGCAATCCCATCATTTATCTGGCGGGCGGCCTTTTCCATCTGGGCTTATTTTCCGCTATCATCCTGGGCACACCTCACATGCTCGTCTGGAAGAGCTTGCTTGGCTTTGGCTGGCCTACTTTGCCGCTGCCCATCGTAGATTGGCTGTCTGCGGCATCCATCGCTGCCATGATCGCCCTGCTTTTCTACCGGCGTACCAACCCGGTACTCAAGCTCATCAGCGGCCCGGCAGAATGGCTCAACTGGCTGCTGGTTTTCTTGCCGATGGTGACGGGCTATATCATGACCCACCATCTGTTCTTCCAATACGAAGTACTCTTCAGCCTGCACATGCTCTCGGTTGACGTGCTGCTGATCTGGATTCCGCTTAGCCGGATTTCGCACTTCATGTTCTATTTCTTCTCCCGAACCATTCACGGTGTTGAGTTCGGCAAACGTGGAGTGACCCCGTAAGGAGGCCGGATATGCAAACACAAAAAGCAATCAACACCTTTGTAAAAGAAACCGGCGGCTGGGTGGCATCCCAACTGGAAGCCTGCACCCGCTGTGGAATGTGCGCCGAGGCCTGCCATTTTTACCAGGCCACCGGCGTTCCCGAATATGCCCCCGTATGGAAGGTCGAACTGCTGCGCCGTGCTTACGAACAACGCTTCACCGTTAGCGGCAAAGTCAAGCTGGCAATCGGGCTGGATGCCGAAATCAGTGATGAAGACCTGCTCAAATGGAGTTCCTACGTCTACCATGCCTGCACGGTCTGCAACAAATGCTCGATGGTCTGCCCAATGGGGATTGACCTGGGAACGCTGATTCACGATGTGCGCTCGGGATTGGCCGAAGCCGGGGTAGTGCCTGCCGATTTGGCTGCCGCCGTGCAGAAACAGCTCGAGGAGGGCAGCCCCCTCGGCATGACTGACGAAGTTTATGCTGACCGTCTGGAATGGGTGACAGACGACTGGGAAGTGGATATTCCCATCGACAAAGAGGGCGCCGAAACATTGGTGGTACTCTCCTCCATCGAAGTCATGAAATTCCCCCAGAATATCGCTGCCGTGGCCGAAGTGCTGAACGCTGCCGGTGAAAACTGGACGTTAAGCACCAAAGCTCGCGAAGTCGTCAACTTTGGCTTCTACGAAGGCAGCCACAGCCACACCACGCTCTTCCTGAAACGGCTGCTCGATCAGGCAGTTGCGATGGGCGTAAAACGGCTTGTCGTCACCGAATGCGGCCACGCCTACGATGCCCTGCGTTGGACAGCTTATAATCTGATGGACATTCCGGACAGCCTGGAGATTACCCACATCACCGGCTTGCTGGGCGAATACGTCAGCTCCGGGCGTATCAAGCTCAAGGGGGGCGCGTTCAACGAAGGCAAGATCACCTTCCATGATGCCTGCAAGATTCAACGCAAGGGCGGCCACATCAATGAGCCGCGGCAGATTCTCAATATTCTGTCGCCCGATGCCTTCGTTGAAATGACCCCCAACCGCGAAGAATCGATCTGCTGTGGTGGCGGTGGCGGCGTTATTGCGATTAAAGATGCCGACCCTGTTCGCTATGCAGCTTTTGAATTAAAGATTGACCAGGTCAATAAAACTGGCGCCGATACCGTGGTCATGTCCTGCTCTAATTGCCGCTTGCAATTCACCGACGGCAAAGAGCATTTCAATCTGGATTGGAAAATCAACGGCCTGACTCAAATGGTCGCGGATGCACTCGCAGATTAGGAGAAAGTACCATGATGATTTCCTTTACGCTTACCCCGGTAGAAAAAGGTGTGCTGCGTTGTCGCCATACCGGAGCATTTACCCCCGAAGATGTGCGCGCCCTGGCCGATTTCTTTTACGATTACAACGGGAAACTGCTCGTAGCCCTTCCCGGCACCTCTGGTGAAGAATGTGCCCAGCATATGCAGCGTTTTCGCCCTATGATGCCTACGACCGCCATTTTCGGCGCGAAAATTGACCCTTCCATCCTCGAAATTTCGGAAAGCTATTACACCCGAAAAGTAGAGTACTTTGAATCTGAGGAAGAAGCCCTGGCATGGCTTCGCGAACAGTAGGAGACAACTATGGCCCAAAGATTAGTAGTAGACCCAATTACCCGTATTGAAGGCCACCTGCGCATTGAAGCCGAACTGGATGCCAGCAATAAGATTGCTAAGGCCTATTCTTCTGGCACAATGGTGCGCGGCATCGAACTTATTCTGCAAGGACGCGATCCGCGCGATGCCTGGGCCTACACCCAGCGCGCTTGCGGCGTTTGCACCACGGTACACTCATTTGCGTCCATTCGCTCGGTGGAAGATGCCCTCGACATCAAAATCCCCAAAGCGGCTAACCTGATCCGTAACCTGATGATTGCCCAGCAGTATGTGCACGACCATGTGATGCACTTCTATCACCTGCACGCACTCGACTGGGTGGATGTAGTTTCGGCGCTCAAGGCTGATCCGGCGGAGACCTCCCGTATTCAGCAATCCATCTCGGCGTGGCGCAATTCATCGCCGGGGTATTTTGCCGATGTGCAGCGCAAGGTGCAGGCGATTGTCGATAGCGGGCAACTCTCGCTATTCGCTAATGCCTACTGGGGGCACCCGGCCTATAAACTGCCCCCCGAGGTCAACTTGCTGGCAACGGCCCACTATCTGGAAGCGCTCGATTGGCAATCGCACGTCACCAAGATTCACACCATCTTCGGCGGCAAGAACCCGCACCCCAACTTTGTAGTGGGCGGTGTTCCCATGCCGATTGACCCCAACAGCGACACGGCTCTCAACGCCGAACGGCTTTCCATCATCAAGGATTCGATTGCCCGCATGATCGAATTTGTCGATCAGGTATATATCCCCGACCTGCTGGCGATTGCACCCTACTATCTGGATTATGCTGCGCTCGGAGAGGGGTTGGGCAATTTCCTGACCTGGGGCGAGTTCCCCGGCACGGATAACAGCGACACATCCCAATTCCTGGTGCCACGCGCCGTCATCATGGGGCGCGATCTGGGCAATCTCATCGAGCCAGACCCCAACGATTTCAACTTGATGAAAGAATTTGTCGCCCACTCGTGGTACGACTACTCGAAAGGCGATGGCGTTGGCCTGCACCCCTGGGAAGGCGAGACCAAATTCAACTTTACTGGGCCACAGCCGCCCTACGAGCAGCTTGAAGTCGAGCAAAAATACTCCTGGCTGAAAGCCCCGCGCTGGAACGAAGCCCCCATGGAAGTTGGCCCGCTGGCGCGCGTTTTGGCAATGTATGCCACCGGTCACGAACAAACTCAGGAGCTGACCAATTACGTACTTAAGACTTTGGGCGCGCCTATCGAGGCGGTTTTCTCGACTCTCGGACGCACCGCCGCCCGCGGCATCGAGACCAAAATTTTCGTGGATGCAATGATGGGCTACTTCAACGAGTTGATTGACACCATCAAAGCCGGTGATACGAAAACCTTCGCTGGCGACAAGTGGGAACCAGTAACCTGGCCCAAACAGGCTAAAGGCTTCGGCTACATGGAAGCCCCGCGCGGCGCCCTCGGCCACTGGATTGTGATCAACGACCAGAAGATTGAAAATTACCAGATGGTCGTCCCCACAACCTGGAACGCCTCCCCGCGTGACCACAACGGGTTGCCGGGCGCCTACGAAGCCTCGCTGGTGGGCACGCCGCTGGCAAAACCCGAATGGCCGTTGGAAATCCTGCGCACAATCCACTCGTTTGACCCCTGCATGGCCTGCGCCATCCACATGATCGACGCCGAAGGCAATGATCTCGGCGAGGTCGCAACCGGACTGAATGTCTGTGTAAGTTAGGCGCGAAGCCAACCAATTATTTTTTCACCACGAAGTCACAAAAAACTTTGCGTTTCCTTAGTGAGCATCCAAATATTAATTCCCGTTTTAGAAGTGAAACTTCTCAGAGAAGTTTCACTTCTGCGGGGAACTTATTCTTGGATGATTCCTTAGTGACTTTGTGTCTTTGTGGTGAATTATTATAAAACCAACATCACCCCCATATTATTGTTATGACAAAACGCAAAATTGTTCTTGGTATCGGCAACACGCTCAACACAGATGAGGGTTTGGGCGTTCATGCGCTCGACGAGTTACGCGCCCGCCTCGGTGAACAGGATCAACTTGAAATTCTGGATGGCGGCACCCTGGGCTTGAATCTGCTCTCCCTGGTGGAGGAAGCCAGCCACCTGGTTGTGCTGGATGCCGTCAACGTGGGAAAACCCCCGGGGACGGTGGTCGAACTCAAAAAAGACGACATCCCCCTCTTTCGCGGCATCAAAATGTCCGACCATCAGATCACCTTTCAGGAAGTCCTCGGATTGGCAAAAATCCGAGACAAATTCCCTGAAAACCTGCATCTGATCGGCGCACAACCGGCAGACCTTTCGATTGGCGTGGGTCTCAGTCCAACGATTGAAGCGGTGATGCCGGAAATTATTGAGCGTACAATGTCCATTCTTAAAGCATGGAACATTATCACGATTGAAGGATAAAGGTTTAACGTTCACCCCCTCAACTTGCCAACCCGCATCATTTTTTACATCGGAGCTATCATGGATTACTACTTTCTCGATTCCGTCTCCTGGCAGCACAGCCAGGCGCTTTACCACGCCGCGGCTTATTTAGGGCGCGAAGCCTTATTTATTTTGCGCCCAAACTCACCCTATGTCTGCATCGGTTTTCATCAGGATGCAGAACAAGAAATTGATCTGGCGTTTGCCCGCGCGAATAAAATTCCTGTTTTTCGGCGCGAAGTCGGCGGCGGAGCGGTTTATTTGGATGGCGAACAGCTTTTTTATCAACTCGTCATCCGCAGCGATCGTCCCGCCATTCCCCGCGATAAAGGCGAGTTCTATCGTCAATTTTTACAACCCGTAGTCGATGTATATCGCGCCTTTGGCGTGGATGCAGCCTATAAACCCGTCAACGATATTATTGCCAACGGGCGCAAAATTTCTGGCAATGGCGCTGCCGAAATTGAAGGTATGACCATTTTGGTAGGCAACTTCATCATGGATTTTAATTACGAAATGATGAGCAAATGCCTGCGCGTGCCTGACGAAAAATTCCGCGACAAGGTTTTTAAGACTCTCAGCGAAAATTTAAGTACCATCCAGCGCGAAACCGGCTCGATTCCGGCCACGGCCAATTTAGCTGCTGCGTTGGCAGCGGCCTACGAGCCGCTGTTAGGCAAATTGCAGCCCAAAGAACTCGATGCCGAATTAATTGCCAAAGCCGACGAACTTTTTGCCGAAATGTACACCGACGAATGGCTCTTGGCGAATGATCGCCGCCGCCCGGATGCCAAGCAAGTTAAAATTCGCGAGGGGGTGTATGTGCTCCAAAAAGTCGTCAAACTACCCGGTGGGTTGGTGCGCGCCAACGCGGTTGTCGAGGATGGCACCCTGCACGAGGTGCACCTTTCCGGCGATTTCTTCTTCTATCCTTCCAACGCCTTGCAAGACCTTGAAAAAGCCCTTGAGGGCACCTCCGCTGACCCGCAAAGCCTAACCCATTTTGTTAAGAATTTCTACACGCAACGCGCCATAGTCACTCCCGGCATTGCGCCGCAGCAATTGGCAGAAGTATTTGCCGCATAGAACATACAATTCACGCCAATAAGCCAGGGAACCGCGACTATTAATGGTTTCCTGGTTTCCTTATTTTTTACAGGAAGTTGCTCACTTTGATACCCGCCCTGCCTGTGGTATCCTAAACTCCATGCACGAATTACCCATCACCGAAAGCATCGTTGAAATTGCAGTGCGCTATGGCAAAGAAGCCAAAGCCAAACGCGTAACCGATTTATATTTAATTATTGGACAGCTTGCCACCGTCGTCGATGAGTCGATCCAGTTTTATTGGGACATTATCAGCAAGGATACTATTTGCGAGGGGGCGCGCCTGCACTTTGAGCGCATCCCGGCCCAATTACTCTGCCTGGATTGCAACATCCCCTACAACATCGAGCGCGGCAACATGACTACTTGTCCGCAATGTGATGGTATTCGCGTCAAAGTTACCCAGGGCGAAGAGTTTCGCCTGGATAGTATCAATATTGAAGACTAATGACCATAGAACCGCGGGAATACAAAAGAAATTTCTGTGAGCAAATCCATAGTATCTCCGTGTTCGCTTTCTCTCAGTGGTAGAAAATATGACAACACCAAAACCACAAACTCCCCGTAATATCCCGGTTGTTGAAAAAATTCTCAATGCCAACGAACAACTCGCCAATGAGAACCGCCAGCGGCTCGATCAGGCGGGCATATTTGGCATCAACATTATGGCCTCGCCTGGGGCTGGAAAAACCTCCGTCATCGAAAAAACCTTGGCAGGGTTGGGCGGGCGCTTCAAGGTAGCCGCCATTGACGGCGATGTAGCCACTTCCATCGACGCCGACCGCGCCGCGGCTGCCGGGGCAACGGCTATCCAAATTAATACCGGCGGCGAGTGCCATCTCGATGCCGTTATGCTGCGCGGCGCACTCCAGCAGCTTGATTTGCCGCAATTTGACCTGCTCCTGGTTGAAAATGTGGGCAACCTGATCTGCCCGGCTAATTTTCAGTTAGGCACGCACAAAAATATCCTCATCGCATCGGTGCCTGAGGGCGACGACAAACCCTACAAATACCCCGGCATGTACCGCGGCGTCGATGCACTTATCATCAACAAAATTGATCTGTTACCCTACATCCCCTTCAATATGGACTATTTCCGCAAGGGCGTGCAACTGCTCAACCCCGATCTGGTCACCTTCCCCGTTTCGTGCATGACGGGCGAAGGCTTTGACAAGTGGATTACGTGGTTGATGGCGCACATCCAAAAGGCATGACAACTCCCACTGGTTCGCGCATCAAAATTACGGGCATCGTCCAGGGGGTTGGATTTCGACCGTTTGTTTATAATTTGGCTATGCGCATGAAACTCAAAGGCTGGGTGCGAAATACATCGGCGGGGGTGGATATCGAGGTCGATGGCGCGGAATCCACCCTGAGGGAGTTCGCCCGCCGACTGCGGGATGAGGCTCCCCCGCTGGCGCTCATCGCCGCCCTCGAAGTGGAAAGCTGCCCATCCAACGGATTTACCATCTTCGAGATACTCCACTCCGAGCCAGTTCCAGGCGCGTTCCAGCCGATCAGCCCCGATGTCAGCATCTGCGACGACTGCCTGCGCGAACTTTTCGACCCCACTGACGCACGCTACCTATACCCCTTCATCAATTGTACCAACTGCGGGCCGCGTTTCTCCATCATTCAGGATATTCCCTACGACCGTCCCCAAACCACCATGGCGCCCTTCGCAATGTGCGAAACTTGCCGCGCTGAATACGAAGACCCCGCTGACCGCCGTTTCCATGCTCAGCCAGTGGCGTGCCCGGAGTGTGGGCCACAAATATGGTTAGAAAGCAGCCTCAGACGCCAGACGTCAAACGTCATGACGCAAACCCAACAACTTCTCACTTCTGGGAAAATCTTAGCAATTAAGGGTCTCGGCGGATTTCATCTGGCTTGCGATGCCACCAATGCTGCCGCCGTTAAAGAATTGCGCCACCGAAAGCTACGCGTCGATAAACCCTTTGCCCTGATGATGCCCGATCTCGCCACGGTTGAAAAACATTGTCTGGTTGACGAAGCCGAACGCGAATTATTGACTTCCCGCCAACGCCCGATTGTGCTGCTCGAGCGTCGCCCCGACTCGCCCATCGCCGAAGTTATCGCGCCAGGGCAAAATAACCTGGGGGTAATGTTGCCATATACACCATTGCATTATCTCTTGTTCGAAAATCTGCAAATAGCCAAAGAGCAATCGCTTCCTTCTCCCCACTTCCCGCTATCCGCGCTTGTTATGACCAGCGGCAACCTCAGCGAAGAACCCATCGCCTACACCAACGAAGATGCACGCCAACGCCTCTCCGATCTGGCGGATGCCTTTTTAATGCACAACCGCGAGATTCATGTCAGATGTGATGATTCGGTCTATCGAGTGCGAAGTGGGAAGTGGGAAGTTAAGAGTAATAAAACGTCCCCACTTCCTACTTCCCACTATCCACTGCGCCGTTCGCGCGGTTATGCCCCATTTCCCATCATATTGCCGCACGCCGTTCCCCCCATCCTCGCCACCGGCCCAGAACTGAAGAATACCTTTTGTCTGGCAAAAGATCGCTACGCCTTTCTCAGCCATCATATCGGAGATATGGAGAATTACGAAACCCTGCAATCTTTCGAGCAGGGCATTGAACATTTCGAGCGTCTGTTCCACATCCGGCCCGAAGCGATTGCCTGCGATTTACACCCCAATTATCTCGCCACGCGCTACGCACTGGAACGCGCTGAACGTGAAAATCTGCCATTTATTAACATTCAACACCACCACGCCCACATTGCCGCCTGCATGGCCGATAACGGGCTAGATGGCGATGAACCTGTTATCGGTGTTTCATTTGACGGAACGGGCTATGGCGACGATAGCGCCATCTGGGGCGGCGAATTCTTAATTGCCGGTTATTCCGGCTATCAACGCTACGCCCATCTGGCCTACACCCCGCTACCCGGCGGCGATAAGGCTGTGCGCGAACCCTGGCGCATGGCGCTCTCGTGGCTGCATACGGCGGAGATTGCGTGGGAGGATGACTTGGCGCCGGTTCAGTGGGCAGCGTCCAATAACCAGTATTCGGTCTCCAGTCTTCAGTCGCCGGTCGCGGTACTGCAACATCAACTCACCCGCGGGATCAACGCTCCCCCGACTTCGAGCGCGGGCCGTCTCTTTGATGCTGTGGCCGCGCTGGCGGGTGTACGGCAAATGGTCAATTATGAGGCTCAGGCGGCGATTGAATTTGAAAATCTGGCGGACGCTTCCAGCGAGGATAGTTACCCCTTTGAGCATACCAGCGGCCAACTCGACCCGAGTCCGATGCTCCTGGCTCTCATCGCTGATCTGCGCGCCGGGGCAGGCATTCCCGCGATTTCAGCCAAATTCCACAACGGGCTGGCACAAGCCATCACCCAAATTTGCATGGCTATGCGTAAAGAATTCAACATCAACAAGGTGGCGCTCAGCGGCGGGGTGTGGCAAAATATGACTCTGCTGGAAAAATCGCTCAGCCGGCTCGAAAAAGAAAATTTTGAAGTGCTCATTCACAACAAAGTGCCCGCCAACGATGGCGGTCTTTCGCTCGGGCAGGCCATGATCGCGGCCCGGCTACTTGTCGAATAATTTTTGGAGGTATCGCATGTGTCTCGGAGTTCCCGGAAAAATTGTTGAGATTTACGAAAAAGGCGGCCTAAAAATGGGCAAGGTTGATTTTGGCGGCGTGGTGCGCGAGGCCTGCCTGGAATACGTGCCAGAGGTCGAAGTGGGCAACTACACCGTTGTGCATGTGGGTTTTGCGATCAGCCTGCTCAGCGAGGAAGACGCCCAGGCCTCGCTGGAGATTTTGCGCGAGATTGTCACGCTGGAAGATGAATTAGGCCTAAACCCACCCCCAATTGTGCATCGCCCCACCTCATGAAATATATCAGCGAATATCGCGACGCCGAACTGGTTAAAGGCGTACTCAATGAGTTGCACAAGACCGTCACGCGTCCGTGGGTGTTGATGGAAATTTGCGGAGGGCAGACTCATGCGATTGTGCGCCATGGCATCGATCAGCTTTTGCCGAAGCAAATCGAGTTGGTACACGGCCCGGGCTGCCCGGTGTGCGTGACCCCTTTGGAGTTGATCGACAAAGCCCTGGCAATTGCCTCCCGCCCGGAGGTGATCTTCACTTCTTACGGCGATATGCTGCGCGTGCCCGGCTCACAGCAAGATTTATTTTCGATCCGCGCCGCGGGCGGTGATGTGCGCGTGGTCTATTCTCCATTGGATGCGCTCAAAATTGCCCAGGACAACCCCGATAAAGAAGTTGTCTTTTTTGCGATCGGCTTCGAGACCACGGCTCCGGCCAACGCCATGAGCGTGCTGCAGGCTAAAGCACTGGGCGTAGAGAATTACAGCGTGCTGGTCTCGCATGTACGCGTGCCACCGGCAATGCACGCTATTTTAGGCTCGCCGCTCAATCGAGTGCAAGGGTTTTTAGCCGCCGGGCACGTTTGCGCCGTGATGGGCTATTGGGAATATCCGCCGATTGCGGAGAAATACAAGATTCCGATGGCGGTAACTGGCTTCGAGCCGCTGGATATTGTCGAAGGCATTCTCGCCGCGGTGAAATTACTCGAAGCAGGCCGCGTGGAAGTGACAAATCCCTATTCGAGGGCAGTCACCCTCGAAGGCAATCTGCCCGCCCAAAAGGTGATTCAGCAAATATTCCTCGAATGCGACCGCAAATGGCGCGGCATTGGCGCCATCCCCATGAGCGGCTGGTGTTTGCGGCCCGAATATGCCGCCCTCAATGCCGAACTCAAATTCGATGTCGAGCAAATTCGCTCCGAAGAATCGCCGCTGTGCATCGCTGGAGAAATTTTGCAAGGGTTGAAGAAACCGCACGACTGCCCGGCCTTCGGTAAAGAATGCACGCCTGAACGTCCCCTGGGGGCAACGATGGTTTCCGACGAGGGCGCTTGCGCGGCGTATTATAAATATGGCAGACAATTGGAATTCTAATTATGACGGACGACGGACGACAGACGACCGATAACTTACCCAACATGCAAGGCCCAGTTTGCCCCGTGCCGTTGCGACACAGCAAAAAAATCGTAATGGGACACGGCAGCGGCGGCAAACTGATGAATGATCTTATCAAGCATACGTTTTTACCGCCGCTCGGCAATCCAACCCTACGCGCGGGCAATGATGCGGGTGTCGTAGCGCCTAACGCATGCACACAACTCGCCATCAGCACCGATGCACATGTCGTCTCGCCGCTATTCTTCCCCGGTGGCGATATTGGCAGACTGGCAGTGTGCGGAACCGTCAACGACGTAGCCATGATGGGCGCAACCCCCCAATTCCTGACCGCCGGATTTATTCTCGAAGAGGGCGTGGAGATTGAGACGATTGAGCGCGTGGTGGCTTCAATGAAAGCCGCTGCCGCGGAAGCCGGGGTGGAGATCGTGGCCGGAGATACAAAAGTAGTCGAACGCGGCAAAGCTGATGGACTGTATATCACTACCGCCGGGGTTGGCATCATGCTTCCCGGCGTGGAAGTTGGTGGCGCTCTGGCGAAGCCCGGTGATATTGTGATGGTTTCCGGCTTCATTGGCGATCATGGAATCGCGGTTTTGGGGGCGCGCGGCGAGCTGGGCTTCGAGAGCGATATTCAGAGCGATGTTGCGCCGTTGAATCATCTCATCGCCGCGATCCTGGATGCCAGTGACGAAGTGCATGTTTTACGCGACCCAACCCGCGGTGGCGTGGCCTCCACGCTAAATGAAATTGCGGTGCAATCCGAGGTGTGCATTATCCTGCATGAAGAAAGCATCCCGGTGCGGCCAGCCGTAGCTGGGGCTTGCGAGATGCTGGGGTTTGATCCGTTGTATATTGCCAACGAGGGCAAGCTGATTGTGATCGCTGGTAAAGACGACGCACAGAAGGTATTGGATACCATGCGCCAACACCCCTACGGAGATAATGCCGTCATCATTGGCGAAGTTTTCGAAACACCTGCCCGACGCGTGCTGATGAAAACGGCGATTGGCGGCAGGCGCGTTGTCGATGTGCTGGCCGGGGAATTGCTACCGCGCATTTGTTAGTCGGA
>JACNJM010000180.1 GCA_014382605.1 Anaerolineae bacterium
ATATTCGCATTTCTACTCTATTTCTTCGTGTTATTCGTGGATTCGATAAGCGCGACGGCGCATGAGATTCAGAATGCGCGGCAGGGTTTGGGTATAAAGTTTGTAGTAGAGCGGCTTCACAGGATAGTCCCAAGCGCCGATGGTACGCGAGACCTCCCCGCCCAAACCACGTTTGAAGCGAAAGACTCCCCACATCGAATCGGATTCATCGAAGGTTTCCGGCGCGCCCCACAGATCATATTCACGACAGCCCAGCGCTTTAGCACGACGCATGGCTTCCCACTGCAAGAGATAATTGGGCATTTTTTCACGGTGTAATTCGCGCGACATCCCGTGGATATACCATGAGCGCCCGGCATACCGAAAGAGCATCACCGCGCCAATGGGTTCATCATCGACCTCAGCAATCAACGGATCGAGCATATCTGCGCTGAAGAAAGTTCTCCACAAAGCCTGATAATAGTCTAAACTTCGAATAACGAAACCATTGCGAGCCGAGGTTTCAGCATACATGCGGTAGAGCAATTCAAAATCATTTGCTGTGCCGATGCGCACGCTAACACCTTTGCGGGCTGCAAAGCGAATATTATAACGCGTCTTCTGTTTCATACGCGCCAACATCTCATCTTCGGAGACGGTTAAATCAATAAGGACAGTATTGCGGAATTGAATCTGTTCGGCAGAGTAGCGCCAGCCGCGGGCCTGAAGCTCGCTTTGCAGCGCCCCGCCCAGGGGGTTGGATTCAGCTTTGGGTTCGCCGGGCACCCCCGAGCCAAGTTCGACATCCGGGTCTATTTTTAGAAAAATCGCCCCGCGTTGGCGCGCCAGTTCTTGTAGATCATCCAGAACTTGTTTGCGCAAATTGCCATTCCCCCAATCGCGTAGCAACGGCCCTTTAGGCGCATACAGCACCCGCAGGCGGGCTGCGAATCCGGCCAATGGAATTTCGCGCTGCAAGATCAGGGCCGCGGCATCCGGGTTATATTCGTCGCCCCAAACGCGGTACGAAGGCGTCCAGCCGAAGCGCGATTTGATTTCACCCCACTGCCAGGTTTGCAGAATATGAGGCTTGGGGAAAGATGCGATGAGGGTGTTCCAGGTTTCGGAATTCATGATTTCAGCTTGCGCACATCGCCCACGCGGATGGTTACGCCAATGGCATCTAGATGTTCCATAAAGGCCAGCACGTAGCGGCGGGTCGTGTTGAAATGATCGCGCACTTGCGCTACGCTGATTTCGTCCTGGCGCGCCAAAATCGAGCGCACTTCGGCAACCATTTTTTGATAATCTTCCCAGCGGAAAACGACTTCCCCGTTTAGCGGGATCAACTTCCCCAGGTCAACCATAGCGATGTAAATTTCTTCGCCGACCGCTTCAACGCACTCTTTGACGGATGGCGGGGTATGGGGTTGGACCTTGAAATTGCGTAATAAAGCATCAATATTTTTTTGCTGCTGCGAAGAAAATTCAACACTATGCGTTGGGCGTTTGACTACTGGCTGCACACTACTGCCAGGTAAGTCAGCACGCAAGGCTTGTTCGGCTAGCTGACCGATGTTCGTCAGGTCATTCAGCAAGGCATCAAAAATGCGCGCAGTAACCTTCAGGCGGCTTTTGAGTTCTTCGCGCGGCACGCCATGTCGCAGGGGGAAATTCTGGTGATAAGCATCAACTTCGCGCAGGGCGCGTTGGCTGGTCTGCCCCCAATACGATTGGCTGGTAACGAGTATGCTGCCATTTTGCAACGGATCGCTACCCAGCGTGAGCGCCAGCCCATCGGCCAGCAATTCGTTCCAGGCCTCCGCCACAGCCAATTGCTCCAAACTGGCGCGCGCCAGCACATCTTTGAAAGGGGCGGCCCCCAGTGGTAAAAGCGCCTGCAAGAGCACATCCGCCGGGGTTCCACCGGCCAGCGCCTCAAAGCGGTCGAGAATTTTCTGGTCGAAGCGTTTGTGGCGGCCTTTGGGATGCGGGTCAATCACCGCGCCGCCGCCCAGTGTTTCGCCGGGGGAAGGGCGGCGCAAAATATATCGGTCGCCGCGCATGGCAGCCACGGATTCGGTCAGTTCCAATTGCAGCCAGCCTTCTTCACCGGGATTAAGTACATCACTGCCCAACAAGCGCAGGCGCGCGATCACCTCGGCCGCGCCAATAAAAAGTTTAACTTCGGTGTTGTGGCGCACTGGTTGGCTGATTTCGTCCAGCAGCCGGATGCTGACATCCAGGCGGCGGGTGGGTTTATAATCTGAAGGATGAGCGATAACATTGCCGCGCTGGATTTGATCAACATCTACGCCGGAAATATTGATGGCTGTGCGACTACCTGGAACCGCGAGTTGATTCTTCTTTTTGTGGGTTTGCAACCCCCGGATGCGGCCGCGCATGCCCTGGGGCAAGATTTCAACTTCATCCCCCACATTGATCTGACCATCGGTGAGCGTGCCAGTAACAACGGTGCCAAATCCGGCCACGGTGAAAACGCGATCGGCAGAAAGTCGCGGGCGGCCCAAATCGGGGCGCGGCGGCCTTTCAGCCAGCACGCCTTCGAGGGCGGCTAATAGCTCCGGGAGGCCATCCCCACGATGAGCTGAAACACGCACCAGTGGCGCTGAATCCAACACCGTGCCAGCGAGTGTCTCTCGCACTTCGGCTTCGACCAAATCCAACCAATCGGGGTCGTCAATTAAATCAACTTTGCTCAGTACAATTACGCCCCCCTGAATTTGCAATAAATCTAAAATCGCCAGATGTTCACGGGTTTGCGGCATAACCCCCTCATCCGCAGCCACGACGAAGAGGGCCGCATCTATCGCGCCCACACCCGAAAGCATATTTTCAATAAAATCACGGTGGCCGGGCACATCCACAATGCCTACGTCGTCGCCATTGGGCAGCGTGAGCCAGGCAAAGCCCAAGACAATCGTTAACCCGCGCGTTTGCTCTTCGTGCAAACGGTCGGGATGCGTCCCGGTGAGCGCCTCAATTAAGGCCGATTTACCGTGATCAACGTGGCCTGCAGTTCCAATTACGCGCATACCTGGCCTACAAGGTCCCCTGAAGGCGTTCATAGTCTACGGCCCAATCACGCACTACTTCTAAAAGTCCTTGTAGCCGTTTGGCAGAGAAATCATTCACTTCTTGCAAAAAGTCTTGCATTTCTTGCAGGCCGTCTTCAATCAATGTGGCACGTTCGGTCAGTCGGTCAATTCGGCGGGAAATATCGCTCTGTTGCTCATCATGCGAAAGCAAGTAATTCGTCCAGCGTTTTTGATCATCCGCCTTAAAAGTATTCCATCCCTGACGGAAACGTTCTTCGGACAAGCGCTGCATCTCGGTGAGTTCGTTGATACGGCGTTCAACTTTCTTGGAAAGTTCGTCTATATTTTCTTGCGCACGCCGCATTTCAAGATGGGCTTGCTCAATATCACGCAGATAATTTTCAATTTCACCAGACTGCGATTCGATAATTTCGAAGCGCGAGGCCCAGCTTTTCCAGCTTTTTTCGCGCTCCGCCTCAGAAGATGTATGCTTTTCGATAAAAGCAGCCTGGGCTTCTGTAATTTCACGTTCAAGCGCAGCGACTTCCTTCAAACGCGATTCAATGCGGCGAAATTCGGCATCAAAAACATCAAATCGGCCGCGATACTCATCGGAGCGTTTGCGTAATGCGGTAACTTCACCCTGAAGATCGGTGAGGCGTTGGGTATCCTGACGGCGGCCATCTTCAATGACGCGATAGGAGCGGGTTTGATCTTCAGATTGCATGCGGATTTCGTCAAACGACTGGGATAAATTCGTAATGATTTCAGCAAGGCGTTTTTCTTCTGCCTCGCGGGAATCAATGCTTTCGCGCATGGCAGGCAATTCTTTTAATATTTTCTGCGCGCCTGCCAAATTGGTCTCAAGCACTTGAATATCTGCTCGTAGCAATTTCTTAAGTTCAGTTTCTCGTTGTTCGGCTTGTTGTTTTTGTTGAGCAATTATTTGCGTAAAATCAGCCCGATTGCTGGTCAGTGCATCATCCATACGATCCAGACGGCCCATTGCAGTTTTGATATGAGTCATTTCACTCAACAGAGTTTTATTTTCGTGCTCTGCAGCTCTTAATTTACCTTCTAGCGTAACAACACGGTCTTTAAGTTGTGCTATCGTATTCTTGTCTTTGCGACGCTCATCATCTAACCAGTCGATGCGTTTTTCGAGTTGTGATATATCCATAGGTGGATTTCTCCGGTTTTACAGAATTCTTCTTGCAGTATAAAACACACCTTTGACGTTTTCTGTGGTCATAAATCTTTTTGGGCACAGATAAACACGGATTTCCTGGATTTTTTTGCTCTATCCCTCGAATCCGCGTTCATCTGCGTCCTATTAAAGTGCTATTCATACAAAACATCAAAGAGCCACTTTTCCTTCATGATTGTATTTGCGGGAGAATTATAGCATGAACATTACGGCTCAGGCGGATACCGCGCAGCAAGAAATTCGCAAAACAGAGTGTCCTAGATACCTGCCCTATGGCACTAAAGGGGCTGTCATTGTTGAGATTGACAAAAGAGCCGGTACAAACCATTGCGGAAACAATCCCATTAGAAACAGGAAAGACACCCCTATAAACAAGATCGCGCGTGGCACAAACCATTGATTAAAATCATCTTCATGCTTCAATTCATCCAAACCCATCACAAAGACTGCCAACGTACGGAATCCACTGATCATCAAGCTGGCACTGCCCAAAATGCTCAATAAAACAGGCCAATATTCGGATGTAGCGTATTGTTCCCACAGAATAAGGGCAGTGGGGAAGCCAGCCAATAAGGGCATACCCGCAAGAGAGAATTGAGCCACAACAACAGCGCCAGCAATCATCGGGAAACGGCGCGCCATCCCTTGAACGGATGAAAAGCGCATATCCAGCACATGAGTTCGCAATAGAGAGAGTGATACAGCCCAAATCCCCAGAGCAAGGATGCGGGGCGCTGAGAACGCATAGAAGAATTGAATCCCATCCTCAATGCTGAGCATCAAAACGATCTGACCGATCGCAGCAAGAAATGTAAAACCCAAAATACGTGATAGATTTTTCTGGAAAGCTGTCCATAAGCCACCCACAACGAGCATCATAATCCCCACAAAGTGAAGCACGGCGCGTATATCAAGTATTTCCTGCAACCAGGGATTACGCGACAAAATACCAGCAATATATATTGTTTCGACGCTCAATAACAGGGATAGGACAAATGTTGTGATATAGGGATGCGTTTTTTCAAAAAGCATTGGAATCCAACTATGAAACGGAAAAATTCCCAACTGCAACGCAAACCCCAATCCCAGCAATACCGCGGCACGCAGAATATCCACAATATTACCAGCATCAACCTGAACCCCCTCAAGGAACCAACCAGCCATCAAAATCAATAACATACCGATGGTCTGGTAAATCAGAAAACGAACCAGGCCGCGATTGATACGCTCTCCAACGGTGATGAGCATAAACACAGTGATCAAAACGGCGATTTCATTCAATAATGCAGCAAAGAGTGGCGGCTCTACCGACAATGCAGCCACAAAGACAGTTGTTGACAGCAGACCTAAGGGGATAAATAGGCGTGGCACCCGAATTGCCGCTGTGCCAACAAACCAGAAAACCAACATACTGTAAAAGAACATAATTTGGGGTCGGTCGGCATTGGAAATCACGAACTGGCGCCCTGCCACCGAAAGTTCTGGCTGAATTTTGAATGCCCCAGAACCGACTATGATAACTTCATCCACTTTCAACTGCCAGGCTAAAAGCGCCAACAAAGCAGCCACGAAAATACTGCCAAAAAATACAAGGCTGCGCTGGCGCGATAATGCAATCAGTATGCCTGCAATTACTATGGGGAAAACGATCCAGATTAACGACGCGCTCATTCTTCTCGCTCCATAAGCGGGGCGACCCGCAAATACGCGCCCGTAAATGCCAGGCTTAGCGTAATTGCTGCCAGGATCGCATTCACCAGCAGCGAAGTTTCGATTGTGGCGTAGATGATTTCAAAGCCAGCCAGTACGGTCAATAATCCTAAAATGCTGCGAATCGGCTGGGCTGTCAGCCCTAGATGCAGCAATCCCATCCCCATTAGAATCAAACCAGCACGGATTTGGAAATTGGCCGCCCGCAAGGCCCAGCGTGCCACTCCCGGAGCTACCGAAAAGGCGAAGAATATTACCAGCCCCGCCAAGAATATGCGAAATAAGATTCCGCTGAGATGCGGCCCCAGCTCATCTTCCCAGGCATCCACTTGTTCGGCAAGTCCCGCCCCCAATACGGCGGCAGCGATCCACCCGGCGATGAGTTTAATCACCGCGTATTCAAACGGCCAGGAGATCATAATCAAAATGAAAACCGCCACGTATTGCGCGCCTAATGCGCTGATGCTCACACGCCAATCGCGGCTCACCAGAAGGAGAATGGATGTTAACATAGCCAATGCCACTGCAAAAGGAGCAAGTGAGGCAATATTCATCGGCTTAGCTAGTGCCTCCGCTTTGCTGCATAATAGATACCAATAATATCAAGATCAGAATCGCCCATAGAATACCCCCCTCACCCTCAAAAATTTGCGAGATGATGCCAAATCCGCGTGCCAGGGTCCGATAAAGCCACCAAAAAAATCGATACATCCATTCCAACGAAAGCACACTGCGAAATGTCGAAAAGATTGGCTGCTGAAGAGAGATTCCCCGTGAAGCCAGCAAGGCAATCAGCCCCACAATGCCAACCACCACAAAGCCAATCCACCAGAGATTGGAGCGCAGCAACGCATCAGGTAGAAGCGCAACCGACATCCAGGAAATACCCCAATGATTCAATATAAGTAGTATCAAACCTAAAGGATAGAGTATTTTCATCCAGGGTTCTATATTTTCATTCTCAGGATTACGCCGTCGCGAATGTTGTAAATAGCCCACCAACATCAAAGCATGCGAGACCACGAAAGCGGCTAAAAAACCGACATTTAGTTGTCGATATAAGCTGCCCCCAGGCCATAGCGGCGTGTAGGGCAGCGCGGAAATGCCCAATAATCCAAAGATTGCAATCATAGAGATAAAACGCGACCGGTACGAGGCCAGGAATAAGACTCCACCCACAGATAACAAAGCAATTCCCCAAGCGATGCTCGCTGCGGGCATATTGCGAACAGCAGCTATCAGTGAAAACGTCGCCATTCCAAGAATCCAGAATGGCCGCCCATCTAATTCGTCTTTAGCCTGAATCCAGGCAAAGCTGCTGTACAAAGCGGCCAGCACAGCCACCACCAGCAAATAGGGTTGCCAAGTTAGCGGAACACCAACGACGGCGAGGCGCGCCAGCAAGGTCAGGCTGCTGGCAACAGAAGCCAGCCGAACCATTGTCCCCAGACCGCGGCGCAATGGCGGCTCCTGGAAGAAAGGCTGGTGCGGAGGCAACACACCCAGGCGCAACCCCACAGCCAATAATAAAATTCCACTGATATCGGCAGGGATATTTTTAAATGTGAGATATTCACCGCGCACCTGAGCGACCATCGCCGCGGTAAGCAAAAAGAAAACCCCCATCTGACGAACCGAAAACGTAATAATCACACGCTCGCGCTGCTGGCTATGCGACACGCGCTGTAGTAGCATCACCATTTCAGCCAGATCCATCATAGTCCAGGCAAGCATCAGGGTGAGCGGATTTTCTGCCAACACCGCCAGCAGGCTTAGTCCTGCAATTCCCAGCGTAGCAGCCCAAGCCTGCGAGTCAATATTCTCCACTTGAATAATATCGGTCAGCAGAATCACCAGGGGGTAAACGGCTAACACCGCAGCATACGTCCAGGAGATTTCATCCAGCAGCAAAGTTGGCGTAAACATAAATAAGCTGTCGGGCTGCCAGCGCATCAACACAATTTGAATGGGAAGTTGCACGCGTGAAAATATCACCAATACCCAGACAGCCAATGCAGAGCCTAGCGCTAAAAACCAAAGATACCCGGCACGGAGTTTGGTATTCTCCAGCGCCAGAAGCGCAATTGGAATCATGAAAAGAAGTAATAAAGCAATCAGTAGCAACATGAGTTAATAGACAACGCAGAATAATAGCCTACGAGTACCATCTCGGCAAGTGCGCTATGATTTTATTTTCTCCACACCGGTTGTATCGAGTTTGGCGAGCATTTCAAGCACGCTTTCGCCCAGCCGCGGGTGTCGAAATTCAGGATCTAAATCTGCCAAAGGAACGAGAACAAAGGCGCGCTCGTGCAGGCGCGCGTGAGGAATGGTCAGGTTTTCATCTGAAATAATTTGCTGGCCGTAAAAGAGAATATCCAAATCAATTTGACGGGGACCATAGCGGATAGATGGTTCGCGTCCCAGGCGGATTTCGAGGTCTTTGAGGTAATCTAATAAACCCAGAGGGGATAACTCGGTCTCGATGTGGACAACCTGATTTAAAAAAGCGGGTTGGTCGCTGACCCCCCAGGGAGGAGTCTCATACACCGGGGAGCTTGCAACCAAACTCACAGTCGGCGGCAGCGCATCCCGCGCGGCTTGCAGATTCAGCACCCGATCCCCCAAATTGGTTCCTAATGCCAGGTAGATTGATTTTTGCATAGCTTAAAGATACCATAACCGCGCGCAAGATTGTCAAAACTTGTGCGGCAGACTACAATAAACATAACCCAAAACTGAATTACAAAATGCGTGATAGAACAGGAAAAACTATGGCACAGGCAACTTTTCACTTTCCAAAAGGATTTCTCTGGGGAACGGCAACGGCGTCACATCAGGTAGAAGGCAATAACACCAATAACAACTGGCATTACTGGGAGCAAGAAGGCCATATTATTGAAGGGCATTCTTGCGGTTTGGCCTGCGATTGGTGGGGCGGGCGCTGGCGCGAAGACTTTGATCGCGCCGCCGAAGCCGGGCATAACACCCATCGCTTATCCATCGAATGGAGCCGCGTGCAGCCCGCGGCGGATCGCTGGAATGAAGATGCGCTTGAGTATTATCGCCAGATGCTGCGCGGCCTGAAAGAGCGCGGCATGACCCCCATGGTAACGCTACACCATTTTAGCGATCCATTATGGCTGATGCATTTCGGCGGCTGGGAATATGAGAAAGTGGTCACCTATTTCGAGGCTTATGTGCGCAAAGTTGTTGACGCATTGGGCGATTATGTAAACCTCTGGTGTACGATTAACGAGCCCAATGTCTATGCCACAATTGGATATATTTTTGGCGAATTCCCCCCCGGCAAACAGGATATGGGCGCAGCCTTCAAAGTCATGGAAAATCTGGTGCGCGGCCACGCGGCAGCTTACCATGCCATTCATGAGTTACAACCTGAGGCGCGCGTCGGAATGGCGGTCAATTATCGCGGCATGTTACCAGCGCGCCAATGGATGCCCGCTGACCGCTGGATTGCCGGGTTGCTTTCGCGCCTGTATAACGATTTCTTCCCGCGGGCGGCATCTGAGGGAGTTTTGCAATTCATCGGTCGCCGACAACGTGTGCCTGAGGCCAAAGGTACACAGGATTTTCTGGGGATCAACTACTATACGCGCGAGCTGGTGGCATTCAACCTTTTCGCAGCGAGTGAATTGTTCAGCAAACGCTACTATGAACCAGGTTCTGAAATCAGCCCAACGGGATTTATTGCCAACCAGCCAGAGGGCTTTTATCAGGCGCTAAAGTGGGGCCTGCAATATCATGTACCGATCTTCGTGACTGAAAACGGTGTGGAAGACCCCGAAGATGCGATGCGCCGCCGCTATTTAATTCAGCATATTCACCAGCTTTGGCGGGGGGTCAATTTCAATTGGCCCATCGAGGGATATTATCACTGGAGCCTGGTGGATAACTTCGAGTGGGAGCGCGGCTGGACACAGCGATTTGGCTTGTGGGAGCTGGATACCGAAACCCAGGCGCGGCGCAAACGTCCCAGCGCCGATCTCTATGCGGCGATCTGCAAGCAGAATGCACTCTCATCAGAAATGGTCGCTCAATTCGCTCCGAAGCTTTCAGAAATCCTATTCCCAGGGTAGTGTTTATGGTATAATGCCGCCCGCTGAGAGGGGATTGCAATCACAAAAAAATATGGAGAGGTCGCATAGTCTGGCCTAGTGCGCGCGCCTGGAGAGCGCGTATACCGCAAGGTATCGAGGGTTCGAATCCCTCCCTCTCCGCCAGAAGAAATCCGAAAAACGGGATAGCGTGTTTTACACGCTATCCCGCTTTTCGGACTATTGTTATCGGGGCAATCATCCCCAGATACAGTAACACCGCAATTTCGTTGATCAACCCCCCCCAGGCGCGCGCCCAGCCCCAGCCAAGCATTTCACCCCCCAATCTCAGAATCAATGAAGAGTGGAGCAAAATCAACGGGAAATAAAAATAGGATTTATAGTCAATATCGAAACCTAATACCGCCGGGAAAATTATCGGCGCGTGGCCAAAGACCATTACAAATACAAAGCCCAAAAAAATGGCGTGCAGCATCGTATCGTAAATAGGTCCGGCCTGCAACCCGCCATAAAACAAACCCACAACACCCGATACCCCCAGCCAGACATAACCACTGAGCAAGCAAACGGCAATAAAACGCGTCAGGCCCGTTTGTTTGACAGTTCGGCGCGCGATATCATATAGCAGTAGCCAAAGCGCCAGACCAATCATCCCTACCCCAGTAATGCGGACTCCCAAATCCCAGGCGGGAAGCAGCACCAGCAAACCAGCTACATAAATTAATATTACGGCCGTAAAACCAATTTGCCGACGACGCGAAAGTTGAACCATGCGGCTTAATTCCAGACGCTCACCAGCAATTGTCAGGATGAGAAAAGCGGCCCACCACAGCACAAATTGATGCACCGGCCAACCTAGCAACCACAGCAGATTGCCAACAAACAAAGCCAGTGCGCCCCCAGCCATGACAACGGTGTATCCAGCCCAGTGTTGTTGAAGCACAACCACAAAGATCAACACCAGCCATACACTCCCCAATGTAATCAACACCGGCCCGGCAAAACCATTCACACCAAAGGCTACTAACAAACCACCCAGGCCGCTCATCAGCGGACTTAGATATGTCCAGCGTTTGCCCATCGCAACGGCACGCTCCAGGCTTATCAGCGTCCCAAAGAAGCCCGCCACCATCAAGGGGCCATGGTTCAGCGCGAGAGTAGGTTGAAGCGCGGGCAAACGCCATCCCAAACGAATCAATCCAGCCCAAGCCGCAGCGGTCAATATCACCAGCGCAAATAGCATCAGGGGAAGACGATATAAATTTATTTTCATCATGCGCCTTGTATTACAACAGCAACAAGAGCATCACCAGGCGCTCCTGAGCCACAATACTGTGAGGGAGATGGGGTTGCATATGAACCCAGGTTCCCGCTCTGGCAAATTTTTTCTCATCACCAAGCGTTATATCAGCCTGGCCCTCCAAAAAATGCAAAATAGCAGGCCGTGCGGCAGTATGCTCCGAGAGTTCTTGCCCTGGCGCAAATCCGAACAAGATCGCTTTAATTTCATCATTTTCATAATATGTGCGGCTGACGATACTATCCGAGGGGATTTCGTTCAACAGCGCACTCAGGTCTTCGGCATAGAAAAATGGGTTCATCGTAGATACTCCTGTAAATAATAAAGTGAATGATCACCACGAAGGGCAGAAGTTTCACATCGGAAAGAGGGAAACTATCGTTAATTGGTACTCAGCTAATTCCATCCAAGCTGTTTTTTAGCATCCAGTGACATCTGCTCCGGCGTCCAGGGCGGCTCCCACACCAACTCAATTGTCATTGCACCAAGCTCCGGGAATGTGCTCCGCAGTACTTTATCCATATTACGCGTAATCACACCATGCAGAGGGCAAGTTGGGGAGGTCATGGTAATCTGGATATAAACTTCATCGGGCTTTATCTCAACCGTATACACCAGCCCCATATCAACGATATTGATACCAACTTCGGGGTCAATCACACTTCGCAGCGTGTCCAAAATTTGATCTTCTGTCATAGATTACCTTTCCAATGAAGGTGTATTGTCGCGAAGGGCTGCGTTTAATTCTGCAAGAATTTTATCCGGAGAATATCCATAATTCAATAAAACATCTTTTAGCGTATCAAATTCTGAAAGCTGGCAGCCTACACAGATCATACGATATTTAAGAAAAATCTTTACGGTTTGTGGCCATGTACCCATAATATCGGCGACGTACATACTCAAGTTTATCACGCCATTATTCATTTTATACCCTACAGAAAAAAAGTGCGCAGTCGTACGCTGCGCACTTTTTTTGATTCTAGCAATCTTTTAAATATTTAGTAGATATCATGAATCGTGTTATAGACATTGAACTTACCCGTTGGGGTAATGAGATCGGGGATACGAGAAATCTCTTCCAAGGTAGCGTCATCGTAAATCACAATTTCGCCAGTTTTTCCTGGGGTATCCGCCGTCCCCCACACGCTGACCCACACCTCGGTGCCATCCATATTATATTCAAAATGTACTGCGCGGCCATAATCGGCCACTTCCCAGCATTTATGGGTTTCGGTGGGATTTGCCTTGGCGATCACACAGATCGTGCGCTGAATGACTTCATCTGAGTTCAAGACATGATCTACCCATATCCATTGACTGTTGGGATGCGTTTTGATAAACAAACCACCACCGCCCAGCAATGGAACATTGCGAACTACCTGCCAGGCACTGTCAGGGTTGTTTTCAGGGTCTGTGCCAATGGCAATCAGCGAACCTTCGCCAAGATGAGATGTACTCCACACTGGCCCAAATTCGGGGTCGATCCAGTTCGCGCCACGCCCGGGATGCGGCACTGCCGGAGTATCCACAAGGGCTTCCAGGTCACCGTCCAAGGCATCAATGACTACAATCGTATTCGCCTGATTCGCAGCCACCATGAAATAGCGTTTCGTCAAATCCCAACCGCCATCATGCAAGAAGCGCTCTCCTTCAATCATCTTGATCGAGGGATTGACAGGATCAGCATAATTCACCATCCAAACCTGGCCGGTTTCTTTGACATTGATAATCCATTCTGGTTTGAAGTGCGAGGCAACTATGCTGGCAACACGCGGTTCAGGATGATATTCCTCAGTGTCGTAAGTGTAACTACGGGTGCTGACTACCTTGAAGGGTTCAAGTGTCTCACCATCCATCATCACAAAGTGCGGCGGCCAGTAGCAACCCACCACAGCATATTTATCGGTGAAATCCCCCTCTTCGCCATTATATTTACTGGTTTCAACAGAGCGGGCGTCATAGCAGGTCTGCACTTCAGCAACTTTGTCTGGGACTTCCATCCACAGATCAATCAGCGCCAGTTTGCCATCGCGCCCGATGGTAAACACATACCGCCCGGTCGCCGACATGCGCGAGATGTGGACGGCATAGCCGGTATTGACATAGTTGACAACTTCATACGTATCACCGTCAATAATCGCCACCTGGCCCGCGTCGCGCAAGGTCACAGCGAAAAAGTTCTCCCAATTGCGATCATGCTGCGGCGAAGTTGGACGATTTTCTGGCTCTACGAACACTTTCCAGGTCGCCAGCATTTGCTCCAAAGACATTTCGGGCGGCTGCGGCGGCTCGTTCTGGATAAATCTTGCCATCAGGTCGGTTTCTTCTTCTGTTAGCGTGCCTTGTTTTCCCCAATCCGGCATACCGCGAGGCGTACCGTTGAAGATGATCGAAGCCAGCGCAGTTGTGCCTTGAGGCAAAGTTTTATCGGGCGTCAAAGCCGGGCCAGTAGCGCCGTTACGCAGAACACCGTGGCAACCCGCGCAACGCTCGAAGAAGATTTGCGTGGCATGTTCAAACTCATTTTCTGTCAATGTAGGCGCTACCATAGCAACGCCTACATCCCCTATATCGCCCATAGCTGCCGCGCCCTCAGGTAGACTCGCTAAATACTGAACGATGAGATTGATCTGTTTTTTCGACAACAAATCAGCGAAAGTGGCTGGCATCTGCCCTGGCTGACAAGGGCCAGCCGGACAATCCGCCGGGATATAAGCATCGGGTTCCAAAAGTGCTTCTCGCAAGAAATCTTCAGTTGTCTCAGCATGCCCGGTATAATCTGCGGCCTGGATGCGTTCGGCAGCCACAACACCCGCTTGAGAAAGGTCGGGGCCAATCGCTCCCTGCGCATTCGGGATACCGGGGATCACATGACACGCGATGCACCCGCCGCTCTGAAAGGCGACGACAACTTCTTCCGGGTCAAGCTCACCCGAAGAAGAACTACATGCGCTGACCAAAACCCCCAAAGCAAGCATGAAAATCAAAGTAAAAAGATATTTTTTCACAGCAAAAACCTCCAGTAGAGTTGGTATTTTAAAAGCTTCTATCATTCTACTGAAGCAAGCTTGCTTTGTCTTTGCGCTAGCGCAAAATTCGGATCAAGTCAGGCTAATTAGTAATATTACACCCCTAGATATCACAAATATCATCATCTACTTTGCCTAACCCCTCAACAGAAGGAATACCTTCGGCGATAACTACTAATCCATGTGGAGCCAGAATTGTCACTTGCTGGCGCCTGCTTTCCACAATCCCGCGTTTGGCCCACTCTTTCAGTACGCGGCTGACTGTATACATGGTTGTGCCCGTCATTTCGGCCAAATCCTGCCGCGAAAGCGGCAAATCAATCACAACGCCTACATCGATTCTTCTCCCAGATTGGCGCGCCAGCCGCAAAACCGCTCGCGCAATACGTTGCTCAACTTGTTGCGTAGATAATTCGCGCACACGATTCTGAAACTCACGAATTTGGCCTGCCATGATTCGCATCGCATTCAAAGCGATGCGCGGCGAAGCTTCCATCAGCTGATTCAAGGTATTTCGATCCCAAACCAACGCTCTGCACTTTCCCACCGCTTGCGCCGAAACAGGGTACGTCATGCGCTTCAACACTGCAATAATGCCATACACCCGCCCCGGCGTCAGATACCCTAAAATCACTTGTTGTCCATGTACAGTAACCTGTGCCAGTTTTACTTTGCCTTCAATTAGCACGAACGCTGCATCGGCAGGGTCCTCTTCCATGAAAAAAAACGCGTCCGCAGCTAATGGCTTACAACTTGCGGCATTCAGCGCCCGATCAAATTCTGCGTCGGAAAGACCGCTAAAGATCGCAGCGCTGCGGGCGTATGTTTTCTCAGTTAAAGTGAGTTGCATGGCTTTATTCTAATCGAAAAATCAGGTATGATCATAGATGAAGTTTACAATCAGGAGGTGTGCAGTGAAAGCAAAATTTTTCACACAATTCATGCTTCTATTGGTGATGGTTTTTACGCCAGCATGTAACGGGGATGGCGGTCTGGTGGGGATTCATTTTAAAAACGGGGCGGAATGTCTCGGTGAGGAGGCGCAGCCATTGCCCGGCGAGGTGATCTTTGTCTCGCCCGAGGGTGATGACAACAACCCCGGGACAATTGATGCCCCCCTGGGGACGCTGGCCATGGCGATGTGCAATCTACGACCGGGGCAAATCTTGGAGATTCTACCAGGGGAGTATCGCGAATCGGTCATACTGGGGGAATTTGGAGACAGTAATAACCCCATTATCATTCGCGCCCACAC
>JACNJM010000065.1 GCA_014382605.1 Anaerolineae bacterium
CCTGGCTTTACAAGGATTAGATTTCAGCCTGCCGCCCGAATCGGCGCCCCTGCCCGAAGATGGCATCATCAAGATCGTGCGCGTGCGTGAAGAAGTGCTGCTCGAACAAGCGCCCCTGCCCTTTGGCGCCACACAGCAAGCCCTGCCCGATGTGGAAATTGACACTATTCAGATTGTTAGCGCGGGCGAATATGGCCTGACAGCCCAACGCGTGCGTGTGATCTACGAGGCGCACCCAGATGAACAAGGCTGGCAGGAAATTGAGCGTCAGGTTGAAGCAGAATGGGTGGCACGCGAACCACAGCCGCGCGTGATAGGCTATGGCACGAAAATTGTCATCCGCACCGAAAATGTAGGCGGTACGGCCATCGAGTATTGGCGTAAAGTGGAAGTCTACGCTTCGACCTACTCGCCCTGTCGCCTGGGTATCCCAGATTATTGTTCTACAACCACATCAAGCGGGGCGCAACTGCAAAAGGGCATGATCGCCACAACGATTGAATGGTATCGCTACATGAAGGGTTTGCCAGTCTTTGTGCCCAATTATGGCTTTGCCACCATCGAAGACGTAGGGGGCGGGCTGCCCGACCGTCACTGGGTTGATTTAGGCTACAGCGAGGAAGATTTTGTAGGCTGGGCCGGTTGGACGACGATTTATTTTCTAACCCCGGTGCCGGGGAATATTTTATATATTCTGGAATATGGGGGGTAGCCATAAACTATGACATCAAACTCTTCGTCGGCAAATTCGCTAACTCATCGTCTCCAAAAGAGCATCCCCATCTTTCGCAGCCGCTCGGCGTTGCAGGGTTATCTGGCCGCAGTAGACCAGGGCATTATCAGCGTGGGTAATTTTTTGGCCGCAATTGTGCTGGCGCGGGCCGTTGACCCCACCGAATTTGGCGTCTACTCAGTGGGCTTTCTGCTGATCCATATGCTGCGCGCCGTGCAAGATGGGCTGATTATTCAGCCCATCAACACCTTTGGGGCCACCATGCCGCGGGATGAATTTCGGCGCTTTGTCAGCGCCAACGCCGTGCTGCAAATCAGTTTAGCGGTTGGCAGCGCTGGGGTCGCTGCCGGGTTGGGTTGGCTGCTCATCCTGACTGGCAATGACACCGCCGGGCCAACTTTATTTGGGTTGTGGTTCGTATCCATCACCTGGCAGATACAGGAATTTTTGCGGCGGGTTTTCTACACCCGCGGGCAAGTGCAACATGCCGCCATCAACACGACCATCGCCAACGGCGTGCGTCTGGGGGTGATGTTTGTCTGGCTGCGTTTGGGGGTACTCAACAGCGGGGTAGATGGCCTGGATGCAATTGCCTGGGGATCGCTGGCAGCACTGGCAGCGGGTATCTGGCAAACCCGCGGTTATTGGACGAATGGCGCGCTCAACATCAAAGCTACACTGGCGCGTAACTGGCGTTTTGGCCGCTGGATTTTAGGCGGATCGCTGGCAAACTGGGCCGCATCCGAAATTTACCCCATCATCGCCGCCGGGATGGTTAGCTTTGCAGCCGCGGGTGCTTACCGCGCCTTGCAAACGCTGGTGGCGCCGGTGCATGTGTTACTGCGCGCCCTGGATACTTTTTTTACGCCGCGCGCCGCGGGCATTGTTCAGCGTGATGGGGTGAGCGGCTTATGTCGCATGTTACGCTGGATATATTTCATCGCCGGCCTGCCCATTTTGGGTTTGCTGGTGGTTTCTAATCTTTTCCCCGAAATCTTGCTGCGCCTGCTCTACGGCGAAACCTATGTGGCGTATAGCGGCGGGCTAATCTTGATGGCCTTGTATTACGGCCTGTGGTATGCCTACTGGCCGCTGCAAATTGCCTTCAAGGCGTTGCAAATTACGCGGCCCATTTTTATTGCCAACAGCGCGGCGATTATAAGCATGTTCACGCTGGGCTTCTGGCTGATCCATCGCTGGGGGTTATACGGCGCAGTCGGCGGGCAGGCGCTGAATGCGTTGATTGTGACATTGGTATTATGGGGAAGTTGGCGGGGAGTTGTAACGACGGACGACAGACGACAGACCGCGCCGATTAGCCGTCTATCGGAGTCCTAGACGATTATCACTTGGCAAAATTAACTGATCCTATCCATCGCTTTCTTACTTTCGAATCGGGGTTAATGATGTACCCCAAAACGCACCCAGCGGCGCGGAATGCGCCCATTCCAGCCGGGCTTCCAGCGCAAATAAAAGACAATCAGCAGAGCCAAAATAATTAGCTTAATATCGAAACCCAGGCTGGCATGGCGGGCGTAGATGCGGTCGAAGCGCAGTTTTTGGCGCGGGGTGATGTAGTAACTGCCCACTACCTGCGCCAGGCCCGCCAGGCCGGGCAGTACGCAATGCCGCTCAGCAAACTCGGGCATCGTCTGCAAGTACTCATGCACCAACACTGTGCGTTGCGGGCGCGGGCCGACAAATGACATCTGCCCGAGGAAAATATTGACCAACTGCGGGAGTTCATCCAATGCCGTTTTGCGTAAAAATCGCCCAATTCGCAACGTGCGACCATCATTGACGCGCGCCATCACCGGGCCGGTAGCGCTTTCGGCGTCCTTTTGCATGGTGCGGAATTTAAGTTGATAAAAATTCTTCCCCCCTTTGCTGACCGAGTTTTTAATGAAGAAAATCGGACCAGGGTCTTCCAGCCAAATCAGAGTTGAAATCAACAACCAAATCGGGGCTGAGATTACCAATACTACCAATGAGAGCAAAAAATCAAAACCGCGTTTCGCCCAACTCCCACGCGGCGGATGACCGATGGTTTCAAGATGCAGTTGATACACCGCAGCCTGAATTTGCAGCGATGGCGGGGAGTTATTCTCCCAAAGGGACGCACGCAAACGCGCACTGCGCTGGTATTGTTCGGATGATGACGTAATTGGGGTTTCACACTCAGTCATGGGTTTCGTCCTGAAGAACTCCGCAATTATACCCCTCGCGGGGTGATATAATCAGCAGCCGTAGATAACAATCGGTGTTATTGATATTAAATAGGACTTACGCAAAACGATGAAAAATATACCGAAAATAGGGGTG
>JACNJM010000120.1 GCA_014382605.1 Anaerolineae bacterium
TCGATGAAGACGAAAAAAAGTACCCCTTCGTAAAAACCTTCATGCAAGATTGGGTAGACGGCAAGTTCCCCATACTGCGCCATGCGGATATGACCGTTGTGGAGGATACCGCGATGGGAAAGATCGTCTCGGCGATGTGCCTGTTCTCGGAAACCTGGCGATATGGCGATGCGCCCATCAAGGTGGGGCGCCCCGAACTGGTAATGACGCACGAAGACTACCGCCGCCGGGGGTTGGTCCGTCAACAATTCGATGTGATTCACGCTCTCAGTGCGGAGCGCGGCGAAGTGCTGCAGGTCATCACCGGGATTCCCTCGTTCTACCGCCAAATCGGCTACGAGCCTGCGCTGCAACTCGGCGGCGGCTATCGCATCTATCCCCCCAGTTTCCCCTGGCTCGACGATGATGCGGTCGACGACTATCGCCTGCGCACACCCACCAGCAAAGCCGATCGCGCTTTTGTGCGCCAACTGCATGAAGAGAATACACGTCAGATGCTCTTCTCAATGGATGTCGATGATAACACCTGGGCGCACGAGTTCGACGGCTACACAGACGGATCGGATGGCAAGTTCCACTGGCTGCTGATCGAAAGCCAGCACGGTGAACCGCTGGGCTATGTGCATCATCAGCATATCTTCTGGGGGCCAGTGATGAATATTAATTTCCTGGCGCTAAAACCCGGGATGGGTTATCTTAATTTGCTGCCGCACTTGCTGCACGAACTATGGCGGATTGCCCAACACAAATTTGTGGATGATAGTTTTGAGCACCCCGCCGAAGAAATCCGCGGGCTATATTTGCGCCTGGGGCGCGAGCATCCCATCTATGACGCACTTGGGCGTGACGTAATGCAGGCCGCGCCGCCTTATGCCTGGTTTGTGCGCATCCCCGATGAAACCCTGTTTTTGCAGGCCATCCAACAGAAGCTAGAAAAACATCTCGCCGAGTCTGCGGGTGCAGGATTCACTGGCGAGCTAAAGCTGAACTTCTACGACCGCGGCACCCAACTCAACTTCCAGGAGGGCAAGCTCAGCATCACTCCCTGGCAACCCGCCGACGGCTCCGACGGTCAGGCCCACTTTCCAGCGAATTCCTTCTGGTCGGTGATCTGTGGTCAAAAATCTGCCGCCCAGTTGCATGATGAAATCCCCGATTGCTGGATGAGTCGCACCGCCCGCGTGGTGCTGGGGTATCTCTTCCCCTCTTTCAATGGGCAGGTCTGGGTAGTCGGTGGAGGCGCCTGATGGACAACATCAATAAAAACAACCGTGAACGCTGGAACGCCCTGGCGCGCGCCAATGTGGAATACACGCGCCCGTTTCTGGATTTCACCATCGAGGATGCACAGCGCTATATTTATCGCCATACTATGCTCAAAGATGTGCGCGGAAAACGCGTACTCTGCCTGGCCGCGGGCGGCGGCCAAGATTCGGTTGCCTTTGCCCTGTTGGGAGCGGATGTGACTGTGTTCGATCTTTCGGATGTGCAGTTGGAACGCGACCGCCTGGGCGCGGCGCACCACAACCTGAAGGTGACAGCCATCCACGGAGATATGCGCGATCTCAAGGTTTTTCCTGCCAAGCAATTCGACATCGTCTGGCAACCCTACTCGATCAACTTTGTCCCTGAGGTCGATTCAGTCATCTGCGGCGTAGCGCGCATTCTCAAGCCCGGCGGTATCTACTACTTACAATTTGCCAATCCATTCGTGCAAATTGTCGACGATGAAGCGTGGGATGGCAACGCGTACCCCCTCAACGGACAATATCTCGATGGTGAAGACCTGAGCGTATATTTCCCTCACTGGGACGTAGACCAACCCGACAGCACGCACCGCCAACTGGAAAGCCCGCATGAATTCCGTCATACATTGGGCACAATCATGAATACCCTCGTGCAGTATAACTTCATATTCCTGGGTTTATGGGAGTGGATGAAACCCGACGCAGACCCCGAGCCGGGTTCCTGGGCGCATTTCACGCAGACCGCGCCGCCGTGGTTTGACTCATTCTGGCGTTTAGCCGAGAATTGAGGCTTCTGCTGGCCGGGCTTTATGCCAATCGCTGACCAACTGGTAACGGTGGGCGGCATTTAATAATCGCTGTTCCTGAAAATGCGGACCGAGCAACTGCATTCCAATGGGCAAGTTTTCATGATCCAGACCAACGGGAAAAGCCACCCCTGGTACTCCGGCCAAATTTGCCGGTAGCGTAAAAATATCTTCCAGATACATCGCCAACGGATCGCCGCTATGCGCGCCAATCTTGAAAGCTGTAGTCGGCGCTACCGGCGCGGCGATCATATCCACCTGTTTGAAGGCGCGCTCAAAATCTTGCCTTATCAACGCCCGTACTTTCTGCGCTTTGCCATAATACGCATCCTGATAGCCCGCCGAAAGCGCGTACGTCCCCAACATGATGCGCCGCTTGGTCTCGCGCCCGAACAACGCTCCGCGCGTGGCCGTGTAAATATGATGCAAGTCATCGGCATCCACACGCGGGCCGTAACGCAGCCCATCATAGCGTGCCAGATTGGCCGAAGCTTCTGCCGGAGCGATCAGATAATAAACTGGCACGGCATACTGCGTGTGCGGCAGTTTCACCGGGATAATTTCTGCGCCCATAGATTGATAGGTCTGAATAGCAGCCCGCACAGCCGATTCCACTTCGGGTTGGATTCCACCGCCAAAATATTCATCGGGGACGCCCACGCGCAGCCCGCGGCTGCTCCAGTTATCCTCGATGTTCATCTGCTCCTGGGGGGCGTTCCCGCTAGTCGCGTCACGCGGGTCGCATCCCTGCATTATATTGAACACCAATGTGAGATCGGCCACATCGCGCGCCAGCGCCCCCACCGAATCCAGCGACGAGCCATAGGCAAACAAGCCATAACGCGAAACACGCCCATAGGTCGGTTTGATCCCCGTCACGCCACAAAACGAAGCCGGTTGGCGCACGCTACCGCCAGTATCCGTGCCCAGCGCTGCTGGAGCCATGCGCGCCGCTACCGCCGCCGCGCTGCCCCCGCTGGAACCGCCGGGAACGCGTTCCAGATTCCAGGGATTGTGCGTCACCCCGTAGGCAGAATTTTCCGTGGATGATCCCATCGCAAATTCATCGGTATTAGTCTTGCCCAAAATAATCGCCCCAGCAGCCCGCAGACGCGCCACTACGGTGGCATCGTAGGGTGGCTGGAACGTTTCCAGGATTTTCGAGCCAGCCGTGCAGGGCATCCCCGCAACAGCGAGCACATCCTTGACGGCCAAGGGCACACCCAACAGGGGCGGGATCGCATCCCCGCGGCGAGAGAGCTCCGCCCGTTGCTGATCGGCCACATCGGCCTGGTTCAGCGCATCTTCCAGGCGTAGAGTGAGAAAGGCATGCAAGCGCGGCTCCAACTGTTGAATGCGCTCTACATAAGCCTGCATTAATTCACCGCTGGAGATTTCTCCCCTGCCAAGTAGCGTAATAATTTCGAATATAGTTAAGTTCGTTAGCATTTTTTTTGAGTTACAGGTTACAAGTAAAAAGTTGAACCTTCAACTTTCAACCTAAAATTGGCGGCACACGGAACTGGCGTGCATCCGCATCCGGAGCGTTAGAGAGCAGCGCATCAATTCCCAGCCCGGGGTGGGGTTCATCGGTTCGCAATTGGCTATCACCAGTCTGAAGATACGCCATTGTATCCACGCTCCCGGTATCCACTTGTTGGAGTTGTTCGAAATAATCCAGAATCGCCGAAAGCTGTTGCGCGTAGCGCGCCTGCTCGGCCTCTGTCAAATCCAGACGGGCGAGTTGGGCAATATGTTCAACTTGATCTTTAGTTAGAGACATAGGTCAAATTATACAATGGATTTTTACCAATCTTGTGCATACCAGCGTAAATAGGTCTCCAGATGCGCAGCCCAGTAGCTTTCATCGTGCACCCCCTGGAATTGATGCCACTCATGGGGGATATTTTCATCTGTCAAAATCTCGCCCAATTGGAGGGTGTATTGTCGCCAGCGATCATCCGCGCCAGTATCGAGATAAATCCGCGGCAAGTGTGCTTCAGGGATCGCACGTAACCATTCGCGCAGCCTCTGCTCGCTATCATTCACAAACCCCGGCGCGCTATGCGCGCCAATCACGCCAAAATATTCGTGCTGTGCTATTCCCAGGTATATGGCCCAATTTCCGCCGCGTGAAAGGCCGCCAATGGCGCGGTACGTCCGTTCTGAACGTACACGATACTCTCGTTCAATATGGGGGATCAACGCATTAAGCAATGCCTCGCCATAGGTATTGTCCGGCGGCGGGGTGTAGTGATCTTGTTCTCCGGGAAAAATCATCACCAACGGCGGAATAACCCCCTCAGCAATGAGCCGGTCGGCAGTTTCCGCAGCCCCCAGGCGCAACCATTGATCTTCGGTATAAGTCTGGCCGTGAAGCCAATACAACGCCGGATATTTGCGCTGCAAGTGCTCGGCGTAACAGGGCGGCAAATATACGCGATACTTCAATGGCTCCGGAAGTAACTCTGTCACCAGTTCACCGCTCTCAACGCGTCCGGTGGTTTGGCTACAAATTGCTGGTGTGGGAATGGAAGTTGGTGAAGGGATGAAACCTTCACTCCTTTCCTCCGAATCGGGGGAGTGGCTGGGCGAGGGGCTCGGGGACAGAAGCGCCCTCGGGGTTGAATCCAAACCCGATGAGAGAGCTTCAACCGCGGCCCCCGCGTGATTCATCCCCCCGGAGCAGGCTGCCAGCCCCAAGAGGAGTATCCCCCAAATGATAAGCATCCGTCTATATTTCAATCTTCCGCAACAGGGGGTTCCGGTTCTTCAATCGGTATTTCAGTGGGCAAACCCAGGTCTACTTGATCTTCCATCGTGATCTGCCCGCGCAAGAAAGCGCCTTCTTCAGTAGAAAATGCCGCTGTGACTACATCACCCCACACGCGGCCCGTCTTGCGAACTTCAACTTTTTCGGCAGTAATATCGCCGCGCAAGGCGCCCGCCACAATCACAACATGCGCCCGAACATGTTCACAAGTTACACGTCCATTTTCGCCAACCACGAGCATACCACGCAGGGAAATCTCGCCATCAAAAGTACCTTCAACGCGTACGCCACCGCTGCCGCTGATAGCGCCCTTCCAGGTAATGCCAGAGCCCAAAACCGAGGTAACGCGCGTTACCGGTGACGGCAGGCTGGCGCTTTCAGGAATATCATCTTTCCGCTTGAACATGGTCTGAGTTTACCATAGCGCGGCCTTCAGCCGCAATAAAAATAATAACGTAACAGCTCAGGCGAATGCCTTCGCAGAGAGAATTCCGAAAAAGGGGTGTGCGGTAGGGCGCTACGCGCCCTACCGCACACCCCTTTTTCGGCCTCTTTCGGCTCGAGACTGAATAGTTACAAAATAACGTAAGACGCGAGGAAACGAGAGCGCAAGGGAAAACAACTAAAAAATTTTTGCGGTTTCGCATCTCTGCAGCTTTGCATTAATCGCTATTCGGTTTTTTCGCGGGGGGTTGGAACCCCCAAAATACTATACCCCGAATCGACGTAGATCACCTGCCCTGTAGTTTTCGCGCCCAATTCAGAGCAAAGGTATACGGCGGTATTTCCCACATCTTCAATGCCAATTTCTTGTGGCAGGGGTGCAAATTCGGTGAATTGCCGATACATGGTCTTGAAACCCGAGACCCCCGCCGCGGCCAGTGTGCGGATGGGGCCAGCCGAGATCGCGTTCACGCGCACATTTTGTGGGCCAAAATCATAGGCCAGGTAGCGCGTAGATGCTTCCAGGGCGGCTTTAGCAACCCCCATAATATTATAATTGGGGGCCACTTTTTCACTGCCGTAGTAAGTCAGAGTCAGCAGCGAACCACCGGTGCGCAATATTGGTTGAAAAGCACGCGCCAACCCGGTGAAAGAATATACACTGATATCCATTGCCAGGTGGAAACCTTCCCGGCTGGTATTGTAATATGCGCCTTGCAATTCATCGCGGTTCGCAAAACCAATCGAGTGTACCAGAATATCAATTTCACCAAAATGGACTTTGGCCTTCTGAGCGACCTGGTCAATAGCAGCATCATCGGCAACATCACAAGGCTCCACAAAAGAGACACCCAGCGACTCGGCCAGAGGCTGCACGCGACGCGCCAGCGCTTCTCCAGCGTAACTGAAACCCAATTCCGCGCCATGCTGATGAAAAGCCTGGGCGATTCCCCAGGCAATCGAACGTTTATTTGCCATACCAAAAATCAGGGCTTTTTTGCCTTCTAATAATTTCATATAATCCTCCAGTAAATAGCCATACCGCAATTGCAGTACAAGGAGCCCATCGAAGGGCTTGCGTATATAACCCCCAGTGATGCTAAAAAGTGACGTTTCGCGTAGAATTCATTCCTACGCATTCGAAAAACGGGTGTCCTGCCGGATGGTCAACTGAAGACCTTCTTCCAGCATTGAGCGGGGCGAATAGCCCAATTTCTCACCTGCCAACGACAAATCGGCACACATGCGGTCTATCCCGGAGCTGGCGCGTGGATTATAGATAATTTCTGCCGAACTGCCAGTTATTTCCACGATCAGGCGCGCCAAATCGCGCACATTGGTTTCAGTGCCACTACCTACATTGATCACTTCCCCATCAATCGAAGGCGCGGTAGCCGCAGCAACCATTGCCCGAACAACATCATCGACATACACGTAGTCGCGGGTTTGTTCGCCGCTGCTATGAATGATAATGCTCCCATTTCGGACAGACTGTTTTATAAAATTTGGTATTACTGGCGGATGGGACGGAGGTAGATTTTGCCCGGGTCCGTAGGCGTTAAAAACTCGCAGACTCACCGTTTCGATACCCCAAAGTTCTCCAATCGTACGCACATACGTCTCAGATGAAAGCTTGCTAACGGCATATGGCGAATCGGGAAAAGGTCTGACGGTTTCCTTGAGCGGCTGCCGCACTTGTTTGCCATAAATAGCTCCTGACGAGATGAATACCACCCGTCGCACACCAACATCGCGCATGGCTTCCATCAAACTGACTGTCCCCCCCACATTCACTGTATTATATTCACGGGGGTAGAGAATCGATTCGGGGACGGAAACCCGCGCCGCAAGATGATAGACACAATCTACATTTTGTAATAATGTCCAGAGCTTGGGGCGGTCGCTGACATCGCCGCGTGTAAAGTGAACGCTTTTATCAATTGCCTGCGGGTCGCCCGTTGAAAGATCATCCAGGCCGCGTACCTGATGCCCATCCCGTACCAGGCTGTTGGCCAGGGAGGCACCCAGGAATCCGGCTGCGCCGGTAATGAGAAAATTCATTCAATGTCCTCAGATCGTTGAGAAAACATCTGCATCTAAAGACTTCACTGCAAAAACATCAGAAGGAAGGTTCGTTTCTCGCTTAATAGTTGTCTGCAGTAGAGTCATCGAAAGAATACATAAATATTTTTATAGAGCTATTGACCAGAACATACGTTCTGTTATAATCAACACACAAGAAGGCGCTCCAAACCGGTTCAATAGCTGGAGCGCCTGAGGCCCTATCCACATTTATAGGTGGTGGACAGGATATGTTTATTATACCAAAGGGAATCTCAGATTTTCCAGCGTTTTTTTTGTGCCTGTTCTTATTCAATGGCATTGCAGCATATACTCAATTTATGCGAGGGTACGCTCTTTTAGCAGTTGCTAAAATTATCTCTGCCTAAAAGAAACTGCATCAGGAGCTAACTTAAATTAGTTAGCTCCTGTTTTTTGCCGCTAGATCAGCGCTACCAATAAAATTCGGAGGAAAAATGAGTATTCTTGTATGGAAAATAAGCTCCTGCACGCTGCCACACCATTAAAGGAGTTATTCCAATGACGAAAGTGATTATTATCCAAGGTGGCAGTCTGGACTCTTATTACGAGCAGACACTGAACTATCTGCATCAGAAATACCACCAGTATCCTTCAAATTTACTGGATTTGCATGTCGATCCAGATGTGATGGCAGAGGTGGGTATGTACGAGCGCCTGGCACGCGACACTGCTGCTGAAGCACCTATCGATACCAGCTTGCCACCGGGCAAAATTGTATTATAGGCTAATTAAAACTCAGAATTCCAATCCAAAACTGGACGAAAAGCAAGCCGCTTCGTCCAGTTTTGGGTACAGCGAATATTCGTAGCTCCATCAAAAAGAATCTACAAAAATCTATATTGTCCATCTGCACAGGTTTTGATAGATTCGAGTAGCTCTATACCAAATGTATTTTGTGCCTCGACAACACGATTCCGCGGAGTAATCATTTCACAAGAAGGAAAAGTATGTTACGTAAACAAATCCAGCTTGGCCTGCTGCATGTAGCCGTTACAATCACATTGTTGCCCATCAACAGTACGCTAAACCGGGTTATGATTAAAGAACTCGCCATCTCAGCGACTTTGGTAGCCATATTGGCTTCACTGCCTTATATCTTCTCTCCAATTCAAGTCTATATCGGCGCGTACTCTGACAAAAAACATCTCTTTGGCTTTCGCCGGACACCAGCCATTCTCTTGGGGCTGGTGTTGTGTGTGCTTGGCGTGGTTCTTTCCCCAATAACCGCGTTTTCAATGGCAGAAAACCTCGGTCAGGGTATTCTCATGGGGATTCTATCCTTCGGGGCCTGGGGGATGGGCTACAATCTGGCCGCGGTTTCGTATCTCTCTTTGGCATCCGAACTTTCCGGAGAGAAAGGCCGTGGAAAAACCATTGCAATTATGTGGTTTATGATGATCGTGAGCATTATTCTAACATCCATCATTCTCAGCAAAATGGTTGATCCCTACACCCCCCAGGCATTGGTGCGCGCGTTTCGGTGGGTGGGGTTTGTAGCCCTATTGATAGGCCTGACCGGGTTGATCCGCCTCGAGCAACGGAATCACCACCGGGCATCGAATGAAGAACGCTATACTTGGGGCTTAATGACCCGCACGATCCTCAGCAATCCCCAGGCCAGTCGCTTTTTCTGGTATCTCATCCTCCTGCTAACAGCCATCCTGGGACAAGATATTTTGTTGGAACCCTTCGCCGGGGAAGCCTTCGGAATGAGTGTCACGGAAACAACCCGCATCACTTCGATCTGGGGCGTGTTTGCACTCATTGCACTATTGCTCACCGGTTGGCTGGAATCTCGCCAGTCCAAAAAGATGATCGCCGCTTTCGGAGGCTGGATCATCCTGGCGGGGTTCGTGCTGATCACAATCAGCGGGATCTTATTACAAAGCGGTATTTTTTATGTTGGATTAGTGTTGCTCGGTACAGGGACCGGCATTTCAACGGTTTCGAATCTTTCTCTGATGCTGGATATGACGGTGGAAGGGCAGGTAGGATTGTTTATTGGCGCATGGGGTATGGCCAATGCCATCTCACGAATGACCGGCTCGCTGATGGGCGGAGCGTTGCGGGATGTAACACGCCTGCTCACAAACCAGCCTGTTTTAGGTTATCTGCTGGTCTTTGGCCTGATGGCGCTGATGGTATTGATAACGCTAATGATGCTCACTCGCATCAATGTAGCGGATTTTCAAAAACATGCTCAACCATTACCTGTTATCGAAAGAGCAGCCCTGGCCGGGGACGCGTAATTAAGTGCGTGCATCAAGCAAATTCAGTAGATCACAGATTCAAGCTTGAATAGGACTTATGCAACACGATGAAAAATATACCGAAAACAAGCATAAGCCCTAAAGGAGTAATTATGTCATCTGAATGGTTAAGCCTAAGTGAAATGGCCCAAGAATTAGGCGTGCATCCCAGTACGATCCGCAATTGGGCCGATCATGGGCGCATTCCTGTGCATCGCACCCCTGGCGGACACCGCCGTTTTCGCCGTGATGAAGTGATGCTTTGGCAGCAAGCCGATCAGGCAAATACGGAATCGGAAACTCAATTGGTGATCAAAAATGCGCTCACGCGAACTCGCTTTCAGATTAGCGAGGGCGCGCTTACCAATCAATCCTGGTACAAAAAACTCGACAATGACGCTCGCCAGCAATACCGTCAGAGTGGGCGTTCGCTGCTACAAGCTCTGAATGCCTACCTCTCGTCCGAGAGTGGCAGCAGCGCCGATGCCGAAGCGCGCGCACTGGGGTATGAATATGCAATCCGCGCCCGCCGCCACAACCTCAACATCATGGAAGCCACACAAGCCTTCTTATTTTTTCGCTCAAATTTGCTGGATGCCATGTACGGTGTCTACGAAGCTGCCTCGGTGCAGTCTCCGCTTGTGTGGAGCAATCTCTTTCGCCGCATTACGGCTTTTACCGACAGCGTAATGCTCACCATTATGGAGACCTTTACCGCTTTCGACCGCTAAAAAGTTTTCGGAGATTTTTCAAACTGCGCGCCTGTTTTTAGCTCGATTGTGCTAAAATGGACGCGTTTGCATTTAACAAAAGCACTATCGCTACTGCATCCGAAATATGTTTTCACAATTCATAAATAACCCAAAACAGCTAAACCACTTACCAACCCAAATACTATGACATTATCTGTAATCCGCGTTGTGGGCGCACGCGTTCACAATCTAAAAAATATCAGCCTGGATATTCCCCGCGACAAACTGGTTGTGATTACCGGTTTGTCGGGGTCTGGAAAATCATCCCTGGCCTTCGATACCATCTTCGCCGAGGGGCAGCGCCGCTATGTCGAATCGCTTTCTTCGTATGCGCGGCAATTCCTCGGGCAGATGGATAAACCCGATGTGGACTATATCGAAGGGCTTTCGCCCGCGGTTTCGATTGACCAGCGCGCCACGTCGCACAATCCGCGCTCTACGGTGGGAACCGTCACCGAGATTTATGATTACCTGCGTTTGCTCTTCGCCCGCGCGGGCATCCCGCATTGCCCGCAATGTGGTCGGGAAGTTACCCGCCAATCGGCGCAGGAAATCGTCGAGGCGGTGGAACAACTCCCGGAGGGGAGTCGGCTGCTCATCCTGGCCCCAATGGTGCGCGCCCGCAAAGGGACGCATCAGGCCGTTTTAGATGAGATTCAAAAATCCGGCTTCGTGCGCGTGCGCGTGAATGGGCAGGTTCTCAGCCTGGATGAAGACATTCAGATGGATCGTTACAAAATTCACCACATTGAAGCCGTGGTAGACCGCGTGGTCATTCGGCGCTATGAAGACGATGAAGAGATGCAGAATTTCCGCTCGCGGTTGACCGACTCGGTGGAGACAGCCCTGCAATTTGGCGATGGGCATTTAATTGTGCAGGATACAACCCCTCACCCCACGCTCCCTTCTCCCAGTGGGAGAGGGGATGGGGGTGAGGGGCGTGACTTACGCTACTCTGAACATTTGGCTTGCGCGCATTGCAGCATCAGCCTGCCCGCTATCGAGCCGCGCACGTTTTCGTTTAACACCCCGCATGGAGCGTGCCCTGATTGTCAGGGTATTGGCACGCGCATGAATATTGACCCCGATCTGCTGATACCCGATAAATCCCGCTCCATCAACCAGGGGGCAATTGACGTTGGGGAATGGCGCGGCGAGCGAGAGAGCGGCGGATATTACTGGTCTACACTGGTGGGCGCGGCAGAAGCCAACGGGATTAATCTTGACACTCCGGTAAGTTCGTTGAATGAAGAACAACTCGACACTATTTTCTATGGCACGCGCGGCCAGGAAGTGACCATCAATTACAAGCGCCAACGTGACGGCAAAATTTATACCTTTGAGCGTGAATATGAGGGCGTGGTCAACAACCTCGAACGGCGTTTCCGCGAGACTACCTCCGAGGGAATGCGCGAGCGCATCATGGAGTATATGAACGACCGCCCCTGCTCCACCTGCAATGGAGCGCGTCTGCGCCCTGAAGCACTGGCTGTAACACTGGCAGACATCAACATTCTGGATGTCACCGAATGGCCGGTGCGCCGCGCGTTGGATTGGGTGCTGGAACTCAAAGAGCAAGAAGCGATCCTGAGCCAGCGGCAAAAAATCATTGCCTCACGCGTGCTGCGCGAACTCGAAGACCGGCTGGGATTTTTGGTCGCGGTAGGGCTAGACTACCTGACGCTCAGCCGCAAGGCAGCCACGCTTTCAGGCGGCGAAGCACAGCGCATCCGTTTGGCAACGCAGATAGGCTCGCGGCTGATGGGCGTACTCTATGTGCTGGATGAACCCTCCATCGGCCTGCATCCGCGTGATAATGCCCGCTTGCTGAAAACCCTGGAAGGCATGCGCGATCTGGGCAACACGGTGTTGGTCGTCGAACATGATTCAGAAACAATAGAAACCGCCGATTGGGTTGTTGATCTCGGCCCGGGAGCAGGCGAACACGGCGGCGAAGTGATCTTCAACGGGCCATCCAAAGATGTACTCAAGCATCCTACATCACTCACGGGAGCTTATCTTTCCGGCCGAAAGCAAGTGCCGATCCCCACAGAACGTAGGCCGGGCAACGGCGAGATGATCCGCGTAATCGGAGCGCAGGCGCATAACCTGAAGAATATCAGTGTTGATGTTCCACTTGGCAAATTAGTTTGCATCACGGGGGTTTCAGGGTCTGGCAAATCGACGTTGATGGTGGATGTGCTTTACGCCGCGTTGGCGCGCTATTTACACGGGGCGCGCTCTCAACCTGCGGCGCATGATTCTATCGAGGGGCTGGAGCATATTGACAAGGTTATCAATATCGACCAATCCCCCATCGGACGCACGCCGCGCTCCAACCCGGGGACGTATACCGGGATTTTCGATCATATCCGTGATCTGTTCGCCGAACTGCCTGAGAGCAAAATCCGCGGCTATGCCAAAGGGCGCTTCTCGTTCAATGTCCACGGCGGGCGCTGCGAGGCCTGTCAGGGTCAGGGTCAAATCCGCATCGAGATGCAGTTCTTGCCCGATGTGTACGTGCCTTGCGATATTTGTCACGGTTCACGCTACAATCGCGAAACCTTGCAAGTGCGCTTCAAAGGACACTCTATCGCCGATGTGCTGGGGATGACAGTAGATACTGCCGCGGAAGTTTTTGAAAACCATCCCAATATGCTACGACGACTAGAAACGCTGCAAGATGTCGGGCTGGGATATATTCGCATTGGACAATCGTCGCCGACGCTATCGGGGGGCGAAGCGCAACGGGTGAAACTTTCGCGCGAGCTTTCCAAGATTTCCACCGGGCGCACGCTCTATGTGCTGGATGAACCCTCTGTGGGGTTGCACGCCGCCGATGTACACAAGCTCATTCAAGTGTTGCAGCGGTTGGTCGAAGCCGGCAATACGGTGCTGATTATTGAGCACAACGCCGATATTATCAAAATCGCCGATCATATTATTGATTTGGGGCCAGAGGGCGGCGATGCCGGTGGCGAGATCATTGCCGAAGGCACGCCAGAAGATATTTGTGGCAATCCGAAATCGTATACCGGGCAGTTTTTGCAAAAATATGTCCGGGCAACGCACGATCAGGATTGCGTATAACACAAAATAAAAAATGGAGAGCTTTGCTCTCCATTTTTTATTTTGCGGGTTTCACCCACTCCCACTCCGTCACACGGCCCGAAACGACTTCTATAACATCGCTCTGATAGCCCAGGCCGGGCAGGGCAAAGCTGATCTTGTATTCTCCCGGGGGCAGGTTGCCCACCGCGAAAGCCTCTCCCCACGGGGGTTGTAGCCGCAAGCGTTTATCCACATACGGGTGCAAATCCATCGGGTTCGCATTCGCCTCCCCCAGGGGCTGAACCACCACATTAACATCTACCAGATCACCATTTTCATCCAGAATGCGTCCAGCCAGTGCGCCATTGGCTGTCTCCCCGTCATCGTCGAACTGAATCAGCCATAACTCCGGATTGCGGGCGTTGTCATGCGTGTTCTCACCATAGCGGACTTCAAAATGTAATTCGCTGCCAGTGGTATGCCCGGTTGATCCCACCAACCCCAGCGTCTCACCCACATCAAGTTGCTGCCCAGGTTCCACATCAACCTGCGAAAGATGGGCGTAAAGTGTATACACCGACTGGGCGTACCCCGGCAGCGAATGTTCCATCACCACGACTAACCCATATAACTCCGCGGAAGGGCTAAACTGACCTTTCGCATCTGCTCCGGCATGCAATACGCGCCCCGGCGCGGCAGCCAAAACCAGCGTACCCGCCGAGTTGACAAAATCGACACCATTTTGGGCCAGTTGTTGTTTTTGTGGCTGTCCAAAACGTTCATTTGGATCAATCGTATCGCGCCCCGAGGGGCCAATCGGTAAGGAAAGGGGAAAATCGGACTCACTCGAGGTTGGTTCCTGCGCCCCGGGCGTTGGCGTCACATACAGGTATGGCTCCAAATACTGCGTAAGGTCATGGGGTACAATATCCATCACGACCTGCTGGAAATCTGCCGTAAGATTATTTTCGGGCAGCGTGCCAAAACCCCCGGTGGCAATCATCGTGGTTGTCGCCGAGGCCACGATCAACGAGCGTATCAAATTCGCTTTTCTCTTGCGGTTGGGGTATTCCACGGAGCCTATACCTTCGTACCCGGGTTCAGCGCATAGACCGGCGCCAAACCAACGGTGATACCTTTAGCCTCTAAAGCCTGCACCAGTTTCAAACGCAAATCGCTGGCTTTATAGACCGTATCGGGCCATTTGGCAACATAGGTCCAAACTTCATAGAAATTTGTATCCGCGCCGATACCATCGAAAATCACCACTGGCCGGTAGGCATCGCCATCCAGACGACCTTCAAATTGAGAAGCTGTTTCTTCAAGCACACGCAAAACAACCACACGGTCATGTTCACCGCGTACGGGGATGCGTATTTTGATCCGATAACCGGAAACTCGCGAGTGATTGATCAGCGTCCCATTGACGGCTTCTGAGTTGGGGATGATGATTTTGTCTTTATCAATGGTCAGCAGGCTGGTTGCGCTCATATTAATTTCGATAACTTTGCCAAAGTAATTTCCCAATGTGACATATTCATCAACATCGTAATAACGCAAAAACATCAGCTTAACGCCCGAAACAATATCTGATGCCAAACGTTCAGAGCCAATGGCAAACGCGCCCGTCACGGCTGTGACAATTACAACCAGCGCCCCGGCTGTGCCTGTCAGCTCAATGATGATCTTGCCCGTCAGCAGAAAAAGACTCAAGCGTACCAACCCAGAGATAAAATCTACCCAGGTACCATTCATAAAGCGCGCAAGTAAGTTTCGCACCACGCGAATCAACGCCAATTCAGAAATCACATAACCGGCAGCCGCGATCACAACTGCCAGGCCTGCCATGCGAAAAAATTCAAAAACAGTTGAAGATAGTGTAGTTTCCATAGATACCTCTCATTGCCAAATGCGAAACTTTTTACTAAGTTTGTCTCATTTTTACGAAATAAGACTTAGATGATCGCATTACTATATATTACATAAATCTGTCTGTCAAGTGGTGTGGTGTCAAAATCACGGCTTTCTTAAATTAGCGCCAGGGCGGGTATTTACCACAGAGAACGCTGAGTCCGCCGAGATTTTTATGCT
>JACNJM010000014.1 GCA_014382605.1 Anaerolineae bacterium
TCAAGCAAGCTGTTGCGGAAATATTCGATATCTATGCCGCGGCGATGATGCTGGAATGGGATCAGCAAGTGAATATGCCGCCGGGGGGCGCCGAGCAGCGCGGTAACCAGATTGCGACATTGCAGGGTTTGGTACATTCAAAAACAACGTCTAAGAAATTTGGCAAGCGCCTTGAAAAATTGAGCAAATACGCCGAAGGACTGGACCCCGATTCGGATGATGCGCGCCTGATTCAAGTGACTAAACGATTTTATGATACCTATGCCAAAGTATCACCGGAATATACGGCTAAATATTATAAGACCGTTGCGCTGGCCTATAGCGCCTGGGAAGAAGCGCGCGCCGAATCTGATTTTGCCAAATTCCAGCCCTACCTGGAAGAAATCGTTGATCTGCGCCGCCAGTATGCCGAGTTCTTTGCGCCGTACGAGCATGTTTACGACCCGCTCTTGGATGTGTACGAACCCGATATGAAAACTGTCGAAGTGCAGGCGATTTTCAATCAGTTGCGTCCTCAGCAGGTGGAATTGCTCAAAGCGATTGCCGATCGTCCTCAGGTTGATTCATCATTCTTGCATCTTGACTATGATGAGCAAAAGCAGTGGGATTTTGGCGTAGAAATTATCACGAAGTACGGTTATGACTGGAAGCGCGGTCGCCAGGACAAATCGGCGCACCCCTTCACAACCGGCTTTAGCGTCAACGATGTACGCATCACCACCCGCGTCGATAAGAATTACATTCCAACGGCGCTCTTTGGCACGTTACATGAGTGTGGTCACGCCCTCTATGGCATGGGCCATAACCCGGTTTTTGAACGCACCCCGCTGATGGATGGCGCCTCAATGGCCGTGCACGAATCGCAATCGCGCACCTATGAGAATCTGGTTGGGCGTTCAATGCCTTTCTGGGAGCATTTTTATCCGCGCTTGCAAGAGCTTTTCCCATCACAATTAGGTAATGTGGATTTGGGTACCTTCTATAAAGGCATCAACTATGTAGAGCCTTCGCTGATTCGCGTAGAAGCCGACGAAGCCACCTATAACTTGCATATTATGCTGCGCCTGGAGTTGGAAATTGCTCTGATGGAAGGCTCATTGGCTGTCAAGGATTTGCCCGCAGCCTGGAACAGCCGCATGGAAGAATACTTTGGCCTCACCCCCCCCAATGATGCTCAGGGCGTGCTGCAAGACGTGCACTGGTCGAGCGGCTATTTTGGCTACTTCCCAACCTACGCGCTGGGCAATCTGATTTCGGCGCAGTTGTGGGAGAAACTCAGCCAGGAGATGCCCGATATTGACGATCAGATGCGACGCGGCGAATTTGCTAATCTGACCGAGTGGATGCGTTCCAATATCCATGTGCATGGCAAGAAATACAAACCGCAAGAATTGGTGCAGCGCGTTACCGGCTCGAAGATTGACCCCGCGCCGTATCTGCGCTATCTCACTACAAAGTACAGCGAGATTTACGGCCTGTAAAAAAGTGGGGTGGACTTGTTAAAAGTCCACCCCACTGCCCAAAAACAGCCTCGACAGATTTCCGCCGGGGCTGTTTTTTGTTCACACACCTTTGAGACTGGTATCTCGATCATGAGGCGGACCCGCTCAAAATCCGCGTTTGAATTTCCCCTTCATGGTAGAATCGTAAAAAAATAATTAAACTATCACAGGTGGATTATGGCGTGTGTTCTGTTTGTTGATGACGATCAACTTACCCTAGAAACGTACGAAAAAATCGTTTCTTATTTTGGGCATCAAGCAATTGTGGCCGATTGTGGTATGGGGGCCATAGAATTGGCGCGAAATAATTCGGTCGATTTGATTATTGTGGATCATAATTTGCCGGATATGAATGGATTTGAACTGCTCGAACATTTGCGCTCCAATGAAACCGCACTTGAAATCCCTATGGTGATGGTTTCTGCCAGCCATGATGTTTTTGCCCAGAGGGCGCTGGCTGCAGGGGCGCAGGCGTATCACGCGAAGCCACTGTTGACCAAAGATCTCTTGAATATCATCGAAGAATATACCTCGGGATAATGATGCGTAGACGCGGATTACCGATGTTGTGGGCGCTGATTGTGTTAAGCGCGTGTAGCCTGGGGGAACAGAATGCACTGCCCACTTTGATTCCCGCCGAATATTTGCCAACCGTGATTGCCATGACAGCCGCCGCGCTGCCTACGCACACGCCGCCGCCCGTGCAAATGGCAACGCCAACGGTGATGCCCGTAACGCCTACGATCTATGCACCCACCGTAGCCTCGGAAACAGCACTTCCCGCTGTGATTCGGATTCCTGAAGCCGAAATTCAAATTGTGCGGCCAGGGGCGCTCTCGAAAGTCGTTTCGCCAATGCTGATGTCGATCTATGTCATCCCCGGTGCGGAGCGGAAGGCGACTGTGGAATTGTGGGGCGAGGATGGACGCCTGATTTATCGGCGCATTTTCACATTTACAAATGTGAACGACCGCACGCAAATTTATGAGGAAATCGGCTTTGAAATTGCGGGCGCGGCTGAAACGGCGCGTTTGGTTGCAAGCACGCACGATGAATATGGACGCGTCTTGTCGCTGGCTTCAACGCCAATAATTCTGCTGGCTGTGGGCGAAGAAGATTTGTATGCCGTGAATGATGTTATGACCCCGATTCTGATTCAAAGCCCGTTGGAAAATGTACTCATCCAGGGGACGGCCTTGCTGGTCTCGGGGATGGCGCGCACACCCGAGGATGAGCCTTTACTCGTCGAATTGGTTGCCGCCGATGGGCGCGTGTTGGGTTCGCGTTTGGCAGGCTTTAGCAATTTTGAGCCTGGCACGCACAATCTTTTTACCGTAGAAGTGCCATTTGGGGTTTCAGCGCCAACTTGGGTACGCGTAATCGTTTCTGAGCGCAGCGGCGATGAAATTTCCCCGCTAAATAGTTCTTCGGTGGAAGTGCTGCTCAGTCCTTGACAAATCGGACAAACCCGGTAGAATTTACATCAAGTTTCTGATAAAAATTATTTGGCGTTTGAACTTTCA
>JACNJM010000089.1:0-7437 GCA_014382605.1 Anaerolineae bacterium
GAATCCAGATCAAATTTTGCCTGTCGGCCAACCACCAAGGCCATATCCGAAAACATGCCTTCAAAAACAATATCTCGGGGCATATCTACCAGGCCCAAGATTGTTTCATCCAACACGGTTCCACGAGGCGTGGGTTGAGTAACAACGACAACCGGCACCAAATCAATAATTGGCGTTGGCTCCGGCATATTTGCAACATCGGCTGAACCCGATTGAGACATTCGCTGAAACACCACAAATGCTGCGATCAAGCCCAATAATATGATGGCAGCCAAATAAAAGAAAACTCGTCCTCGACGCATGATAGCCTCCCGATTCGTTGGCTAAAGTTTATTGACTGATGCTATCATCAATCGTACGCTCCAGATATGTGAGAGCAAGAGATTATATATAGTCTACCTGATATTTAAAATTATTGCTACCCTGCAATCACTAAATCTCCGGCAGCCCTAAAACGAAATAAGGCCCTGCCCAACGCAGGACCTTATTTTCATTTGTCTTACATCTAAGTTTGGAAAACTAGATATTGGCAATGATGTTGCTGAACACGTTGCCGATCGCCGGGCCGAGCAGAGCAAGAATAACAATCACAACAACGGCTACTAAAACAAGAATTAACGCATACTCTACCAAACCTTGGCCTTTTTCTTTCGGTGCGAATAACATGGTTGTAATCCTCCTTTCGATTTAGATTCCAGCACTAAATAAAATAAGTTGCTCAGATTATAAGCAAAAATTCTGGATAACACAATAGGTTGAACTTATCCTTACAATTCTGTAAACACTGCCTGGTTGGATGCGCTGACTGGAATTTGGAAAACCACATAGCCACCGCGGCCCGGCGTACTTTCAAAATCCATAAATCCCCCCAGCATTTCCACGCGATCCTTGATCGATTTGATCGACAGGCCGCCACTGAGTAGAGCGCCATCATCTCCCCACCCTTTGCCATTATCTTCAATCGACACTTTTACATTATTGTCACCAAGCGCAATAGACACTTTGATCTCGCTGGCTTGCCCTTGTCGATGTGAAAATCCGAGCAAATCTTGAACAGAACGAAATACAATGACTTCAATATACGATTCAAGCCTGCGCTCAACACCAGAAACGGCCAAGGAAACCTGTATTTCGGATTGTTCTTTGAACGCCTCAACATATCGTTTAAGTGTGGGTATCAGTCCCAAATCGTCTAGCATCATTGGGCGTAATTCAAACACAAAATTACGCACTTGCTGAAATGCCGCTGTAGCTGCCATCTTCAGGGCAGCCAGCTCATCCCGCGCCCGGTCTGCATCAACATCGAACAAGCGCAGGGCAATTTCAGATTGTAGAATAAAATTGGAAAGCGCCTGCGCAGGTCCATCATGCATTTGACGCGACAAACGCTGCCGCTCGGCCTCTTGCGCCTGAATAATCGCCTCTACCATACTGAAGGTTTCTTTCCCCGGTCCCGTTTGCGGAAGCACACCATCGGCCAATAACTGCGTCACCCGACCCAGCGAATGGGCCAGATTTTCCAAATTTTTCTTATCACTATTTAATTTCTCAATCTGGCCGCGCATCAAAAAGATGCGCTGTTGCGCTTCTAACGACTCATCATAAGCCTGTCGCACTTCAAGTGGCAATAGTGCATCTGCGGTGCCGCGCACTTTCTGCAGTTTTGATGTCACCAATGTATTGCGCTCGGCCATACGACTCATTTCTGCCTGGCTTTGCTGTAATTTGACATCAATATCGGTAAGCGTCCGCCGAGTGTCGTCCACTTCTTGCTGCAACTCGTCTAACAACGTATCCCACGGATTCGCCGTCACCGGTGATTGTCCTTTAAAAACCATCATTTACTCCTGGGAGAGAAGACCGGGAATATCTTCATCGGGTTCGTACAAGCGGAACCAGCCACGACGCAGGGCATAAACTGCCGCCTGAGTGCGATCATCTACGTTAAGTTTGCGCAAAATCGAAGTAACGTGATTTTTCACTGTCTGGTAGCTGATTTCAAGCAGAATCGCAATCTCTTTATTGCTCATCCCCTGGGTGACATACGAAAGCACTTCCATCTCGCGATTAGAAAGAGGATGCAGCGGTTCAGCAGCATCACGATATGGGCCAACCGTATCTACTACGTGCCGTTCGACCCAACTTTGAAGCTCGCGCTCGCCAAGCACAGTACCATTAATCACATACTTCCCATTTGCCACGTGGCGCACAACTTCCACGAGTTCCTCGGGGCGAATATGCTTCGGGCAAAATGCAGATGCGCCACTTCGTACGGCATGGATGATTTGTTCAGCATCATTGTAGGCGGTCACCAATACAACTCGCGTCGGCAAACCTCCCGTTTTGATTGCGCGCGTAACCAAAAGGCCATTCTGCCCTGGCAAATTGACATCCAAAACAACAACATGGGGGCGTAATTCCCGCACTAAAGCCAGAGCGTCATCCCCATCGGAGGCTTCGCCTACGATTTCAAAATCGCTCTCCAGTGAAATTGTATCCACCACACCCTGGCGAAAAAGTGGGTGGTCATCAACAATGATTACGTTTAATTTATCCATAAAAACCCTACTTTTCTAACGAGCTATTCACCTCAATAGTACCGTCAGTATAGCACAGGAGTACTAGACAAGCAATAAAAAATTATGGACGATTCCACTCATAAACAGCCATATTCTCGTATTCCAGTTCGATGGAAAGGGGAGCTTCGGTCGTGAAGCTGAGGGGGGCGCGAGCGCTCAAGGCAGGGTACCAACCCGGAAAGATGACCAGCGCATCCACCCCTTGCTCGTTGAGATACGCTTCGAGCCGCGCCTCATCCCGAATAAAGGGAATCACATCCGGGGAGATCAATCCGGCTAAATCAACAATTGGACGGCCCGAAAAATAGCCCAGCGCGCCAATATCGTGCGCAGCGATCAAAGCATCTGGAGCCATATTCTGAGACACCCAATGCGCGGTTGCTACCATTTCGCTTTCAATGATCTCGACATCGCGGGCGTAGACGCGCGCTCCCATCACCCAAAAGCCAAGCGCGACCAACAAGATAATCCACAGCCAGGCACGGCTTACCACCCGAACTGCCATACGTTTCGAATGTAGGCGAACCAGGCGCGCCAACCCGCCAAATCCCAATATCACATAAAGCGGAATCACTGGCATTACATAACGACCATACTGAAACAACACCGGCAGGCGCCAGGCGTAGAGGCCAAGATACCCCAACACCCATAACCCCGCGGCGACAACCGGCCAACGGCGAGTGCGCAACCCATCAACAAGTGTATAGAGAAAGCCCGGCAGCAACATAACCCCCACTCCCAGCAACGGCAACGCGGCTTCTTGCAGCCATCGCAAGAGAAAGGGGCTCGCGCGCAAGACGGCATATTCAGCCTGTTTGGCGTAAAATGTGTTCGGCCAATACGCACCCGCGGTCGATTGATTAAAAAGCAGGTAAGGGCCAAATAGTAATGCAAACCCCGCCAGCAAGGCCAATACCTGAGACAGTTTTTTATCTCTGGCCGTGCCATGCAACACAAGAGAAAAAATAACCGGCCCCAGCAACGTCAGGCCATCCGGACGCGCCCAAACGCTCAAACCAACCAACGCACCCAGGCCAAACCAATGCAGCCCGTTAGTTTGTGCGCGCTGCTCTGCCACCAGCAGCGCCAGAAGGGTTGCCAGAGAAAACACCGCAAATAACGCTGTTTCCATCCCCGAAGCCGCCGCCCAAACCAGATGCCATTCGAATATTAACAACGCGCCCGCCCAACCCCCCCATTCTCGACGTGCTGACGCGAGCCGTTCAAATACGGCCGCACCCAGCACACCCAGCATCAGCAAAGAAAGCCAGCCGAGAGAATATGCCGCCACATAAGGCCCCAGCCCCAAAACATGCCCAACAGCCAACAAGCCCGCCCACAGCGGCCCTGTAGACCCAGCAGAAGGTTGCCCGGGCACAAACGACCACTCGCCATAAAGCGCCAAATTCCGGGCATAGGTTTGATGAATCCAGGCATCATCCAGCGGAAAGCCCGGGCCGTAGCGTTCTGCGCTCACCAGCAGGTATACCCCCATCGAGAGCGCTGCCAACGCCGCCAGAATAAGCCATCGTCGATCAACCTTATGAGAAGACTGGTTTTGTTTCATCAAGAGTCCCCACCATCAACGATCTGCAAAATATGACTCTCGCCATCGCTCCACAGCAACTCAAACTGGCTATACGCAGTCGGATTGTTGTACAAATCATCCAGACCGCGCGGGTGATTCGACTCGAGCAAAACAATTTGCGCTCCGTAGCGTCGGGCGACGGCTAGCAAAATATCCATATCACCATCCGGAATGACAATCGCCGGGCGTTGACTGGCCAGATAAAACCCCGGCGGGTTGTTGACTAAAATGATAGCCTCAGTGGGAATATCGAGGCGCTGAAGTTCAACCTGCAAATCAACATAGGCTGCCTGTCCTGCACCCCAGGGTTGGCTGCCTGCTCCCCAGCCCAGTACCCGCCCCCCAACCAGATACACAGAAAGCAGGGCCGCGAATCCAATGACGGCGCCGGAAAATACAATCCGCGAACCCCGCGGCGACCAATGCCGCACGCGCACTCCCCATTCCAGGAACACATCCAGACCCACCGCCGCCAACGCCCAAAACAGGGTTTGCAACGCGGCGCCCGAATGGAAGAAACCACCGCGTGCACCTGCGTAGGGAAAGACAAACGTCATTGCTATCAGAGTCAACCCCCAGGCCGCGATCCCAACCTGCACGCGGCGCTGATGCCATAGCCGCCAGGCTCCCAGTATAATCAAGGGAGTCAGGAAAATTTCCCCCTGCACAGCCAGCGCGGTTTGCAAATTCTGCCCCAAGGCCCACAAGCGCGCTTTCATGATGGCGGCAAATCCGCTCTGCAGCCAATGCGAGAAATTAATTTGCGCAGCCGGGAACGCAAATAACTGATCGTAATCGGTAAACCACAATGCCGCAGCTCCACCCGGTGAAAACGGTGTCCCCCAGATTGAGTAATTACGCAGCATCCACGGGAGCGCGAGGAGCGAGAACGCGACCAGCAAGACTAAAGAATAACGCATTCGTCCGATTGTCAGATCGCAGTTTAGCATCCACAGGGCGATCAGCAGCCAAAGCAGGCCATCGGCGCGGCTGAGATACATCAACCCGGCGAGCAGGCCTAAAATAACGGCGCGCAGTAATGGCGACTCAATTTTTGCAGGCACAAAAATAATCGCTCCGCCCAACAGCATATACAACGCAAATGTGTCCGTGGTCGGCAAAAAGGGAATATAAAAAATTGAGAAAATCGCCAATATCCCTGCCAGTAGGGCGCTGGAAGTTTTTTGAGTAAGTGAGAAGGCGAGCGCGGCGGTTAACACAGGCAACCCGGCCGCGCATAAAATAAAACCAAACTGAGCCGCATGAAAAGCCAGCGAGTTGCCAAGTTTCATCCCGGCAGCAGCCAGAAGCGAAGTGAGTGGCAGCCAATAGGCATGTGATGGGTGTGGCAATCCCTGTGGATCGTCGAGGTAATTCCACAAAAAAGGTTCATTGAAACCTTGCCCCTGAGCCAATTCTCTGCCCGTGGAAAAATAGTATTCAGCATCCATATAGCCCGGCGCAGATTGAAAATTGCCCACCAAACCGGTCATCAACAACCCCAGCAGAAATAAAAATACGAACGCCCATTTACTCATGGCAACTCCAACGAGTACAGGGTATAACCCTCACCAAAATGCTCCACCACCGGAAGATCGGCAAGTAATTGATCGAGAACAAGCCAATCTTCGGGCTGGTAACGCTCGTCCGAAGCGCGCGTAAAATCGGCGCCCAGGCGATAATACAGAACATGTGTATGCCCGGCTAATCGCCACGATTGCGCAATCGCTGCCGAATCTTTGTAGGCATCCCGATCAAGATGCCAGCGGTCCAGTGTTTCGTCGGGGATACATTGCGGCAAACAGGCGAAACTGCGCGGCTCCCAGAGCATGAGCACGCGCGTCTCAGCGGGCAGTTCGGCCACAAAATCAACGGCCCAGGCATAGCCACCCAAATTATTCAGGCGATACTCATCCCGCGTTTGAATGCCCAACACAACTGACAAAGCGTCCATTTTAATCGCGGAAGCTCCCACCTGAAAAACATTCAACCATAAAACCAGCACAACAAAGACGCCCGCAATCCGTCCCGTGCGCACTTGTGGGAACCGCAACCGCCCAACGGCATCAAACCCTGCCGCCGCCAGAAATGCAAATGCAGGAAAGAGCGACCAGTACATACGCGTTTGAATCAACAGCCCGGAGAGGCGCGCAGCCACCGCCCAGAGCGCCAATCCCAGTACAGCCACCAACGCGGCAACTCCGAGGGGGGCACGCTGATCTTGGGAACGCGCTTTATATCCAATCCAGGCCAGTGCGCCAAATGCCAACAACAAGGGGCCGATGGAGGCGCTATAACCCGGCGCGCCTTCGGCTCCCGTCCAGGTTGCCCGCAGCGGGAGCAAGGCCAAATCTTGCCAGTTGCCCCACGGGGGTTGATTCTGTTGCAATGTCAGCCGGAAGGCGTTCATCGCACCGGATTGGAAGAAAAACGGATAAACCGGGTTCCCGGTTGTCAGGGCATTTTTGATCCACCAGGGAGCAGAAACCAAACTCGCCACGCCCCCAAAAAGAAACATCGTAAGCAACCAATGTCGTGGCGTTGATTTGCGTGCGGTCCAGGCAATTGCAGCCAGGCCAATCAGAACCAGCACTCCGGCGGTGTATTTTGCACCCAGCGACAGACCGGCAAAAATACCGGCCATCACCAGCGCGCGAGTATTATTGCTAGAACGCCAATCTGCTAATGTCACCTGGAAAGCCAGTCCCAGCAAGACCATCAGCCAGCCCACATAACCCCAGGCCAGCGAAGTTGCACTGGAATACCCGGCCAGCAGGGCCGCCACGGCCACCCAGGCTGATCGCTCACCGAAGCGCGGCGCAATATACCCCCACGTACCCGCTAAAGCCAAAACCCCAAAGCACCAACCCAATACCATCGCGGATTCGGCTCCAGCCAGCAACATGGCCCAGGCAAATAACATTTCCGCGAGTTGCGGCATCCCCCAGAGCATCGATGCGGGCAAATAGATCACGCGACCTGCATCCAGATAGGCGCGCGGGAATGCCAAATGATATACCAAAGTGTCAAATTTCAACGGAGGGGCAAGCGCAACAATGAGCGCAGCCAGCAAGAGCGCACCTACACCCACAGCTAAAACCCGGCCCAATTGATCAGAATCCTGCCAGAGGGCGCGCGCCGCAAGCCAGTTCTTCATCCACAACCCCACCGCGCGGCCATTCAATATCAACAACAATCCCAATATAATCCACCACACAACCGTCTGCAAACCAATCACGCTGCCGATGATGAGCACAACCAGACTGAGTA
>JACNJM010000089.1:8389-15391 GCA_014382605.1 Anaerolineae bacterium
ATCTTGTTGATTGTGAGGCAATCTCCGCAGTGAACACCATATCCCCCACAGCGCCGGAGGCCACAACAACGCAAAGCCCCAAAAATAATACACAGGCGGTGGCGAAAGGGTGATATTCTGGGTTACAAAACCGCCCCAAAGCGAATTTTGCCAGAATACCATCACACCGTAGATCGACAGAGGAATTTGTGTCAGCGCAAGGAATGCCAATGCACCGATAATTTGCCAGCGGATTTTACGAATTCGCACAAATTCTGCCAGAGTCGCGCCCACCATGCCCAAATCGGCCAACAAGGGCGCATAGGATTGCGTCAATTGTGCCAATACGCCAGCTACCGCGATCAGAAGCAACTTCCAGCCGCGCGGTTGGCGCAGGTAGCTCAAAAACCCCACCAGCATGGCGGTGAGTAGCGCGGTGACCAATGAAAAGTGCGGAAACATCAACATGCCAAAAAACGGGTATGGATCGATCAACCAGAAATCGATCGGCGAAATGTCGGGCTGCGGCAGCCAGCCTACGGCCATCATTAACCAGCCCAGCCCGGAGCCGCTCAATGCCCACACGTAGGCCAGCCGCCGCCAGAATAATTCATCAAAGGCTTGCGCCATCAAGGCATAAATCCCCAGACAAGCCAGCAAGCCAAAACTCAGACGAAAGACTTGAAATGCAACGGGAACTGACATTCCGAGGGCGGCCGCGGCCTGCCCCATGAGCACATACGCCATACGGATATACGCACCTTCATGCGGCTCACTGGTAAAGCGCAATTGCTGCTGCCAGGCTCCCTGCGCTCCAAGCTGCATCGCCGCCAGATGAGCATCAACATCCAAACGGTTGAAAACCGACCCACTGAAAACGAATTCATCCGTTTGGGCGCGGTAGCCCGCCCAATAGGGCAGCGAACTGAGCAACAAGAATAGACTGGCGATCCCAAAAACCCAGCGCCATTCGGCGGCGACGGACAGTGACTTATTTTTCGGCATAGACATACACCTGAAGCTCGCCCCAATTCTCCACGCGTTCGCGGCGATAATGAGCCTCCAGCCAGACCAGATGTGGATGTTCAGCCGCCCCGGCGGCCTGATATTCGGCGATAGCGCGCTCAAAAATAACAAACCAGATGCGCGGAGCAGCAGCTACGGCCTGGGCAATATCGGTATCGACTTGAATGCCCATCGCGGCCTGAGTCGCTGGCGCAAGGGTATTCGCGCCACTTTCCGATGGGTCGGATAAAAAACGCTGCGGCAAGCTGCGGTCATAATAAGCCATCGGCAAAAAGGTCAATTTGTTCGAGTGCAAAATAATTTCACCCGGCGCGGCACGCTCGGCCAACGAGGCATCCAGATCGGCGTAGGGGGCATACGGAAACCCGTCGTAGGTAATATGGACAAAAATCCCCAGTCCAAAGCCCAATAAGAGCAACGCGGCTGCGATTCGGTGAACCAGCGCGGGCAATTCTGTGCGCGTTAGGGACCAGACCAGCCATAACAGGAACAACACCCCCGCGGGCAACAAAGCACGCTCGACAAAAACCGGAGTCCATTGGGAGAAGAGATAAAGCAATAACACCGGGGCGATAGCAAGATAGACCAACCACAGGCCGCGGCGGACTCCCGCGCGGTGGGCGCGCCAGGCTCGCAAGGTTTGCCAGCCCCCAAGAGCCGTCAACATCAGCGTGATAAACAACCCCACGCCCAGCCACAGGCCGGGCAAGGGCAAGTTAGTGATAAAGCTCAATAAGGTTGTCGCCAGCCGTGCCGGGCTGGGAGGCGACAGCCAAAAATTGTCCTGAATTTTGGCAAATTGTGCCGGTAAACGCGTCAACCAGGGCGTATAAAGCAAGAGCGCCCCCACGCCGCTGAAACTCACGGCTCGCAGCGATCGCCAATCGCGCGCCAGCAACGGGGTAAGCGCCAATGGCAGCAAAACGAAAGCGCTAAGGTTGTGGGTGTATTGCGCCAGAGCCGCGCACAACATGAAGGCCAACCACCACCCCCACAGGCGCGTGCGCATCCCCCGCCACAGAGCATAGGTCGCCCCCAGTAGCCAGAAAGCCATCAGGGCATACATGCGCGCCTCTTGCGCGTAATGAATCTGAAACGGCGACAAAGCAACCATCCCACCTGCCAGCAAGCCAAAGCCATCATCGAACAGACTGCGTCCCAATAGATAAGCAAGCGCCACAACCCCCAACCCTGCCAGCACAGACAGGCCGCGCACTGCCCCGGGCGACTCGCCCAGGATACTCATCCAGCCCCACAGCAGAGTGTAATATAAAAGGGGATGTTCTTCAGCCGCGCTGCCGGCTTGTCCCCCCAGCGTGCCGCCCAACATGGCTTGTGGGCCGCTTGACGCGAATAACGCCGAAAAAGCTTCATCGTACCAAAAAGGGCGCGATGAAACTGCCAGCAATCGCAATATCAAAGCCAGCGCGAGTAAACCGCTCAACACAATGAGCTTGCGCTCGCCACGCCCGGAAAACCAAGCTTTCAGGCGACCCATAATCCTTTAAAAAACAGCCACAAAAGGATGCTCTGAACGATAAGGAAGCTACTGAGTAGCAGGTAAAACAACCAGCGCCGCGCGCTCCAGCGACCTAATATCCAGAAACCTGAGAAAAATGAGAGCATATAGCGTGAAAAGCCCGCCAGGGGAAAAATATGCCCGCGCATCATAGTCATCCCCAGCGTAGCCAGGTTATAGAGACTCAGGCTGGGGCTGATTTGTGATGCACCGGCCACACAAATGAAGAGAAAGAGCAGCAGCAAACCAAAATCAATAATGTTATTGGGAGCGTGATTCTGGGCGATGTGCGCGGCAACCAGGCTGATCCAGCGCCACGGGGCAACGATGTGCATGCCCCAATATTCCAGATACGCATGGGAAATCGTCCCCAGTTTATTGAAATAGAGCCATAAATTATGCCCCAAAAATGCCAGGATGGGCAGAAAGACGGCGAGAATAGATGGCGACCACAAACGCTTCAAAGCACGCTGCCAACCCGCGCGTGTTCGCAAGGAGCGCAATACATTGCGGACTTCAACACCTGGGTTTCCGGGAGCCGCCAATAAATCATCCGTAAATATAAGCCAGGCCAGTGGAATTGAGAGAATCCAGCCATTCAGGCGCGCCAGCGCTGCCAATGTTGCCATGGCCCCGGCCCAAAGCCAGCGTTTGTGTTTCGCCATCAGGAATGTAGCCAACACAAACGCCAGAAAGAGCGCCTCGGTATAGGCTGCGAACAGGTAAAATCCCGTTGGAAAAGCCAGCAATAAAACCACGGCTCGGCGGGTCTCATCAGTGGAAAATGCCTCACTTATCGCCAGGCGATAGAATAAAACCAAAACCGCAAAACAAGATGCGTTTGAAATCAGGAGCGCGGCCAACAAATAATGCCTGCCCAAAATGGGTTGAATCAAACGAATGAGCAGAGGGTATAGCGGCGCAAAGATGATGCTCCCATCCCTGGCATCAAAGCCCAAAGCAGCAATTTTCAGGTACCAGCCGGTATCCCAACGATACCAATTATCCACCAATAGATGAGCGCCATCTCCCCAATCGGGGACTGTTAACGTACGCGACTGATAAATATCATTTGCCGGAACCCTGCGCCACATTTCTTCGAGGGTATCCCCCCTCAATGTTAGAATGCCGACACCACTATATAGCAGACGCGCAAAGAGAAATATCCCCACCAGCCATATCCATTCCGATTTGAGTAATGCCCTGGGCGTCAAGTAGTTTGGTTTCACCAGGTGTCCATCCTAGAGTTCTTCGGCGGGTAAAAATGCCGAACGCACGAACCACCAACGCACCCACCACAACCCCAAGAGACAGAATAGCGGCAACGGAACGTACATGGCAGGTTGTTCCAGATTTCCTTGCACCGTTTGGATAAACAATATCCATAAACCCACCAGCGCTACAGCCATCACCCCCCAGACTACGGCCTGCCCCTTCTTCCCCCAACGTTCCACCCAAACTCTGAATATCAGGATTAGCGCGGGAATCATCATGACATAATTTGTGGTTGCGGCGCGGGCCGTCAGGAAATTGGTTAGCACCAATGTCATGGATGCAGTCCACAGGAACCAGCGCGGCCCTTTCTTCCAGGCCAAAATCCACTCAACCAGTAAATACACGCTAAAGAAACCCCACAAGGCCGTTTCAAGCTGACGCTGGATTCCCGGAAGCGGCGAAGTAATGATCGAGATCAATGAGCCGATGCGGTCAGAATATTCCGGATAGTCCAGCATTTGCCAGATCATCTGCACGGGCCAGTTGGGGATGAAGGCCAATGAGATTATGAAAATCACCAAAGAACTCACCAGAAACCCCCAGATTAAACGAAAACGCCGCTGCGAATAAGCCCACAACAATATAAACGGCAGGATTAAATACAGCATTTGCGGTTTTGCTATCCCAAGGGCTAAAAAGAACCCGGCCAGCCCATCTTGTTCACGTAAAATAAACAACAGTGCAGCCGCAATCAGCAGCGCTTCAACTGCCGCAAATTGCCCAACAATGATCGTGCGCGCGCCGTGATACCATAACACGCTGAAGAGAAACATCAGCGCCATTTGCCAGGGGGAGGGACGCCACTGCACCAGCCGTAAGCTGATCAACGTCAGCGCGGCCAGCGCCAGCTCAAGGGTAGTCATCCACAAGGCGCGGGCAAGCGGATAGTCGAACAGACCAAAGGGAGCAAAAAAGACCATCGAGGGCAGCGGGTATACAAAGTGTCCAACATCTTCATCTTTAGCCGGGTCTGCCGGACGACCATAGATCATTTCTTGTGTAGCCAGGCTAACCTGTGGATCATAGGGGCTAAGCCCCTCCAGCAGCCATTTCTGCGCGCCCATCCAGCGCGCCAAAAAATCATTGCCGCCGGGGTTCTGAGCCGCAAAGCGATAATTTGCCCAGGTCAGCCCGGTTAGGCCAGCAACGACAAGCAGAATTAATAAAATGAGGAGGAATGTTGGACGATAGCGATACACGTAATCTCCAAAATTGATAACCTGATTTTCAGGTCAAGTATATCATCCACTATTTTCTTTGCATCAAATACATCATGCGGCCCGAATCAAAAATCTGCTCCACTTCCTGGATTTTATAATATGCGCTGAATGCGTTCTCAAAATCAGATTGTGTATATTCTATAAAAATATCTTCACGCACAGCCAGCAATTTTTGCGTTTGAGGATCGTGTTTGGGAACAAACTCAATCACCAACCAATTCCCCAGGTCGGCAAAAAAGCGCGCCATTTGGTCAAGTGGAATATTATTCGCGATTGCTAAATGATGCACTAAGGCTAATGCCAATACCATTTCGGCAGAACCGCGTTCCTGAATACAGAGCCGCTCGTGATTGTGCCAGCCAAGATTGGGGCTGGGGTTGGTCAGATCGAGTATCAACGGGAGTAAATTTTCATCCTTTTCGGCGATACATTGCTGATAATTCAGTTCAACTGCGCCGGGATCAATATCCCAAGCCAACGTGGGAATGCCGCGTTGGCTGGAGAGGCGGCTAAAAAACCCGGTGTTAGCGCCCATATCCCACACATTCTTTGGCGCAATGCGATCCAAAAATGAGTCTACTATCTTCTTTTTGTGCGCAAGAGAAGATTCAGAATAATTATGAGTCACACCATAGTCTGCCCAGGCGGTGCCTGCTGGCTGCCAGGCCAGTTTTTGAATAGCGGCTTCCAGGCTGCTGAGAATTCCCAAAATGCCCGCTTTGCTGACCTCCCGACGAGGGTGGTCAAGCTCCAATTTTTGTCCGGCATATCTTTGTTGGGCCGCCGCATGGATATGGATATGGGAAAGCAAAGGGAAATTAAAATGCGTCCGCGGCGGCAAAAGACGGCTGGCTAAATCGAGGGGAATCCCGTCGATATAGATTCGCAACAATTGATTCAGCCGCACATCGCGATAACTCATCAACGCCAGCGGCGCCAAAAAGTGTTGGCAGAATTGTCGATAGGCGACCCAGGGCAACCCCTCTTCGTATCGCTCGAAAGAAAGCGTGTCGATCAATACTGGTCTGCCGCGCCAAAACTGGACATTGTATGCGCTACTATCTTTCAGCGACATACCATGCGCCATAGCGCGTTGCTGAATTGCCAACGTGAGCAGTGCCGCCGCCTTTATCTGCCCAAAACTCCACTCATACGGATAGGAAATAAACGCGACCCTTTCAGGGCGAATGATTCGATAGGCATTCTCGGCATCGTAAGGTTCAACCTCCACTTCCTGATGGGGAATCAGCAGGTCGGCATCGACCAGGTTTTGGTACAGGCCCGACTCCATCAACATCTCATAATCGCCCTGATATTTCTGATTCACCTGACGATACAGTTCGCCCTCCTGCCAATACAGGAAGCCGCTCGGATCTCGGAAGGAAGCAGATTCACGTTTATTCAGTTTCATCCTCATCCCCGGGTTTATGGCGGTTAAACAAGTTGCTTAGAGCTTGTTTTATTTTCGCCCAATACGTGCGCAGCACAAACAACGCGCCCAGAAGGGTGGCTAATAACACTTGCAGGAAGAAACTTCCCGATCCCGGATCCAGGTATGCGCTGTCGCGCCTCAACCACGCAAAAACCGCGCTTGCTACGATTAACATTTTCATTATTTCTGCCTTTCAATCGTTCAACTTGCCTGTAACATCATTCATCAAATATGGGTTCGTCAGTGGGAAAAAATAGCTCCGGTCGGGTAAAAGTTCTAAAGTGGTATTCAAATAGGTGTTCAAGACCACTCGAAAAGAGTTGACTGGCGTAATCTCAGGGTACAAGGCGGCATAATTTCCGTCCGGGAAATAGTAAGCATTGAAAATTGCCATGCGTTCGTGCAGATCGGTGTTCGCGGCACTGCGGATATCCCAATAGGCGCCAGGGCCGTGATCGGCCTGAATCAGCATCACAACCGGGCGCTCACTTTGAGCCAGAATCCGCTCCACTTCCACGCGCAGACGCTCCAGCACATAGGTCGTTTGCTGG
>JACNJM010000013.1 GCA_014382605.1 Anaerolineae bacterium
TTCCTCCGCCCCGCCGGTGGCCGCCCCCGGGGCTGTACTCTTGGTCAGCGGGGATTACCACCCCCAGCGCGGCCCGGCCTACACCCTGCAGGCCCTCGATCCGCAAAGCGGCGAGCTGCGCTGGCGTTATTTCCTCGAGCATAGCGTCAACCTGCCGCCGGTGATCTCCGCTGGCCTGGCGCTGCTGCTCGACCGGCATGGCACGCTAACCGCCCTGGATGCCGCCACGGGCGACTTGCTTTGGCAGGCCGACCTGGACGCAAAACCGGCCGCGCCCATGCTGGCCTTCGGCGGCACACTGTATATCTTTACCCGCGATAATCGCCTGCACAGCATCGCCTTGCAGCCGCCGCAATCTGCGCCCGAACTGGCGCCCGCCGAATACGAAAGCCGCGGCCAGTGGCACGTGGCGGCCGCTGCCCATCTGCTGCAGGGAGAAATCAGCCCCGCTGGTAACGCGCTGCTGAAAGATCAGGATGCGGCGCATGCCCTTTGGCTGTTCGAACAAATTGAAGATCGCTCCGGCCAGATCGCCGCTCTGCTCGCCCTTCAGCGCCAGGATGAAGCCCGAAAGTTGATCCCGCTGCTGGCAGACCCTGCCGCCCGCGGCGCAGCCCATGCCCTGTTGGGTGATCATCACCAGGCCGCCGGAGAATTTCAGCAAGCGGAAAATTGGTCCAACGCCGTTGAGCAACTCGAAAGCCTTGGGGATGCTCCCAGCCTGCAACACGCCGCCGCGCTGGCCGCTACCCAACTGGCCGATCAGCCGCGCGCCAGGCGCATTGCCCACAAAGCCGGGCAGCGCTTTCTGGAGGCAGGCCAGCCCGAAACGGCCTGGGTGTGTTTCTTTCAGGCCGCCGACTTTACCCAGGCGCGCAAAGCCCACCAACAGGCTGTCCAGACGGCTGCCGACCGGTACCAGTACGGCGATCAGGCCCAACTATTATTGGCCTGGGTCCAGGCGGAGCAAGTGCGCCAGGGGGAGCAGGCTGTAATTGGGAATTCCATGCTCGCCGAAATGCTCCACCATGCCGCCGATGCCTTTGGCCAGGCGCGTGATCCCCAGCGGTGTGATGAATGCCGCGAATTAGCCGCCGAATTGCTGGAAACCCCGCGTTTCCGCCTGCGGATTAGTACCGCCCCGGAGGCTCGTCTGATCCAAGATCATAGTACTCGGATAACCCTGCAAATTGAAAATATCGGTTATGGCCCTGCGAAATGGGTGCGTGTGGTTGTAGGGGGAAATATTGAGCAGGTGTACACAAGTAAATTTGATGATCTGCACGTGGGAGTGCCGCAAGAAGATCCAAATGTGCACATTTTGCCTACCGTTGCTGGGGATGCTTTATTGACGATCGATTTTGAGTATCAATCCTATCGTAGCGGAGAAACGAGTCAGGTACAGATCAAAGAAAGCATCCCGGTCGAAGCGAGTGGATTCTGGCAGCAATTGGGTAAGAAAAACGTACCTGTTCAGTTAAATATCGAAAAATTTGTGGCGTCCGGCGCGACCAGCACGGAAGTGCATGTCACCGATTCGGTGCTCATCCGCAGCCCGATTGGCAGCGCGGTCGAATCTGTTGAAACCAATATTCAGGATTCGATGGTCATCCGCAGCACATTGGGCGACGCACCGCCCTCGGTCAGTCCACCCCGCGTAACGCCCCTGCCGCGCCTCAACCCCGGCGATATTCTGTGCCCGGCGTGCAATTCCTGGAATGATGCCGATGCCAAATGCTGTCAGGGGTGTGGAAAGTCATTATGAAAAAGCGCTCCCTGGAAAGTACCGGAAGAAGGTGAATACCGTGAAGCCACAAAGACCCAAAACTTGCCCGCATTGCCAAACCGAAACCCCTTTTGATGCCCGCTATTGTGATTCTTGTGGAAATAATCTCGATAAAGCCGCGCCCCCCCGCGGACCGCTAAAGAGACAGCTTATGACCCTCAACATCAAACTCGACAAATACACCCTGATTGAAGAAATCGGGCGCGGCGGCTACGGAACGGTCTACCGTGCCCGCGATGAAGCCTTGCAAGTAGAGCGGGCGGTGAAAGTGCTGCATCCAGCTTTGGTGGCCGATCCTGCATTCATCGACCGCTTTCGCGAAGAAGCGCGGCTGGTGGCGCGGCTCAAACATCCGCATATTGTGCCGGTCTATGATCTGGGTGAAGATCAGGGGCGCATCTACCTGGCAATGGAATACCTGTCCAGCGGTTCATTGAAAGACCTGCTGGCACAGGAAGGCGCGCTGCCCTATGCGCACGCTTTGGTCGTTCTCAAGCAAATTTCTGATGCACTGGATTATGCCCACGGCCTGAATCTGGTACACCGCGACATCAAACCCGGCAATATCCTTTTAGATGCCCAGGGCAACGCCTACCTGACCGATTTTGGCTTCGCCAAATCGCTGGCTTCAGCCGATAGCAGCACCACAATGACGATGACCGGCGGCATATTGGGAACCCCGGCCTATATGGCCCCCGAAGCCTGGGACGGCAAAGGTTGGACCCCGGCCGCGGATGTGTACAGCCTGGCCTGTGTTTTCTTCGAAATACTGCTGGGTAGGCCGCTTTTCGATGGCGACACCCCCACGCGCCTGATGAAACAGCACATCATCGAAGGCCCGCAATTCCCGGATGTGTGGCCAGACGGTGTGCCTGCCGAAATCAGCCCGGTGATGGGCAAAGCGCTGGCGCAGGAGATCAAAAATCGTTACAAAACGACCCTCAGTTTCGCATCAGCCCTGGATATTCAGGAGTTAGAGCCTTTGCCTGTGGTAGAACCAGAAGAACCCGCCGAAGAGCAAACGGCAAAGCGAGTACAACATACCCCAACAAAAAGCTCCCCTTGGTGGCAACATTGGGGGTTTTGGGCGGGGATTAGCGCCGCGGCTTTATTGTTGATATTTTCACAGAGCTTCAAAAGCGAAACACATGATGTTGTAGTTGAAACCGTGCTGGTGACGGCTCAAGCTCAGGTGGTGGGTACGCTTACTCA
>JACNJM010000206.1 GCA_014382605.1 Anaerolineae bacterium
AAACCGAAACGGAAATTCGCGCTGCCCTGGAACGGCTGATGGAGAATCGCACCACCTTCATTATTGCCCACCGCATCCAGAGCGTGATGATCGCCGACTTGATCGTGGTGCTCGATCACGGCCATATCGTGCAGATCGGCAGTCACGAAGAGCTGCTCGGCCAGGAGGGCACATATCGCGAAATCTTCGATATTCAAACACATATCGAGGCTGAATTAGAAAAAGAAATCGCTAACGCAGGTAGGACAGGATGATATCCTGTCCACGCCGTAGAACAAGGAAAGACAGGATGTCATCCTGTCCTACGTCGTCGTTGTCTGGACGTGGAACGTCTGAGCAAGCGTACCACCGCAGAGCGGTGACACAAGTAAGGAACGGCGGCACGAGTAAGAGAATAATATGTCCACACCCTATATCGAAGAAGAAGAATTTTCCACCCAGTTTAATGGCCGCACAATTTTGCGTATCCTGAGCCAGGTAAAAACGCACTGGCAGTGGATCATTGGTTTTGTGCTGATGATCGCTACAGTGTCCGTTCTCGATTCGTACTTCACATTTCTCAGCAAGCGCATCATTGATGAGGGCATTGTCGCCGGAAATCAAGCTGCGCTGAAAAGTATTGTGACCCAATATGGTTCACTAATTCTGGTTCAGGCCGCGGCTGTGTTTGGCTTTATCTACCTGGCAGGCGTCTTGGGCGAACGTGTGCGATATGATTTGCGCCAGAAGATGTTCAACCATTTACAGGACTTATCGCTCTCCTACTACAATCGCACCCCAGTAGGCTGGATTATGTCACGGGTGACCTCGGATGCGGAGCGCGTCGCCGACCTGGTGACCTGGGGGTTTCTGGATGTTACCTGGGGAATGATGAATATTGCCACGGCAACCTTTTTTATGATCAAAATCAACTGGCGATTGGGATTAATTGTGTTTACCATCATGCCCATCCTGGTTATTGTTGCTGCCCAGTTTAAGAAAAAGATCATTGTCGAATTTCGCAAAGTGCGAAAAATCAACTCGAAAATCACGGGCGCGTACAACGAAAACATTACCGGCGTGCGGGTTGTAAAAGCATTCGGCCGCGAAGCTCGCAATATGAATGAGTTTGGCGAGCTGACCAGTGAAATGTACCGTGCAGGTTATCGCGCCGCCTGGCTTTCAGCACTATTTCTGCCCACAGTGCAGATCATCAGCGCAGTGGCCTTGGGCAGTGTCGTTTGGTACGGCGGGCTTCAAGCCACAATGGGGAACCTGACGATTGGGGGCATCCAGGCCTTTGTGTCTTACGTGGTTTTCATGATCTGGCCCATCCAAGAGATGGCGCGGGTTTACGCTGAGATGCAGCATGCCATCGCCTCCGCAGAGCGCATCTTTTCGATGATCGATGCAGTGCCTGACGTGAAAAACCTACCTAAGGCGGTCGATCCCGGCACAATCCAAGGCGATATTGTTTACGAGCACGTCGACTTTCAATACGAGGATGATGATCCAGTGTTAGAGGATTTCAACCTGCACATCAAGCAAGGCGAAACCATCGCGCTGGTCGGCCCGACCGGCGGCGGGAAAACCACAATCATCAACCTGTTGGGGCGCTTCTTCGAGCCTACCCGCGGCAAGATCATACTCAATGGGCGTGATTATAAAGAACTCTCGCTCAATGCCATCCAATCGCGCATTGGGGTCGTGCTGCAAACTCCCCATCTATTCTCGGGGACGATCCTGGAGAATATCCGCTACGGCAAGCTCGACGCCACAGATGAAGATATCGAGCGGGCAGCAAAGCTGGCCGGGGCGCATGACTTTGTTACTGAATTAGAGAAAGGCTACCAGGAAGAAGTCGGCGAGAGCGGCAACTTGCTCTCAGTTGGGCAGAAACAGCTCATCAGCCTGGCGCGGGCAGTGCTGCGCAAGCCAGAAATTTTTATCATGGATGAGGCCACCAGTTCAGTAGATACGCTCACTGAGGCATTAATTCAAAAGGGTATGGAAAACTTAATGGAGGGCCGCACCAGCTTCGTAATCGCTCACCGCCTCTCTACGATCAGACGCGCGAACCGCATACTGGTCATCGAGAGTGGTAAAATCACCGAAAAAGGCACCCACGCCGAACTGCTGCGCCAGCGCGGCCATTATTACCGGCTGTACACCTCTCAATTCCGCAGCGAACTCGAAAGGGAATATCAACCCTTTCGGCCCGCATCCGCGGCAGCAGAATAACCCAAACGCTCCCCGGAGGTCATCGTGAAAACCAAATCATCCAACCGCTGGACCGTCGTGATCATTTTTGCCTTCTTTATGCTCCTGCACCAATCGGATAAATTACTGATTGGGCCGCTCACCCCCAACATCATCGCCGAGTTCGGGATAACCAAAACCCAGATGGGCGCCGTGTTGACTGGGGCGCTAATCGTTGGGACGGTACTTTACCCGTTGTGGGGATACCTGTACGACCGTTTCGCGCGCGCAAAACTACTAGCGCTGGCATCTTTTATTTGGGGTTGTACAACCTGGTTGAGCGCTATCGTCCGAACGTATCCTGGATTTTTGGCAGCGCGCGCATCCACAGGCATCGATGACTCATCCTACCCCGGCCTGTACAGTCTGATCGCCGACTACTTCGGCCCCAGCTTGCGCGGCAAAATTTATGGCCTGCTGCAGCTCACCCAGCCCATCGGCTACCTCTTGGGCATGATCCTGGCCCTGATGCTGGCGCCCAGCATCGGCTGGCGTTCGGTTTTCTACATCACCGGCGGGTCAGGCATCCTGCTGGCGATATTGATCTTCTTCTTCGTCAAAGAAGTGCCGCGCGGCCAGGCCGAGCCAGAATTCAAGGGTCTGGAAGTGATCGGACAGTATCGCTTCTCATGGGAACAAGCCAGGGCCGTATTCAAGAAACGCACCATGTGGTTTATCTTCCTGCAGGGCTTCGCCGGGGTTTTCCCCTGGAATGTGATCACCTACTGGTTCTTCACCTACCTGGCAGAAGAGC
>JACNJM010000278.1 GCA_014382605.1 Anaerolineae bacterium
GCGCCGAACTCGCGCGTCCCCAAATAGGGAGCGTGAAAATGCTGTCCTTTGCGCAGGCGGCGCAGGGCGATGTTGTAATGTTTCTCCACCGTATCTTCGTCGCCTGCTTCATCGGTCAAGTCAAAATGAGCTTCAATAACATAATCCACATTTTTCAAGACCAAAGCGGCGCGCTGCTGACGATTTTCCGTTGCGGCAAGATAAAAAGGCTTGTTGCTTCCATTCATCACTTGCTTGGCAATGTTGGTCGAAATTTTCTCGCTTACCTCGTTGCGGCGAATGTTGGTGAACTCGATTTCATTCAGGACATGGATTTTGTCAATTTTCCAGTAGATGGCGGGTTTCCAGTAGATCGCTTCAATGATCCCGCGAGCCGCCGATGGGGTGATAATATCGTAGCTCACTCGCTCGACTTTCATTTCCGGGCGAGTGAAGAGAGCATAATCACCCTGAACACGAATTGTGATACCGTATCCCATAGTGCCTCCTTTCGTTAATCAAAGAATATTGCTTCCCCGCTGCCGCGTTCGGGGAGGGTTAAGCCGGTTTTTGGATGATAGTATTCCTTCATCCTGCCAGCATCCAAAACATGATAGCGTTCCCCAATGGTGTGGATCACGCCCTTGTCTTGCAGGTTCATAAATTCTCCTTCGTAGATATTGACGGTGTAAGGTTGTAATTGCCGCACGGTTTTTGCAGGATATTCGACATATTTCAGCTTTTCAATCAGCGTTTTGGCATCATCATCAAAGGGGATAATGACCGAAACGGTATTGTTTTCGATGAACTTGAAGTTCTCCGCTGCTGTTTTGAACTTGAACTCTGTGGGTTTCCCTTTCTCGAAACAGTCCACTATCTTTTTGAAATCAAAACTATCTTCGCTTTGCAAGTTATAAAGGGTTTTGTAATAGGCTTCAATCGCGGCAATGGATGTCGGGTCATCCCCAAAATCTCGGAGAGCGCTTTCGGCAACCGCTGATGTTTGCTGAATGAATATGGGTGTGCGCTTGATAAATTCAGTTTTTGGATTGAAGACAAAGACATTGCCGCGCGATTGCTTCCCTTCGCGGTTGACGCGCCCAGCGGCTTGAATGATCGAATCCAAACCTGCAAAGGCACGATAACCTACCGGGAAGTCTACGTCTATGCCTGCTTCCATCACCTGTGTTGATATGACCCGGCAGGGGCGCTCATCCTTCAATCTCTGTCTGATTTCTGCCAAAATTTCCTTGCGGTGCGCCGGACACATCACCGTTGAAAGATGGAAACTGCCATCTTTTCTGTCCAGTTTTTCGTACAGCCCTTTGGCGTGTCTGCGCGTGTTGACGATGCACAAGGCTTGTTCGTGGGCGTTTAGCTTTTCGATAAGCTCTTCATCTTCCTGCGTTCCCAGTTTTTTTACATCCACGCGGCGGTAAAAATCAAAGAGAGCTTGGGGATCGGGAGCCAGTTCTGTGAACTGCGTCTTTTCGGGAAAGAACTGCTCCAAAGAAGGCTGCGTCGCCGTGCAAAAAATCGCCGTTGCTCCGTAATTGTTCACCAACTCCTGAACCACCAACAAACTTGGCTTTAGATATTCTCTGGGCAGCATTTGGGCTTCGTCAAAGATAATGACGCTTTTGGCGATACTGTGCAGTTTCCGTGCCGAGCGTTTTTTGTTGGAAAAGAGCGACTCAAAAAACTGGACATTAGTTGTGACGACAATTGGCACATCCCAATTCTCGGCAGCGAGTTTAAGTTTTTCACTAACCTTGCTGGTTTCATCGTTCGCTTCTTCTTCAGTTTCTTTCTTTTTTTGACCTTCCCAATCAAAATTGGAATGATGTTCCAGAATACTTTCTTTCCCTAAATCGCCCAACGCTTTTCTGAACTCATCCGCGTTTTGTTCAATGATACTTGTAAACGGGATAACATAAATTACCCGTTTCAAACCCTTCTTTTTCGCATGATTGAGCGCAAAAGCCATCGAAGCGAAAGTTTTTCCGCCGCCTGTTGGGACAGTCAGGGTGAAGAAGCCAGGTTCCTGCTCCGATTTCTCAATACAAGCCTGCAAGGTTTCTGTGCGTTTCTTGTTGATTTCACTGGTTGGGTTCTTAAAACGTGCCAGAAAGCGGTTGAATTGATCTGTTAGCTCTTCAATGCTGGCGTGTTTGCCTCGCCCCATATCGCCCTGAACAAAACGCTCGGTGTCGAGCCAGTCGGCATCGGTGAGTACGGAAAAGAGCATTCGAGTAAAAAAAGAAACTGAAAACCATTGATAACGGCTTTCTTTGTCACCCATGCGAAATATGGAAGATCGTATAGGTTGTTGCGGCATTATCTCTAATGAGTTGGTTTCTATTTCTTGTTTGTACGCGTGATAATTCTTAATTGGTTTCTTCTCTCGCCGTGCCAACAAAGTTCCATCCGTTTCAACGTCCGCCATACTGCCGTAGTCAGGCAAGCCAGAATGATGTCCGGCAATGCAGTAAGAAAGCAAATCGGCAAAATCCTTCTGTGGTTTTTCGGGAAAAAGAGCCATGATTTCCCGTGCTCCGGCGGTAGCATGATCTACCCGCTTGTTGCTGCCGCGTAAACGAGCTTGAAATTCCTTAGAGTATTTGCCAAGATCGTGTAACAAAGCGGCTGTGCGAGCGAGTTCGGAAATCCCTGCATCTGCGCCCAATTCAAAAGCTAAATCGCCCGTTCCTTTCAAATGCTCTTTGAGTAGCTGCCACTCCGATTCGTCTGCATTGTCTTTGGTGTGGGCATAATATTGATCTTCCAGATTTTCCATCACCGTCCCAACCCCATACAATCCCGCCAATAACTTCGCCTCACGGATTAACGCCTTCCGCAACCCCTCCGGGGCCAGCGCCTCCACAGCCGCGCCCCAGCCGCGGATCCAGGGGAGCATCTCCTGCCACTCGGCGATTGGCGCTCCAGCCCATGTAAAGTTGATCGGCGGCATCCAGCATTTCGTCGGT
>JACNJM010000062.1 GCA_014382605.1 Anaerolineae bacterium
GTGATCCGGATGTTCATCGCGTCCCGTTACGTCGACAGCCGCGTTTCAGGATCCGCAATTCTGTTGCTCGCTGCTCTTACCCTCGCCATCACAGCCTGCACCGCCCCATCCCCAGATGCCACATTGAAAGCATTGCTCGAACAGGCTGAGGCGGTTATCCCTGAAGAAATGCCCACCTTTGAAGATAACCCGGAGCTAGTAGCTCTGGGGGAAGCCCTCTTTTGGGACCCCATCTTGAGCGGTAATCGCGATATTGCCTGCGCCACTTGCCATCACCCCGATTTTGGCACTGGCGATGGCATACCGCTATCGGTGGGAACTGGCGCAACTGGCCTGGGGCCAGAGCGTTCTCTGGGCGAAGGGCGCGAATTTGTGCCCCGTAACGCCACCGAGATCTTCAACCGCGGCTTGCCGGGCTGGACGACCATGTTTTGGGATAGGCGTGTATTTGCCATTGAGGATGGCGTACATTTTGGCTCCCCAGCGGCCTACCGCCTGCCCGCTGGGCTGGAAAACATCCTGGCGGCGCAGGCCATGTTCCCGGTGCTCTCACGCGATGAAATGCGCGGTGACCGCGGCGATCTGGATGTTTATGGCGCGCCGAACGAAATAGCGGCCATCAATGATAAATATGTGGACGAAATTTGGGCTGCCATCATGCGCCGCGTGCTTGAAATCCCGGACTATGTTGATCTGTTTGCCAATGTCTTCCCGGCTATGCCCGTCGATGAACTGGGTTTTCAACACGCCGCCAATGCCATCGCCGCCTACGAAGCGCAGACTTTTACATTTTTGGACAGCCCCTTTGACCGTTATCTGCTGGGCGAAGAAGATGCCCTATCCGAGGCTGCCCGCCGCGGGGCGTTGCTCTTTTATGGTGAGGCCGGGTGCGCCGCCTGTCATAGCGGCCTGTTGCTTACCGACCAATTGCCCCATAATATCGGCGCGCCGCAGTTGGGGCCGGGCAAGGGAGTTAACGACCCCCTCGACCCTGGTGTGATGCTGGTCAGTGGCGAGATGGACGATCGCTACAGTTTTCGCACACCCCCCTTGCGCAATGTGGCGCTGACTGCCCCATATTTCCACAATGGCGCTTATGATGATTTGGCGGATGTCATCTTGCATCACCTGGACCCGGCTGCTGCGCTGCGTGAGTATTCCGGCGCGCATTTGCCCGCTGCGCTGCAATCCATGGTGCAGCGCGATGCCGCCACTCAGGACGCTATCCTCGCCTGGCTCGACCCCGAGATTGAGAATTTGCCTTCCCTCAGCGGTGAGCAGATCGCTGATTTGCTGGTATTTCTCGATGCGTTGACTTCGCCGACTGCCCGGGATATGAGTGGCCTGATCCCTGTCTCTGTGCCCAGCGGTTTGCCCGCGGGCGGGGCGCTGATTCCGTAAATCCAGGGCTTTGGAGTCTCAAAGACCTCTGGTTCGATCCAAGGACTTGCTATGGAAGATTTTGTGTTTGGCACGCTCGCAACCGATGAGCTGAAACTGATCCACCACCGGGCTTTGCGGCGGGGCGTTCAACATGCTCATGCGATTGACCCGCGCGACCCGCTCCCCGGCCAGCCCGTCACCCTGACGGCCATCATTGGCCCCGGGCTGAATGCCGAATGGATGGCCTGTTATTACACCCTGGACGGCAGTCAGCCCTCCGGCTCGAAAGGCATAACCCAAAACGGGGCGGTGGTTTTCTTCGAGAAGCAGGCCGCTCATTGGGACACCCTCGTTTGGGGATACCTGGAAGAATGGCGGGCGGTCCTCCCGGCGCAGCCCGAAGGCACGCTGGTGCGCTACAAAATTGGCGCCTGGGCAGGCGATGGCGCTGAAACCTTCGCCGATTGGCCCGAAGTGCAAAAAACCATCGAATTGGCGGCCAGTGCGTTTTTCAAAGGCCAGCCGCTTCCCGATGTCAGGCCGGGCGATGCGCGCGTTGGTGATACCTTCGCCTACAGCGTGGATCGCCTCTCTCCGCCCGATTGGGCGCGCCAGGCGGTCATCTACCAGATTTTTGTGGATCGTTTCTATCCAGGGCAGGGGAAAAATTGGAAAACGCCTGTCGATCTGCTCGGCTTTTACGGGGGCACGCTGTGGGGCGTGGCTGAGAAACTGGACTATATCGCCGAACTGGGAATCAATTGCATCTGGCTCAGCCCGATTTTTCCCAGTCCCACGCACCACGGGTACGATGCAACCGATTTGAATCGAGTAGAGCCGCGCCTCGGCGGGGATGATGCCCTGCGGGAATTGGTCGCAGCCGCGCATGGGCGCGGCATTCGCGTTCTGCTCGATTTTGTCTGCAATCATATTTCCGACCAGCATCCAATCTTTCAGGAGGCCCTCCACGATAAAGGCAGCCCATACAGGGGTTGGTTTATATTTGACGAGTCCGAAATCGGATATCGCGGCTTTTTTGGCGTCAAATCGATGCCCCAGGTCAATCTTGCAAACCCGGCTGCCCGCGACTGGATGATTGATGCCGCCTGTTTCTGGCTGCGCGAGTTCGATGTGGATGGCTACCGCCTGGATTACGCCCTCGGCCCCGGGCCGAATTTCTGGGTCGATTTTTGGACGGCCTGCAAAGCTGAAAAGCCCGATTGCTTTTGTTTTGGCGAGATTATTGACTCCCCGGCGGTGCAGCAAAATTATATCGGGCGGCTGGATGGCTGCCTCGACTTTTTCGCCGCCGACGCTCTGCGCCGTGCCTATGGCTTCAGCCTGTGGGAAGAAGAGCATTTGGCGCGCTTCATCGAGCGGCATAGCGCCTACTTTCCGCCGGATTTCGTGATGCCCACATTTCTCGATAATCACGACATGGATCGCTTTTTGTTGATTGCCGGAGGAGACAAGGATGCCCTTAAGCGCGCCGCCGCTGCACAGATGAAGCTGCCCGGCCCGCCGATAATCTACTATGGCACCGAAGTCGGCCTGAACCACACGCACAGCGC
>JACNJM010000131.1 GCA_014382605.1 Anaerolineae bacterium
CTCCGACGGCCGCGGCCAAAGCCTGGCAGCGCGGCGAAGATACCGAGGACAAAGCCCAATCGGATCTGATGCAGGCCTGGCGGGCGCTGCAAGAAAACCCGCTGCAATTTTTGGATGGGATGCGCCGCAGGGGAGTAAATCCTGAAACGATAGAATCCTGGGAAAAGCTGGCAAGCTGGGACGAGGCACAAATGTCGGAATTGGTTGAAAAATTTTATGGCGAGCGCGACCGCAGCCAGCCTAACTTCTGGGACGACGAGCGTTTCAACAACCCCGGCCAGCCGGTGGTTGGCGTAACCTGGTATGAGAGCCTGGCCTACTGTGCCTGGCTGACTGAGCAGATCGCCGCAGTCGGCGGTCAACGGTCAGAGATAACCCATCTTTCCTCCGCTCAACAACGGCTGCTCCAGCGGATTGCGGAGGGCGAATTGCATGTTACCCTGCCCAGTGAAGCGCAGTGGGAATACGCTGCCCGCGGCCCTTCGACAGGCTTAGGGTTAGGGCGGGTATACCCCTGGGGGCCGCGCTTTGCCAGCGAAAGCGCCAACACCTACGAGGGCCGCCTGCTGCGCCCTTCGCCGGTGGGCATCTACCCGCAGGGCGTCTCATCCCACGGGCTGCACGATCTTAGCGGCAGCGTGTGGGAATGGACCCGCAGTCAGTATCGGCCTTATCCCTATGCATCTGATGGCCGGGACGATTTGGCAGCCGAAGGGTATCGCGTGGTGCGGGGCGGCTCCTGGCTCTATGCAAGTAGGAACGCCCGCTGTGCGTTCCGCAACAGGTTCCTGCCATCCTTCTTCAATAACCTCATCGGGTTTCGCGTTAGTCTGTCCCTGGCCGGTTCTGACTTCTGACTTCTGGCTTCTGATTTCTGCTTTTCTGATTGCTGAATGGAGCGCGGTGAATGCAAAATACCCCATTTGAATACGACCTGTTTCTCTCTTACAACAGTCAAGATAAAGCGGCGGTGCAGTATCTGGCTGCCCGCCTGGAGGACGAATTTGATCTGAAAGTCTTCCTCGATAGCTCGAACCTTGTGCCCGGAGACCCCTGGCAAGAAGAATTGGAGCAAGCCCTGAAGAAATCGCGCGCTGTGGCGGTGTTCATTGGGCCAGCCGGGATCAGCCCCTGGCATCACGAAGAGATGCGCGTCGCCCTGGATGCCCGCGCCCAGGATCCGCGCCGCCGCGTCATCCCGGTGCTGCTGCCCGGCGCGCCGCCCTCGGTCAAAAGCGAAATGCCCGCCTTCCTCAGCCGCCTGAGCTGGGTTGAGTTTCGCAGCCTGGAGGATGACGATGCGCTCAAACGGCTCGCCGCGGGCGCCCGCGGCAAAGCCCCCGGCTGGGATGGCGAAGCAGGCCCCCAGCCGCCGCCCGCGCCCGAACCATCGCCTGCTGAAGCTTCCGCTGCCGGGCCGGTCTTCCACGGGGATTTTGCTGGCACGTATGTAGGCCGCGATCAGACCAATATCCAGAACTACGCCGACCGCAGTGTGCACGTTCACGGCCCGCTGAGCAGCAGCACCATCATCACCGGGGATGGCAATCAAATCCAAAGCGGGCCAGCGCCAACGCCCGAAGAATTCCGTCAACTGCTGGGGCAAATGCAGGCTGTGCTGGCGCAGGCCGCGTTGCCGTCTGACGAAGAGTGGGAAATCAAAACCGATTTATTAGCCGTTGTTGAACAAGCCGAAAAATCGGAGCCGGACAAAGCCATCATCCTGAAGCGCCTGGGCGGGCTGGTCGAATTCATCGCCAACGCCGCCACTGTTGCCGCCGCCGCGCCGCAACTGGCCGAGATGGCCGCGCAGGCCCTGGCCTGGGCGAAGGCGCTATTTTAGGCATGGATAGGATGACATACAATACCGATTGTATGTCATCCTTTGGGCTTATCGCATGATTTTTCGGCGCTTTTGAGCCAAATAACGGGGGAAAATGATGGTGTACAATAAGATGGTAAAATGATTTGGTATGAACGCCAAACCGTAATGGAGCAGGGTTACGAGCCATTATCGGTTTGAGCAAGCGTTTTCCAGTTGAATTATCCAGCTTATGGGGCACATCAGATATATTCGCGGGAGTTGCTCCGTAAGTCTGCAAGTACACACTTGAGCTTCGCGTATGAACAAAGAAATCATCTCAACACCCGTTATCAATTCGCCCTATCAAGAAGCAAAACGCCACTTCCGCTTTAGTGAAGAGGGAATCACCAATGAGATCATCCTGGAACGACGCGTAAGTGCTTATTTTGTTCCGATCGCAAAGCCAAAGAAAAAGAAATCAAAGCAAATTGGATTTGGGGAAATTCACGAAGAGTGGACATCAGACCGGCTGCAAGAAAACAAGTTTATCAACCAGGTGCGCGAGCGGCTCGACCTATGGCGACGCGGGGGATACAAGGATGTCACCCGTACTACTCGGCGTTTGTTGGATTACTGGCGCAACCCTGAGCGTGAGCGACGCTTGTTCTTCTGCCAACTGGAAGCCCTGGAAACAATCATCTATATCACGGAAGTAGCACATAAGTATGGGGATGGCTGGATCACCGATCATTTGCGGCGAAGCAACGAAGACGCCAATCCGGAACTGTACCGGATTGCGTTTAAAATGGCAACGGGCAGTGGCAAAACCGTAGTTATGGGAATGCTGATCGCCTGGCATACGCTCAACAAGATCAACAATCGCCAGGATGTGCGTTTCTCCGATGCTTTTCTGATCGTTACTCCTGGGATTACCATCCGAGACAGGCTGCGGGTTTTATTGCCCAGCGACCCGGATAATTACTATAAACGGATGGATCTGGTGCCGCCGGATTTGATCAATGATTTGCATCAGACCAAGATTGTGATTACTAACTTCCATGCTTTCCAGCAGCGGGAGCGCGTCAAGGCTGGCAAACTCACTAAATCACTATTAGCCCAGGGAGAAATCAGTCCCTTTA
>JACNJM010000126.1:0-2160 GCA_014382605.1 Anaerolineae bacterium
CAGACCATCCAGCAGGAGCAGGCCGCCGGTTTTGAGCAGTTCCTTCACCAGGTGTTTTTCATAACTTTCCAGATTGGCGGCGGCCAATTCGGTGGCAATAAAATCCCAGAGATGTTTGGCCGTAGCCGTTTCCCCTACCGGCGGTAAGCCGCGAGCGGCGAAATCGCGCAAAATTACCCGCACCGGCAGCAGCGCGCCATGATCCCAGGGTTGGGGCTGTGGCTCTTCATCTTTCTCTCGGCGTTGATTTTCGTCCGGGGGCAGCGGCGTGGTCAGCAAGTTCAAATTGACGGTCGAATGCCCCAGATTCTCCCCGGCCAAACATAGGGCGGCAAAATTGACAAAGGTGCTCTTGCCGCTGCCGGGGTCGCCCAGCAGCACCAACCGATGGTGTTGGTTCAACTGCTCTAAAGCGGATAGAAAGCGATCTCCCTGTTCTCGATATTCTTCGCGCGTCAAATGCTCAATTGATGCCGGACTCAGAGTCAACAGGGCGGTGTAGACGGCGCTCAGGCTCAGGCGCGCTTCAGCTTCACTGGCCGCTTTGCGGTCAATGCCGGTCAGTGAGAGCTGGCTGGTGCTCTCCAGGATGCGGTTGAGATAGGCCGTGCGCAGGGCTGCGGGGTCGCCGGGTTCTTCGCCACCCACGATTTGCTTTTCAATGTAGTTCTCCGCCCGGACGATGGTGTTGTCATCACCAGTATTGAGAATACTGTGGTCAACATCGCCACCAATCGCCATGCTGCGGTCGCCTAACGCTGTCAGTTGGGTTTGCAAGTCGGCAATCTTTTCCAGCAAAGTCTGGAGTACAATTTCCTGCGCGTCCCCGCTTTTCAAAACATCCAACTGCTGCTGAAGGGTTTCTATTTTGGCTTGAATTTCAGAAGGTTTCATAGTGTCCATTCCCACAAGGCGCTGATGATTGTTATGAGTGTATAACAAAACCAACCACCGGGCAAGCGGCGGGTAAGCGCAATTGTGCGATGGTTTCTATAAACAAATTGATTGGGGTGTATTTCCCGTTTCTTTTTTCAATAGGCGTTGTGACGCCAGAAATTAGGGCTATTGAGTGAAAAACTCACACGGCGTTTCTGGTTCTATTTGAAATGATAAGAACGCAGTACAATACCAGCTTCGTTTTGATATACACTGTAGAAAACCTTTTACTGCTTCCAAACAACATACTGTCCATGTTTGCCCTACGCTCACTATTTTCTCCGCCAGAACCGATTCCATTTGAGTATCGCGCCAACTTCCGCCATTTATTCCTCGATATTGGCTGGTTTGGCATCTTAAGTGGCAGCTCCATCTCTTTCCTTTCCGTTTATGCCACCCGCTTGGGCGCAAGCGCTTTTCAGATCGGTTTACTGGGCGCTGTGCCAGCCGTGACGAGTTTAGCCCTCGCGATTCCAGCCAGCCAATTTTTGCAACGAGCACCCATCGACAAAGCTGTTTTCTGGACTTCCGTTTTTTATCGCCTTGGGTACTTGTTATGGATCCCGCTCCCCTGGCTGATGAACAACGACCAACAAATCTGGAGCTTGATCGGATTAACGCTACTGATGGGCATTCCCGGAACGGCGCTGGCAGTCGGCTTCAACGCCTTATTTGCGGAAGCTGTTCCGTCCAACTGGCGGGCCTATGTCGCTGGAATCCGCAACGTGATGCTCTCGATCACGTTTGTGCTAACATCGCTTGCATCAGGCTGGTTACTCGATCATGTCACGTTTCCAGCCGGATACCAGATCGTTTTCGGACTGGGGTTTATCGGCGCAATCATGAGCAGTTACCATCTTTATCATGTTCATTCTGTCCTGACGCCCGGCGCGCCCCGCCCATCATCACGCATCGGCGACCGAGCAGGGCCGGGTTTTATTCGCACGCTAGGCGATAGCCACCGTCCCAATATTGGGCTTAGGCTTCTTGTACGAAACAATTGGAAAAAACTATTACGCACAGATATCCTGCGATCATCTTTCTCTCGGATATTACTGGTCCTGCTCGTTTTCCATCTTGGGCAATACCTGGCCCTCCCCATCTTTCCAATTTACTTTGTGCGTGGCTTAAATTTAACAGATCAACAAATTGGCATCGGGCAGGCAGTTTTTTACTCCACTGTATTGATAGGCTCCACACAATTAGCGCGGCTAAGCCAAAAAT
>JACNJM010000126.1:2663-14847 GCA_014382605.1 Anaerolineae bacterium
TACCGTCTATGCAGAGATGTTCCCCCACAGAACCGATCAGGCTGCATTACGTCAGTCTGAAGCCCTATTGTATGTTCATACAAGACAGGTTACATGCAGGATTTATTCAGCCAGGTAAGCTTGCATCAGCGTGTTGAAGTTTTCGTGGAACACATCCAGCCAGGCTTCGATGAAATTGCGGGACTCAAACATGGGCAGCAAATCTACGGCCAGGTCACGCTTTTGGATGCGGCCGATCTTTTTCTGTAACGCCAGCATCGCGCTGTGAAGGGTGTAGGCTTCTTGCCCGTCGCGGGCTAATTTCTCTTCGAGCGGATGGATGCGTTTCTGCATAAACCACAGCAGATCGTAAAAATCACGTCCCTTGACAGTAGCTCCGCTTTTTCCGCTCTCAAAGGAGCGTTCCAGGCAAGCCAACATTTTACCCGCCATCATAGTTTCCAACGAAAAATGAGTCGCGACCAGGCTGCGCCCATATACCAGAACTGGCGTACGTCGAACAACACATACCTGATCGTGATGGCTAATTTCTACTTTGAGATGTAAGGCTTCACTGGCATGCGGAGAAAGCCCTAACTCATAGAGCAGCGGGAATTTGAGCGTGATACGCAGGACGCCACCAGCACCCTCCTGTTGCTTTGCAAAAACATCTGTGTAACCAAGCGTTTGTTGAAAATGAGCCAATAAATCTACGTGAAGATAGCTCAGTTCCAGCCCGGTCTGGTTATCAAAGTCCAGGTCTTCGGAAAGACGATTGAGTTCATAGATGACATGCAGGCAGGTTCCGCCGTAGAAATTTAAGTTGCGATAACTGGTGTGATTGTACAGAAAATTCAGTACATGCGCTTGAAGCACTTCTTTGAGAATGATGCGTTTGGTTTCAACAGCCAGAAGCGGGTCTTTACTATCCAGTACGTTTTGCATGGTTTGGATCAAGGTCGCCATACATATTTCTCCAGGTTGGTAAGGATGTTGCGCATTTTGGGTTTGCCACTGATAGCTACATATCCAGCGAATTCATCACACTCTTGGGACGTGAAATCATCCAAATTCAGGCGCAGTTCACCGGCCAGACTCAGGCTGGTTGGGGACGCGCGGGTACCCAGGGGGCGCAGGTACAGATAATCAAACAGCGCTTTTGCCAGGGTAGCTTGCGCATAGGGGATGCCATAGGCCTCTGCGATGTGAAAGCCTCGATAAAGCTCAGGCCGGATGTGGCGGTATACAAAATCTCCTGCTGCATTGTCAATGACGTGCGTATTTTTAGTGGTGATGGCAGTGATCGGGTAGGTGATTTCCGTCAGGATACCGTTTTGCTGTAAGACATACTCCAAAGAAAGATACGACTGTGGTAACAAGATGGCGCTGATGATGGCTGAAAAAGCGGCATCTTGCCGGTGCCGCTCATAGAAGCGGTGGTGCATATAAACGCCATTTTTCAGGCGAAGGATATGACCGGCTTTCACCCGGCGCGCGAGCGCCACCCGAGCGGAATGATCGCTGGAAATCGAATCCCCTGCCATTTGTCGAAATCCGGCGATGGTGAAATAGGGCAAATTTTCGAAGGAAGAAAGAATTGAATCACTCATAATTTATATTGGATAATATACATATCTTGTATATTATCCAATATAAATATCAGATTGACAAGGATAGTTTTCAGCAGAAGGCTTAACTTATCCGCCCAGCTATATCACAAACCCCTTCACCTGCCATGCGCATCAAAATCTCTGGCACTGGTCCGACAGACGTCATCACTAAACGCTGCCCGGCGCGCGTGGCAGCCATATAGATTTTGCGGGTGTTATTCAAAACCAGTTGAGTACTGTCATCTTCCGAGAAGCGCAGGCTGTCTTCCTCCTCAAAAAGCTGATTCAACCCTGCCAGAAAAACGATGGCCGCTTCCAGCCCGGTTCCGGCGTTGATAGTCGTCACGCGCACATAATTACCCGGGTGCGAATCTTTCGGATCCAGCGCTGCGCCGCGGCCCAGCTTGCGCTCGATGGCTGTAATTAACTGTTCGGCAGCCATCGCATCGGCGTGCAATACCAGAATATCCGCTCGCCGCGCCCCATGCTGCACCAGAGCAGTGACTTCATGGGCGATACGGGCAATTTCATCCTGCGGGCTGGTCAGCGAGATGATCTGTGGCGGCGCGCCTGCGGGCATGTGGCGCAAATCCGGGGCGAGAATATCGGCCCTTTCAGCATCTTCGGGGACGCGTATCTGATAAAAGCGCGCCGCGAAATCTAATATTTGACGGGAGGTGCGGTAACTCTGTTTGAGATGATACGAGCGCCCGCGCACTTCCAGCCCCAACGATTTCCAAGAAACCCCCTGGCGCAAGAATCCCTGCGTGGGGTCCGCCGCCATAAACAGGTGCCCTGTTTGGGGTTTGACCAGCCTTTGGACAATTTCGAACCACACCGGGGCGAAGAACTGTGCCTCATCCACCAAAACCACGTCATACACCCGGGGCGTCACGCGCCCATCCTCGATGAATTTCCACATTTTGAGCGGCACATCATACCAATCCATGCCGGGGCGAAGTTGGTTTTGATACTGGTGAATGGCTGTAAAAACCTGACCGCGCTGCTCCTGGCTCAAGCCAAAGCCGCGCCCGCGCCGGTCGGCGGCTAAATAGCCGCCGCGGTTGGTGATGGCATTATCTTTTACCCAATCCACCTCGTTGCGCAGCATCCCGGTGGTCAGGCGGTTTTTGAGCGGCATTTGCGCTTTCGTCTGGCGTAGCAGGTTGTTGCGTTGCTCTTCCCCAATTGGGTCATGCCACACTTCGTCGGGCGGCCAGTAGGCGCGGCACCAGCGGCTAAAAGTATACCAATCGATATTCTCTGGCTCTTGTCCAGTTAAGCGATAGTAGCGCGACTCCAAATCCCGAATCAGGGCGCGATTGTGGGTCAGCACCAAAAATGATTTGCCGGGATACAGTTCGTTGAGCAGGCGCAGACGATACAGCAAAATCAGCGATTTTCCGCTGCCCGTCACCCCGTTGACCAGATTCAGGCGAAAATTACCCGCCAGCGGTTCACCATTTTCGCCCAGGGCCAGGTCAGTTTTCAAGGCAGTTTCCTGGTCATAATCCAGCAAAAACTCTGTTAGCTCAGCCTCCAGATGGCGGTTTGGCGCTTTGCGCACGGTCAGCGCCGCCGGGACGATGACCTCCGGGGTGAAGGCTCGCCGAAGCTGCTCCCACTGGGTTTCGGTGAGCGGCTTGCCTGATGAAAAATCGGTTGGGGAATCTTTTCCCAACCATTGGATAGAGGCGTCGCTGGAGGACGGGCGCGCCGCCTGGAGTGGTTTCTGCTCGATATTGGGGAAGACCACCGCGGTCTGGATGCAAGGCTGGGAGGCCTGCCCGAAGGTTTGCCTGAACTCGGAGAGAAAATTGCCCAAGACGCGCGCCTCGGCGGCGCCCAGTTCCGGTTGGTCGCTTTCCAGCAGCAGCAATTGAGCCGCCGGACGGGCCTCCTGCGTACTGGCCGAACTGACCTTAATTAGCAGTGCCGCTCCCCCCGGGGTGCGGATCAGAAAATCGGGCGCTTCCGGCGTCCACGGGGCCAAATGGTGCCAGACAAAATAGGCCTCGGGCAAGGCCTTCAGCGCCCGGAAGGTTTTTAGGACTTCGGGCGGTAACACCCCCACCGGGTTGGCCGGAAAAATCGTCGCCATCAGTAGCGCTTCCCTTGCGAAAGATCGAAAGTCGTGCAGTGAGCCAGCAAATCGCGCAGTAAATCCACCCAGACGCTATCGTCCGGGTCTTCGGGCTGTGCCCGCAAAACCTGGCTGCTGCCTACCAAAATTAGCTTGGTGCGCGGGCGCGTGATGGAGACATTCAGGCGTTCTGGTTGGAAGTAGAAATTCGCCATCCGCCCGGCAAAAACCGGATTGGAAGTGGTCATCGAGACGATTATGACCTCACGCTCCTGGCCTTGCATGCGCTCGACGGTGTCCACAACCAGTTCCCTGAGGGTTTCTTCGGAGGGCATCACCCGCCGCAGCAAGCGTCGGATCAGACGTCCCTGCGCCCGGTAGGGGGCGATCACGCCAATTTGTAAGGGGTGAATTTTGGCGCGTATCAGGCTTTGGACGAGTTCAACGACAACTTCGGCCTCCGCACGGCTGCGTACCGAGGCATTTTTATGCCCCAGGTCAAGGAAAACCGCGGGATATTCCGGGGAGAGGGCAAAGCCCCAGGAATCGGAATCACCACTGAGTTCCAGCCGCCGCGCCCTCACCTCGGGGGCAGGTTGCAGCCGGTTCTCGTAGAACGTCCGGCTGGGCCAGTCGTTGAGCTTGTCGTTCAAACGGTAGGTGACATCCAGCATGGTTTCATAGCCGCGGCCATTCAAATAGCCAAAGATGGAAGTTTTGCCGATCTCGGTTGCTCCCGATGAGACCACCGGGGGGAGCTGGCGGTCGTCGCCGATGAAGATATAACGCTCCCCGGCCAACATGCCCATCATCGCCAGGGGCAAGGTGATTTGGGAGGCTTCGTCGAAGATGACCACATCGAACTCCACATTGGCAAGGCGCTGCGAGCGCGTGGCGAAGGGCGTTGCCCCGACGATATAGCCGTGTTCCGAATAGGCAAAATCGGCCTCGGCGAAATAATGATAATTAGGCAAGAGCAGATCACGCGCCGCGCCATGCTGCCCTATTTTACAGAGCGGCAGCGCCGGATCGAGACGGTAGATTTTATTGAGGGCGTTGTTGATCGCCCGGTGGGTCAGGGCCGTGACCAGTACCCGGTAGCCATCGGCCACCAGCAGCCGCGCCAGTTGTGCCAGCGCCAGGGTTTTGCCAGTTCCCGGTGGCCCCTGGATGAGATAGGTCAGGTCGGTGGCGTAGGCGTTGGCCAGGGCTTCGCATTGCGTATCGTTGAGACCCTCTTCGTGGGCGGCTTCCCAGGCGCGCTCGTAGCGAGCGTAATCAATCGTAGGGGCCAGGTCGCCACTGATCAGCGGTAAGATGAACTCCCGTCCGCGAACCGTGTCACTGACCTGATCGAGGGTATCCAGGAACATGCTGCTTAAATCCAACATGCTCTCATCGGCTATCCAGCCGCCGGGATATTTTTGCAGCAAAAAAGGTTTGCCGTCCGTGACGATCACATCCAGGCGGGTTTCGTCATCATAATCCAGAAAGCACTGGATGGTCTCTGGCCCGCGGGGATTGCCGCGGTGCAGCACCAGCAGGTCGCCATCGCGAAAACGCGAGTCGTTGATGCGGCACTCCAATTTCAGCGCTTCGCCTTTCATCCCGGCAACGTGCAGACCTTCGATGGCATAGCCCTGCTGGATGCGTTGAGCCAGCGGTAATGACCACTGTTTTTCGAGTTGTAGGCGTTGGGTTGCGTATTCGCGGTTGATGAAGGATTTGAGCCGCTCAAGCAGCTTCAGGTAGTCGGTGGACATTGTGCCCCCAAATTGGCGTTATGGGTTCAGCCATTCAATATGGACAATTTCGGTTACGGATTGGAATTCGGGATCGCCGGTCAGGATGATACCATTTTCTTCCTGGGCAAGGGCAACAATAAAAGCATCGGCGTAGGAAAGAGCGTAATTGGCCTAGATGCGTTCGCAGACCGATTTAGCGCTTAAATAGACCATCGGGTCGTAACTGTCCAGAATGAACACACCGTCAGGCTTCACGCTCGCGCTCCTGGCGATGTTCTTCAACGATGGCTTCCGTCAGCGAATCGGGGCCGTTGAACAAACCGGCGCCCGTCTGAATGGGATCATCGAATATGCGCACAATGGATAACACGCCGCCGTAGTCCACGATTTGAACTTCGGTGCCGGGGGTGAGCTGATATTTTCTGCGTAATCCGGCAGGGATCACCACCCGGCCCTTTTGAGAAATAGTCAGGGTTGTCATACGAAACTCCTATATCTTGCGCTGCCGGAAGTGTAACATAGCTTCGTGTGATTCTTCGTTTTCCCGCTGCAAAATAACTTGTTAGTATACGATTAGCACTCGCGAGACGTTGCAGTGCTGCAGCCCGGCGCATCTGGGTATATACTACGTATAGTCGTTTAGCGATTGGAACGTAGTCATACCGGGTAGTTCTACGTAGGGACAATCGAGTTACATTATGGGAAGCCCATCACTCAACTGATCCTTTGCACTCCAAAAAGTCCGTTAACTTGTTTGATTGCCCAATCGAATCCACTAAACTGAGAAACAGAATAGTGCACGATCTTCTGTCAGCTCGAATCTGTGTGTGAAAAACCATCCCTAAAAACAGATGCGCCCGGCCCCATTGCCTGGCGGGGAGAAGCCAGGCGGCTGAAAAAGGAGGCCGTTTATGTCTTCAGAAGTCGCTACTCGCTTCATTGGTCTGGATGCGCACAAATACTATCTGGTGGCGATTGGGGTGAACGCAGAGCTTGAGAAAGTCTTTGGTCCGCACCGCATATCTTTGACATCGCTGGAAGATTGGGTAGACAAACACCTGAAACCCGATGATGCCGTGGTGATCGAGATGAGTACCAACTCATACGAACTGCATGATGCCATCGCTCCGCATGTGCATTCTGTGACCCTGGTGCATCCGCCCTATGTAGCCTTGATTACGCGTGCTCAGGTCAAAACAGACCGCAAAGCTGCTGAAACGCTGGCACAGTTAGTTACACGCTGCCGGTTTGCTGCCGGGCATCTGGGTTCCGCCGGTTGAAGTGCGGGAGCTGCGTGCCCTGGTCGCCTACCGCAAGCGGATGGTTAGCCTGTCCACGCAAGCCAAGAACCGGCTGCAAGCCATTTTGCATCGCAATCGTATCATGCCGCCCGAGGGTGAAACCTTCACGGACGACAAACTGGATTGGTGGCTTGATCTGCCACTTTCAAAGATGGAGCAGTTTCGGGTGCAATCGAACCTGGACACGCTGGATTTCGCCCAGTCACAACTCACCAAAATTCAGGATAATCTCATTGATTTGGCATCCGAAGATGATCGGGTTCCGCTTTTAATCCAGTTGCCGGGTTTTGGTATTGTGGTTGCCATGACCGTTCTGGCTGCTGTTGGGGATATTACGCGTTTTCCAACGGCCAAGCATTTGGTAGGCTATGCGGGATTGGGGGCACGAGTGCATGACAGCGGGCTGACCCGCAAGACGGGTGGCATTACCAAATCCGGTCGCCGTGATTTGCGCAACGCGATGGTGCAGGCCGCACGGATCGCTTCCCAACATGATCCTGCGTGGCAGGCCGAAATGGATCGCTTGCGAAAAAGGCTGATCTATCAGAAAGCCGTAATTGCCATCGCCAGAAAATTGTTGGTGGTAGTTTGGCATGTTCTCACAAAAGGCGAAGCCGACCGCCGCGCCAATCCCGACAGAGTTGCCACCAAGCTGATGCTGCACGCCTATGCCCTTAAAGAACAGCGCCGCAACGGACAAAGCGCGCCCGAATATGTCAGCCAGCAGTTGGAGCGTTTGAAACTCCCACTGCAAACCTTCCGCATGAACGGCAGGACGGTTACGCTTCCCGTAGTTGGTGATTAGAGTCAAATCCTGACTTCACCGTCAGGCCAGTGATAACAGAAATGTTCAGTGCAGCCATTTTCTCTTGAAAATGGTCGGTTGAACGCGGGGAAAATCTATTCGAAAGTGGTAAGGTTCCAATTAGCGGCAGGGTTTCGAGTTTTCCTGCAAAGGCTACTATTCAGGATCAATTCAGCACCCCCCAACAGAAGGCGAGCAGAGCTGGGTGACCGGTTCGCTCGTCTTTCAATTTAACAATCTGTTCAACGAATTCGCCAGAAAAATTAGCATGGTTCCGGGTTTTCTTGCATAGGTAATAATTCAGGATCGCTGCAGCCCCCCAAACGGAAGGCGAGCAGAGCTAAGCTCACGGTTGCCATCTTCATATGTCAAATGAGATCACCAACGGCTAAACCTGTAATTATTACTATTTGTCCCGTCAACTAAATTAGGGACAAATCTGTGTTCAAATCAAGTAGGCGGTATCGGCGAACCTGATGACGTGCTGATGGGAAACTCCGGCTATGTAGCCATTGCAGCAGCTGTCAAAGTTTCCGGTGTTGATGTCGCGGTCAGGGTCATTGTCATCGTAGGCGTGGTCAGCTAGGTGTACTGTACGCCAAGGGGTGGTGATACAAGATAAGACCAAATAATTACTAACACCCAGGTGCGGGACAATTAGAAATTATTTCTTGAATTGTGAATCTTAGAGACAATATTCCAGCACATAGTAAGATTACACCTATAAGAAACCATAGTAGCCGATGTATACTAACAATATATTTGGGAAAACTTCTTCTCAGAAAATAAAGTTTTCGAATGAAATCTGATGATAGTGCCATTCCAATTGAGAAGACAAGTCCCAAAATAATAAACTGAAATATCTTTAAAAACTCTCCTACCCAATACGCCCAATCAGGTCCACCAATTCTCCAAAAATATGTTCTAAGCACTATTCCTGTCAATATACTAATTACTACAAGGCTAATGATTAGTGATCTAAAAAATAATTTCATTTTTGCTGCCTCACATTATATATTTCAATCTCCTGTCTTCGATTTCATTATTAGTTCGTAATAGTTCACTCCATTTAAACGATCCTCGATTGCCCAATTCCATCCCATTGACGAATTATGGGAGATTGATGCAGCATTGCCATAACCAACGCCAACACCAATTGTTGGTCCCCATGAATAGATAATACCTCTGCTTCCCGATGTGCATGAAACCATACGGGATCCTATTCCATATATCGCGCCTGAACTTGTGCAATTTCCTTCGATAATTCTTGTAATGGGATTACCATTATTCAGAGATGGAGTTCGATAGACACAGTCAGAAGAATAAGATCCATCTGGACATACATAGCCCTCAGAATAAGAACCTCCACCCCCCAATTTAAAGTTGTGAATATTTTTAAGTAAATCCAAGATGTTCGGAATGTCAATGTTAAAATCGGAAGAAATGTAATTGTTACCAAAACGATCCACTATATAGCTCACTCCAAAACCAAAGGGGCCACCCGAAATCGAAATATCAACTGAATGAAAATCAGGAAGGTCAGTTTTATCTGATCCATCAACGTAAAATCCGTATTTATTTGAACCTTGAAGCACATAATAGTGTGGAGAAGTATCCCGCCAATATTGTGCTGGTAACTCTCCTACTGTTGGCTGCAATAATACATAATCAAAGAAATCTCGAAGTGGTCGACTCCCCACCATAATTTGATCGCAATCTTGTTGCCACAATAGATAAGCTCCTTTGGACTGAATATATGGGTGAGAAGTTATGAGTATAGCGCTTCCCACGTGCAAAAAATCTCCATCCTCAGCGTCAAGTAAAGCTGAAAAGAATCCCCATTTATCATCATCTGGTAGCATTGGCGCAGGCATAGTTAGAGCAAGTGCATGCATAAGTGTTTCAAAGGGAGCATTACCCACTCCCATACTTGAAGCTATTTGCTCTTTACTGAACAATCCGGTTGGGTCCAATCTTGTTATTGGATTTGCTTTCGCGTATAAATATAGATTAGCTTCTAAACCTGATGGGTCTCTCTGTGTAAATCTTCCCGTGCTGCTGTCCAGATACCTAGCCCTGAGGTATGTGAGGTGGTTAATGTAACTGTCTTTCGCCTCACCGGTGAACTGGTAAACGCTTGAGCTGACACCAACACTATTAAGCGTATCACCATAGGGGGCATAACTCTGCGAGAGCGTCACCACACCCGCAGGATCAACCAATTGTCGCACAGAACCCAACGCATCGCCCAGGAAATATTCCGGCGAGTTGGTATCGGGGGCCAAGTTGTGCTGAGAGATACGTCCCACACCATACAGGTACGCATTTGTCCCATCATTCAGCACCTGGGTCAGTCCCATATTCAGGTCAAGGGTGTAGGGAACGCCGTCCACGCTGGTCAGGCGATTGGCAATATCGTAGGTGTAGGTGTTCGTGCCAGCCAGGGTGTCTTGCGTCAAACGATTGCCCACGGCGTCGTAGGTGTAGTGGAAATAGTCGCCGCTATCGTAATCGGCGGTGGTCAGGCGGCTTAGCGCATCGTAAGTATAGTTGATTATAACCGTATTCGTCTGTTGCAGATTGGCAACTGAAGGTGCCGGAAGCACATAAGAAATCGGCTGTACTGGTACTGCCATTGCCATCACATCCATACCGTGCGCTGCACCGCTGCCTGTACCCGGTGCAAAAATTTCAGTCGGATGCCGAGCGCAAACTCGCTATCATTTTAGATCGCGAATCTCAGAAGTGGTTTAAGCCCGCTTTGGGCCAATTCCAGATTTACTATCAGGAAGGCATCGAGCAAAAAGAATACCTGCCCGACTTTGTGGCTGAGACCGGGGAGAAAATTTATCTTCTGGAACCCAAACGCCAGAGTGAAATGGAAGATGAAATCGTGCTGGCTAAACGTGAAGCGGCCCAAACCTGGTGTCAACACGCCAGCCAACACGCCCTTACCCATAGTGGCAAACCCTGGCAATACACCCTGATCCCGCACGATACCATCAATGAGAACATGACCCTCGATGGGTTGTTGGCGCAGTATTAGATGGACTCATCAAACAGATCGGAACGGAGAAATAGCGATTCTGTAAAATTGCGCAAAGATGCCGGATGGATGGGCTGATGATATTTGGGGATATGGTCGAAGAAATTATTGCTACACTGGAGGATTTGATCCCAAACACATGACTCAACTTGGAAAACAGCCTCCACTATATCGCTTCATCCTGAATCCTTTTGATGATGTGCGCTTTTCGACCTGCCCCGAATGTGGTCAGCGCACCTTGCTGCGTAAAGTACCCCTGGTCGTGCATGTTGATCCCATCCAACCGGTTATGCTCAACAAACACTGCCGCTATTGCCCCGATTGCGATCTACTGATTGCCCATCAGAATGAACTAGAACACTTGCTGGTACTCACTTTTCAGCAGCGCGCCCCCGAAGTTATGGGGAACGATTACCTTGTTTTGGGAACAGTGGATAAAGATACCTGGCGCAAGCAGCAAAAAGAACCCATCCCAGTGGGCCAACTACCCGAGCATTTACACGATTTCAGGGAAGTTTTGAAGCTCAATTATGCGCCCGCTGGTTGGTATCCAGACGATCAGCCGTCTGCTCCAAGAGAAGCGCCATCTCCTGCAAAATCCACCGGCTGGCAGCCTGCATCGCTTTCGGCGAATATAAAATCGCCCGAACTCCCCGCTCCAACAATTGATGACCCCAAACAGGCGGAAGCCTTGCTCTCCAAAATGGAAGCGCATTTGCCGATTACGGCAGAAGTGCGGCGGTCTACGGCTAACTATCTGCGCGACCAGGGAGCCTTCATCCCACCCCATCGTCAGGTTTCGATCTCCAAAGTTTTCTACAGCGGTGATGAGGGCGGCATCGTCTGCGGCATATCGCCCAAAGACAGTAAAGAAGCCGTAGTGATCTCGCTCACCCATTTGAAGATTCCGTATGGCCATCCCCTGGAAAAAGAAATCCGCGAATTTCAGAAAGCACGGCTCAAAAAACTTTAGTCGCGCGTTACATTTCCTGCCCACGGATTGTCTGAGAAATTATTTGGGCGGATACCGGCCTATAATCCCAACAATCCACGCCCACGTCCAGGCTGTTCTTCAAGGGAGGTAGGTTGCCATGCGAGTGGCCGTAGAGATGCCAACTTCCGTAATGCGAACGATCCCAGACGCGCATCGAATAGTGGCACAAAACGATCAGTTGAGGTTGTTCCAGACCAGATATCGACAGCCTGATCGTGTGCAACGGTGGCAAGATTGCAACTGATTGGTCTAAACCTGGTACGTATTCCCATTTATGCAGCCAGCGTTTGTCGTGCCCGCCTGGGATAATAGAAATTGTCCCGTTGAGTTGTGAAAAGTAATGGTGTGCTTCTTCCGTCCCCGCCAGAGTGAAATCTCCCAAGTGGTAGACCGTATCCTCCGGATGAACGACCTGATTCCAGTTCCTGATGAGGGTGTCGTCCATCTCCTGCAAGGATGAAAAGGGACGCTCACAATATCGAATGACATTGGCGTGCCCGAAATGGGTATCGGCAGTGAACCAAACGGCCATGTATTTCCTCGTGTTCTATTCTATTGGCGAATCGATTGCATGCAAGATTTCATCGGCCTGATAGACACGATTGCGATCCTGGCCGGTGA
>JACNJM010000012.1 GCA_014382605.1 Anaerolineae bacterium
TGGCGCTGGTTTATATTTCTAGCACCGCCGTGGGCCGCTACTCCGGCTGGCGGCTCCTGCTCCCCGCCGACTGGGTGCTGCTGCTGTATCTCTCGATTGGTCTGGGGCAGAGTGCCGTTTGGCTAAGGTTCTATATTCAGCGCAACCCCAGCGAATTTGTCAGACGTCCGACGTCGAACCTCCGGCGCATTTCAACCTTTACCCTTCAACCTTCAACCTTTTTTCTTGGATTGATTTTTCTGGCTCTGGGATTCACTCCCCTAATGCTGGAGGCCTTCATCCCTCGGCTTGCTTCCCCTTTCCCGGCGGATATTCGCACGACTTTCGAGTTGATCCCCGAAATCGAGCCGATTCTCCCCTCGGTGGAAGCCCTGCTTGCCGATGAGCGCTCCGTGTTGCTCGAAGGGCGCATTCTCTACCCGCGCTTTTACCTCCCCAATGAAGGTGAACCTGGCAACGAGTGGGCCGCCTTCTCGCCGCGCGAGTATCGTCGTTTGGGGTTCGTGCTGCTTACCGCCTCGCACGCCAATATCGTTCTCCCATTGGATGAAGCCCCGGTCTACTTCCCCCATGCCGCCGATGCTCTGGTTCTGGGCTGCCGTACTCCTGATTATATCTCCGCTCGGCTGGTTGTCTTGCACGACGGAGGCGGGTATACTACCCTGCGCTCGTCGTCTGAGTTGTCGTGTGCTGGAATGCCTTAAATTAGTTCAATCCTAAAGATTGGACCAATTTGTTAAACTTTTATGAAACCGATCATTCTCATCAACCCTAACCTTGTCGTGCAGCGCAATGACCCCTTCACTACGGGGATCATTTACATGCCCATTGGCCTGGCCTACACCGCCGCCGCGTTGCGCGCAGCGGGCCTGCCCGTGCAGGTGATTGACGCTTTCGCCGAGAAACCGCGTCAGGCGCGTCGCAGCGAAAAGTTTACGCTGATGGGTTTGCACGACGACGAAGTTCTGGCGCGTATCCCCAACGATGCCGGGTTGGTCTTTCTTTTTGCCATTAATCTGACCAACCATATTGCCAACGAAAATATTCTGCGGGCGATCAAACGTCAACGCCCAGATTTGCCCGTCGTGATTCTTGAAAATACGCAGGCCGTCACGGCCTACGCGCTGGAGCATGTGCGCAGCGTTTTCTTCGATACCGGGGCGGATTATGTTCTCACGGGCGAAGCTGAACGCCAAGCCCCCATTTTGGCGCGTCACTTGGGGGGGCAGAATCCACCTGATGAACTGAATCAACTCGCGGGCTTGGGAAGCGCGTCCTTTTTCAATCCCCCGAAAGAATTTATTCAGGATTTGGATTCTTTGCCCATTCCGGCGTGGGATTTATTCCCCCTTGAAAATTATTGGAATTTGCGTTTCGCCCACGGCCCGCAGCACGATAATCGCTATTTGCCTTTGCTAACTTCACGCGGCTGCCCGTATCCCTGTCGTTTTTGTGTTGTTCCGGCTACGAATGGACAAAAATGGCGGGCGCGCTCGGCGGTCAATGTTGTGGATGAGATGGAATACTACGTTAATATATTTGGCGTGCGCGAATTTCATATTGAAGATGTGGACCCCACGATTTCGGATGCCCGCATTCGGGAAATTTGTGCTGAAATTATTCGCCGCGGCCTGAAAATTACCTGGAAGATCGTCGCCGGGACGAAGGTCGAAACGATCCGCAGCGAAGAGACGCTTGACCTGATGGCCCGGGCTGGCTGCCGCTATATTTCGATCTCGCCGGAGACCGGTTCGCCGCGCGTGCTCAAGTTGATGCGCAAACCTTTCGATCTGGAACATGCCGTGCGGCTGGTGCGGCGTATGAATCAGGTGGGCATCCGCTCGCAGGCCTGCTTTGTGCTGGGCTTTCCCGGCGAAACCGCCGAAGATTTGCAGATGACCTGGGATTTAGTGCGTGACCTGACGCGTAAAGGCGTGGACGAGATCGCACTCTTTATCATAACTCCCGTGCCGGGTTCGGCGATTTTCGACGAATTCCGTGGCTACGAGTCGCTCTCGGATATGAACTTCACCCCCACCTGGCGCGAAGATTACGCAGATTTGAGTAAATTCCGTTTGCGCCTGTACGGGGCTTTTCTGCTGTGGAAATTGCGCTACCACCCCTTTAAGATCATCCGTCAGGCGTGGAACTTTTTGCGCCGCCGTTTTGAAACCAAGATGGAGATGGTTCCGTACCGCGCTTTGATGTTAAAATGGTTCGATCGGTAGGAGACCCTAAGGGTTTCCTATGAAAATTAACAAATATTATGGTATGTGAATACAAAAATTGCCTGATAAACTATGGCCGTGATTAAAACCCTTAGGGTCTAATACCATGACTAAAAGCCAAACCCCGCACATTGCCATTGTGCTCCCCTGCTATAACGAAGCGATCACCATTCAACAGGTCATCGCCGATTTCCGTGTTCAACTGCCGGATGCTAAAATTCATGTCTTTGACAATAATTCCAGCGATGACAGCGCCAGGCTGGCCGCAGAAGCGGGGGCAACGGTACATTCGGTCCGTAAACAAGGCAAAGGATATGTAATCCAGAAAGCCTTTGAAATTATTGTTGCCGATGCGATTGTTATGGCGGATGGTGATGATACCTATTTCGCCGAAGACGTTCACAAATTGCTGGAACCTGTCTTGAATGGCAACGTCGATATGGTCGTCGGCGACCGTCTGCCGACAGCATCCGACGAGAATATGCGCTGGCATCGTCACCTGGGCAACCGCCTGATTGTGTGGAGCATTAATATTATGTTTGGCACGCGCTACCGCGATATTCTCTCTGGCTACCGCGTCTTCAGCCGCCGTTTTGTGCAAAACGTCCCCTTGCTGACCCCCGGCTTTGAAACCGAAACCG
>JACNJM010000328.1 GCA_014382605.1 Anaerolineae bacterium
AATTTCTTACGGCGCGGCGGAAGCCATATTAAAGCTACTTTCCAACAATCACTTAACATGGAAAAGAAGTTAAAATCAAAGTGCGTGGAGAATTTTCCACGCACTTTGATTATTCATCTCTGCAATAACTCTGGGGAAAGCGTATCAAACCGGTCGATCCGCATCAAAAATATAACCGGTACCCCGAACACTGGCAATCCATTTTTCACCATCGGGAAAGGTTGCTAATTTTCGGCGCAGGCGGCTAATCAGTGGGCGCAGAACCTCAGGAGCCTCCCACTCAGCAACTTCATATCCCTGTACCAGAAATACCAATTCGCCGTGAGATAATACACGACCCCAACTGGTCACGAATACCTCTAAAAGTTTCCCTTCGGTGGGAGTAAGGCGCTCTTTGTTGTTGCCGCGCCAAATTTCACGGCGGGCAAGGTCCAGCATCACTCCGTCTGGCATCGGCACCACTTTCCGCTTGTGTTTTACAGTTTCGGTCATGCCTTCGGCTTTTTTCAATTGCTCAATTGAATCTTCGATTTGGGAAATCAAGATACGTTTGTGCTTTTCTTCGTCCCGGCGAGCCAAACCATTAGCTACCCGGCTGAGAATTTCTTGCGCTCCCTGAGGTTTGCTAATATAGTCATAAGCTGAATGGCGCAATGCACTGACGGCCGTTTCCAATGAGGCGTTTCCGGTCAGCATTATGACTTTTGTTTCCGGAGAAATAAATTCAACATCGCGTAAAACTTCAATCCCGCTCATCCCTGGCATCATAATATCAAGCAGCATCAGATCAATATCATCTTGCTCAAGAATATTGAGCGCATCCGCTCCATTATCGGCCTCAAAAACAGAATACCCCTCAGTCAATAAAATCTCTGCAATCGTTTTTACGGTAACTTCATCATCATCTACAACAAGAATTTTTGCATTCACAGAAATCTCCTCGTCACGGCTTTCGCTACAACAAGCGATAAACCAGAAAATAGGGGGGTGAGTCACTCCGTACCCGCTCACCATTGTTTTATTCGTATTTTCGCACAATGTGGCAAAATAAGTAGATTTTGGAAAGAACTTTGAAAAAGACTTCCGAAAAATAGGGGTGTGTGGGGTGCTCCGCACCCCACACACCCCTATTTTTCGGCAATTTCTTACGGCGCGGCAGAAGCCATATTAAAGCTACTTTCCAACAATCACTTAACTTTCCTAAGTTGCGTTTTAATTATAAAACAGAAACCATATTTTAGGAAACATTGCTCTTATCTTGTAAAAACGTACTCGCAAATGTAATATTCGCAACGCTTCTAATAACGCTCAGGAAGTTCAACTGTTACACATGACAGGAAAGCTCAGCGTTTTCGTTACAACAAATAGAAAAAATCGCACTCTCACGGCCTTCATGGCGTGCAGCAAGGCATAGCAATCGTGATATACTTCTCAAGGCCTCGCTTCGAGGGCTTCTTCAGCACAATTAATTAATCCCTATGTTATGAATAAATCTGTTTCGGAGGTTTCTATCATGAAAGATTTCATCGCCATAGCCGATTATTCTGCAAAAGAATTGCAAGAATTCCTCGACCTGGCCGTTTCACTCAAAACCGAGTGGAAAAATGGAGGCAACAAGCCCATCTTCAAAGATAAAGTTCTGGCTATGGTTTTCCAGAAGCCCAGTTTGCGCACGCGTGTTTCATTTGATATGGCAATGCGCCATCTGGGAGGCGATGCGCTCTATCTTTCACCTGCTGAGATCGGACTTGGAAAACGCGAATCCATCGCCGATGTTGCCCGTGTACTCTCGGGCTATGTCGATATTATCATGGCGCGTGTTTTCGACCACGCCCATGTTGAAGAACTGGCGAAATGGGCCAGCATCCCAATTATCAACGGCCTGAGCGATTACAATCACCCCTGCCAGGGAATGGCTGATGCCCTCACAATTTATGAAGAATATGGGGATATGAAGGGCCTCAATATAACCTTCGTCGGCGACGGGAATAATGTGGCGGTCTCACTTTTGCATATATGCGCCAAACTCGGCGCGAATTTCACCGTTGCCACACCCAAAGGCTATGAAATGCCCGTTGCAGGGTTAGAACAGGGTAAGAAATTCGCTGCAGAAAGCGGCAGTTCAGTAAACGTACTCAACGATCCGCACGAGGCCGTGAAGAATGCGGATGTGATCTACACCGATACCTGGACAAGCATGGGGCAGGAAGAAGAGACAAAAAAGCGCCAGGCTGTATTCCCACCGTATCAGGTCAATGCTGCATTAGTTGCCGAAGCCAAAGAGAATGTGATTGTGATGCATTGCCTCCCGGCGCACCGCGGCGAAGAAATTACTGACGAAGTCGCCGATGGGCCTCATTCCCGGCTCTTTCCGCAAGCACATAACCGGCTACACGCGCAAAAAGCTATTTTAGTGAAGCTAATTCAATAATCAATGTAGGCAAACCAATTGAAACGAGGCAACGGTATGAATATCTGCATCCCCCGTGAACGCCGAGACTCCGAATTTCGTGTGGGCCTGACTCCGGCAGGCGTGCGCCTACTCATCCAGGCCGGACATACGTGCTATGTTGAGCATGAAGCTGGCGTAGGCAGCGGCTTCAGCGACTACGACTATCAACAAGCGGGCGGGCAAATCGTCTATAGCGGCGAAGAAATTTATGGTCGTGCCGATTTATTGCTCAAAGTGGCTCGCCCCACGGATGAAGAATTCAATTGGATGCGCCAGGGGCAAATCATCATGGGTTTCTTGCACCTGGCAGCAGGCCGCTCTGAAAAAATCGACTTGCTGCTGGATAAGCAGATTACCGCGGTCGGGTATGAAATTATTCAGGATGAAGCGGGCGATTTGCCCGTGCTGATTCCGCTGAGTCAGGCCGGGGGGCGGATGGTACCCCAGGTAGCGGCCACCATGAGCCAGAATAATTTTGGGGGCAAGGGAATCCTGCTTGGGGGGGTGCCCGGCGTCCCCCCCGCAGAGGTAATCATCCTGGGCGCTGGCACCGCGGGAACCGCGGCAGCGCGCAATTTCCTCGGGTTGGGAGCAACGGTCCATATTCTGGATCATTCTCTAAACCGATTGCGTGTGCTAGATAGAGAATTTCAGGGCCGGGTGGTCACGATGGTCTCCCATGCCTTCAATATCGAAAAAGTGTGCCGCTTCGCCGATGTGCTGGTGGGCAGCGTGCTGATCCCCGGGGCGCGCGCCCCAATGCTGGTCAGCCGCGAAATGGTGAAATCGATGCGTTCCCGATCCATCATTATCGATCTGGCAATCGACCAGGGCGGCTGCATCGAAACCAGCCGACCCACTACCCATAGTAATCCCATTTTTATCGAAGAAGACATCATTCATTATTGCGTACCGAATGTGACCGGAGTTTTAGGTCGCACCGCGACCCACGCCCTCAACAACGCATCTTGGCCGATTGTTCAGATGGTCGCAGAAATTGGTATCGAAAAAGCTTTTGAGCGAAATCCGGCCATTTTGCGAGGCGTGTACACGCACCGGGGCGAAATCGTACACCAAAAAATGCAAGATTCGCTTCAAGGAAGACGGTAACGCCATGAGTTGGGTTGAGCAATATAAAAATAAAGTTGTCAGCGCCGAAGAAGCTGTAAAAAACATCCAGCCGGGGAATCGCCTGTTCCTGACTGGAAACTGCTCGGTGCCGAAAACCGTACTCAGTGCGTTAGTCGAACGCGCCCCGCATCTCGAAGATGTGGAAATTTGCCAGGCGCTCACCATTGGTTCTGCCGATTATGTCAGCCCGGCGATGGAAGGCCATCTGCGGGTCAACACCATGTTTATCAGCCCCAACAACCGCAAGGCCGTGCAGGAAGGCCGCGCCGATTTTAGCCCCGTTTTACTCTCGGAATTTCCCCTGCTTTTCAAAAATGGTCATCTGCCGCTGGATGTGGCGCTGGTACATCTCTCGCCGCCTGACGAGCATGGCTTTTGCAGTTTTGGTGTGGAAGTTGGTCTGAGTAAAACCCCCGCCGAATCGGCAAAAATCATTATTGCCGAAGTGAATAACCAGATGCCGCGCACACTGGGTGATTCATTTATCCATGTCAGCAAGCTGGATTATATCGTCCCGGTAGATTATGACTTGCCCGAATTAACTATGGGCGCCGATGGGCCTTCTGAAATTGTAGAGAATATCGCCCGCTATATTGCCGAACTGATTCCCGATGGGGCTACCATGCAAATGGGGATTGGCGCGATTCCTGATGCAGTGCTGAAATACCTCTTCGACAAAAAAGATTTGGGTGTTCACACCGAGCTATTCTCGGATGGCGTAATCGATCTGGTTGAAGCCGGTGTGCTCACCAACGCCCAAAAAACATTACATACTGGCAAGATTATTGCCGGGTTTATCCTGGGTTCCAAAAAACTGTATAACTGGGTGCATAACAACCCCCTGATCGAATTCCACCGCACGGAATACGTCAACGATCCCTTTGTAATTGCCAAAAATGAGCGCATGGTCGCAGTAAACTCGGCCATTGAGGTTGATCTCACCGGGCAGGTATGTGCCGATAGCATTGGCCCCAAGTTATACAGCGGCGTTGGCGGGCAACTGGATTTCATCTATGGCGCGGCGCGCTCGAAGGGCGGTGTGCCAATTATTTCGTTGCCCAGCAAAGCAAAGAGTTTTAGCCGTATTGTCCCCCTGCTCAAGCATGGCGCAGGAGTAGTTACCAGCCGTAACCATGTCCACTATATTGTCACCGAATACGGCGTTGCCAATCTGTATGGCAAAACCATTCGCCAACGCGCATTGGCGCTGATAAACATCGCGCATCCGGAATTTCGGGATGAATTGACACAGCAAGCAAAAGAACTGCATTATTTATAATCGTTGGAAGGTAGTTTACTTGAACCTGAAAACGTATTAACCTGCCAACCCGAGACTGAGAATATGAATCGTCGCGCAAAAATTGTTGCCACAATCGGCCCCGCCAGCCAGGATGAAAACTCGCTGCGTCAACTCATTACAGCCGGGATGAATGTAGCCCGCATCAACTTTTCGCACGGCACGCATGCCGATCACGCTGCGGTCATTCGGCGGGCGCGCCGTATCGCAGACCAACTCGATCGACCACTAACGATCCTGCAAGACCTGCAAGGCCCTAAAATCCGCACGGGGGAGATCAAGGATGGGCAGGTTGAACTCGTAAACGGTCAATCGCTGACACTGACTACGGAAGAAGTTGAAGGCGATGCAAATACAGTTTCGGTAGATTATGCTGAATTGCCGCGGAGCGTCGCGACGGGAGGGCGGATTCTGCTCGATGATGGCAACCTTGAGTTGGTGGTTACAGCCGTGGGGGCGGATTCTGTAGAGACGGAGGTGATCCTCGGGGGCACGCTCAAACCCCATAAAGGTGTCAACCTGCCCGGAGCGAGTCTGAATATCTGCTCATTTACCGCGAAAGACCAGGCCGATTTGGAATTCGGCCTGGCACACAAAGTAGATGCCATCGCGCTCTCATTTGTGCGTTCGGCTGAAGATATTGCCCGCCTGCGTCAGACCATCACCAGTCTATCGCCAGAACGCAGCAACACACCTATCATTGCCAAGCTGGAACGCCCTGAAGCGCTGGGAAATCTACACACCATCATCCACGCCGCCGATGGAGTCATGGTGGCGCGTGGCGATCTGGGGGTAGAGATGTCTCCGGAAATGGTCCCCGTCGCACAGAAAGAGATCATCCAAATGGCGAACCGCCACGCAAAAACCGTCATCACAGCCACGCAAATGCTTGAATCGATGATGAATTCGCCGCGCCCCACGCGTGCCGAGGCCTCGGATGTTGCCAACGCCATTTTTGACGGTAGTGATGCGGTGATGCTCTCGGGGGAAACTGCGGTGGGGAAATATCCGCTCAAAACCGTGGCGATGATGGCCTCGATTATTTCTACGGCAGAGGCGCATATGCGCGAGTGGGGGCATGGCAAAATTGAATTGAGCCAGGATATGCCCCATGATAATGCCCTATTTATTACGCGGGCAGCGCATGAGATGGCATTAGATAAAGAGGTAGCCGCGATTGCTGTGTTCACACAGAGTGGCCGCACGGCGCGCTTGATGTCTAAGACCAGAACTGGCGTGCCAGTGCTGGCTTTCACCCCTGAGAAAGAAACCTATCAGCGCATGGGGTTGGTGTGGGGCGTAACCCCTTACCAGGTACCGCACGCCAATACTGTAGAAGAAATGCTGGCCCACGTTGAGGCAGCGATGATCGCGGAAACAGCTATCCAGCCGGGGCAAGAAGTGGTATTGCTCGCCGGGTTCCCCATTGGGGCACATGGCCCGGCCAATTTTGCGCTACTGCACACCATCGGACAGCGGTAACTTTTCAACAAATTTCGTAAGCCCGATTCATTCCCCCTGGAAAGGCTCCAGATAAGGGTCATTGGCCACCGGTTCCATCCCGGCGGCTTTCAATTGTGCGCGCAGTTTGCGAATGACTTTCTTTAAATCGGCCATGCGCACCTCGCGGCCAGCCATGGCATTGACCAGGGTCTGTAAGTCTCTTGTGCGTCTGGCAACCCGATCTTCCAGTTCCGCAGTTAATTGTTCGAGGGCAAATTGGGCTTGTTTTCGATCTGTAATATCATCATACACGGCCACAACTTCTCCTGAAGGCAGTTTATACACATAATTCTCGCGCCATCCAACCAAACGCTCGTCCTGATATTGTGAGATGGGGTGAATTTCTGGCACGCCGGTCTGCCATACGCGTTGAAAAACAGCAAATAAACCAAAGTCTTTCACGCCTGGAAACGCTTGCTGGACGCTTTTTCCAATCAGGCCTTCTTTTTGCACATTATCAATCCGTTCACCGGCTTGATTGAAATCGACGAAAACGAAATCATCACCATCGTTAACTGCTTTGTAAACCGCGACCCCGCTGCTCATATTATTGAACAACTCACGGTAACGAATTTCACTTTGCGCAAGCGCGGCTTCGAATGCTTTGCGATCGGTTATATCCAGGTGGGCGCCCACCATGCGCACAGGCTTTCCCGCTGCATCCCATTCGACAACTCTGCCGCGATCCAGCACCCAAACCCAATCTCCCGATTTATGCTTCATGCGGGCTTCGCATTCATACACATCGGTTAAGCCTGAAAAATGATCGTCGAGAGCCGCATTCGATTTTTCCAGATCTTCCGGGTGAGCGTGTTGGAGCCAGGTTTCAATGCTGACGGGTTGAAGTTCCTCCAGCGTAAAACCAATTATCTCCGCCCAACGCTCATTAAAAACAGCGTCGCCAGTTTGCACGTGCCAATCCCACAGGCCAACCCCTGCGCCATCAATGGCAAATTGATGCTGTTCGTTCAAACGCATCAAATCGTCAATAGATACCTTCAGCGGATCCGGTGAAACATGGGAAGACATTTTTTCTTCCATTTTTTCTCCTCACCCCGATTTCAAGTACTCCCCCGTAGGGTATTGCTGGCAAAAAATAACCGCGGCAAGCGCAAAGGTCGTAGAGTTTTGTCACATAAAATGCTTTTCTCAGTGTTCTCGGCGCACTCTGCAGTAAATTTATGAGACGATTTTCCATAGCAACACTTAAGCGGGAGGCCATCTGATTTCAGAAATCAAAAAATATCGCTACCATAACAGCGCAGTAGGCCGCGCCGGTTAAGATTTATGATACCACTTGAATCTTGATTTTTTATAGTGAGTTTCGTATCATCTCAATATTTTGGGGTCAAAGGTGACAGTCACCTGGTTTTGAGCAAAACTTCGCCTTAAAATGACAGGTGACTGTCACCTTCTCCGTTTTTTTTGAGATGATACTGAATTTCATTCTGTCCCACATAGACCGCGCCGGGCGAAATGACATCAGGGTTCTTATCTCAAACTGATATTAGCCAGATAGCTTGACAACCAGGTCACTTATGGTATATTTAATTCAGTTTATACTAAACGTATTCAATATACAAAAAAAAGAGAACTATGAACACAACCCTATCACACGCCCGACAAAATTTCATCCAGGGCATGAGCCGCATCAGCCATTTTTGGGGTTTTCCGCGGGCGATGGGCGCGATTTTCGGGGCCATCTACCTCTCCCCGGAGGCGCTCTCGCTCGACGAATTGGTCGAACAGGCTGCTGTCAGCAAAGGAGCCATCAGCACCAACGTGCGCCAGCTCGAGCGCCTGGGAATGGTGCACAAACACATTCGCATCGGCGACCGCAAAGACTACTATACTGCCGAAACCGATTTTTGGAAGATAATCAAAGGCATCTTACGCGAACGCGAAAAGAACGAGTTCAATGCCGCTCTGAGAACCGTCGATGAAAGTCTGGCGCTATCACAAAGCGAAAATTCCACCCCCGAAGAAGCAGAGTTAGCAGCTTTCTACAAGACCCGTCTGGAAGCCATGCAACGCTTCTTCCACAATCTGGACAACCTGGTTGCAACTGTCATGGCGCTGGACGAATTACGCCAAACCACCATCCAGCGTTTATTCAGCAACACATCCGATCAATAACCCCCAACGATTAGAGGTATCCATGACCACACGATCTGCCGTCACTGGCGCATTTAGTTACACCGGCAAATATATCACCCGTTTGCTGCTCGAACAGGGGCAACACGTGATCACCCTGACCAGTCGTAAAAACGACCAAAATCTTTTCAACGGGCAAGTCCAGGCCTACCCCTTCCAGTTCGATAACCCCAAAGCGTTGGCTGAAACCCTGCACGGTGTGGATACGCTCTACAACACCTATTGGGTGCGCTTCGACCATCACCAAACCACATTTGGCAGCGCGGTAGAAAACACGCGCACCCTGATCCGCGCCGCAAAAAACGCCGGAGTGCGGCGCTTTGTTCACGTCAGCATTACTAACCCCACGCCCGACTCAAACCTGCCTTATTTCAGCGGCAAAGCTCAACTCGAAGGCGACCTAAAAGCTTCAGGGCTTTCGTATGCCATCCTACGACCCACGGTAATTTTCGGCGACGAAGATATTCTCATCAATAATATCGCCTATCTGCTGCGACGCTTCCCGCTCTTCGCCATCCCCGGCAAAGGCGACTATCAACTCCAGCCGATCTTTGCCGAAGATATGGCGCAACTGGCTGTGGATGCAGGCCAGCGGAAAGAAAACCTTACCTGGGATGCGGTTGGCCCGGAGATTTACACCTTTAGCGAGTTGGTGCAACTGACTCGCTCGGTAGTGGGTAGCCGCGCCGGATTGATAAACCTGCCCCCGAGCCTGGTGCTGACTCTCTCCCGCATGATCGGCTTCTTCGTCGAGGATGTCGTCCTGACCGAAGAAGAAATCCTGGGGCTGATGGCAAATCTGCTCATCTCGGCAGAAGTTCCCACTGGGCACACATCGCTGCGCGACTGGTTACACGCCAACGCCAATCAAGTAGGCCGCCGCTACGCATCGGAACTCAAACGCCACTATAACGCCTAAATGATGAAACCAAATTCACCCATCCTTTCTCCACGTTTCACGCAAGCCATCTGCATGGCTACAAAACTGCATGCCTCACAAACCCGAAAAGGCAGCAATACACCCTATATTGCGCATCTGATGAGCGTCAGCGCGCTGGTGCTCGAAGCCGGTGGCAGCGAAGATGAAGCCATTGCCGCGCTGTTGCACGATGCTGTCGAAGATCAGGGCGGGATCCCCACACTCGACAGAATTCGAGAGAACTTTGGAGAAAATGTTGCCAATATTGTGCAACAATGTACCGATGCCGATACTCTACCGAAACCTCCCTGGCGTCAACGCAAAGAAGAGTATATTTCCCATGTTCCCCAGGCCACGCCAGGAGCGCGTCTGGTTTCATTGGCTGATAAAGTGCATAATGCTCGTTCAATCTTGCGCGATCTCCAACGCGATGGCAATGCTATTTGGGAGAAATTTAACGGCGGCAAAGACGGCACGCTGTGGTATTATCGCAGCCTGCTCGACACATTTAAAATCCTGGAAGATAATTTCCTCATCCGAGAATTTGAGCGCGTCGTCGTTCAAATTGAAGCATTAGCCCAAAAATCATGAACCCACTCACACTGAATGAATATCAACAACTGGCGCAACGCACCGCCGGAGCGGGCGGCGACGGTGAACACAGGCTGATCGTTGCAGCCCTGGGCCTGGCTGGTGAAGCCGGAGAATTTGCCAATATCGTCAAAAAACACACCGCCCACGGACACAAGTTCGGCGCCGAGATTTTTGCCGATGAATTGGGTGATGTACTCTGGTATCTGGCCGAAGCCGCCAGCGCTGTGGGCATCTCGCTTGAGAAGATCGCCCAAGACAATGTCGAGAAATTACGCCAACGCTACCCCGAAGGCTTCAGCCAGGAACGCAGCATCAACCGCGAGAAATGAAAAAGTTCGGAGATGAAATGATGGCGCCAGACCCCGAAATCCACGCCTTTTTGCTAGAGCATCTGCAAAGCATCATGAAAAATGACATCGCTACCTATCACACCAGCACCAGCGCCGACCTGACGCTGTACGAGTGGTGGGTCACACCTCATCGTATTGACGGGTTGCCCTTTCATGATTTCATGATGGTCGAAAATGCGCGTCGCGGCAGTGTTTTCGGCGCTGAAGGCGATTCGGCTGCGACAACACCCAACTTCCGTTTTGATCTGGCAAACCTGCATATTCAACGCTATGACGATACCGCGATTGCCAGCTACACTCTGCTTCTCAGCAGCGGCCTGCCTGAGGGCGTTGTGGTTGCCTCACATAACGAAAGCCGGGTTATCGTAAAACTGGACGGGCGTTGGCAGGTGGTACATGTGCATAAATCTCCGGCCTGGGCTGCGCCACATATGCCGCCAATATTATGAAATTTTACGCCCTCGTGCTAATGATTTTTTGCCTGGCAAGCTGCGCCCCAACCCCGACAACAATAGCAAAATTCACCACAACTGTTGCCCCTGTTGAGCAGGCTACGCACCCCCCGCCATTGCCCCCTACACCTCACCCCAGCCCATTTGATTTTGGCTATACGCAAAATTCTCCGGACGGAAATCATCTGGCCCCTGGAATTGGCAATTTGCCCAATGCGACCTGGATTGACATCCCGCTGGGCGGGACGCCTGTGTGGCTGGCTGCTGTGCCCGATGGCGCCACCAGCCTTTGGGCAACCGTACTCACCGATGGGCGCGTGCAGGCTTTTCGCGTATCCGCCGAGGGGGCAGAACCCATCCCCATTATCCCGGATCAACTCAACCCATCCACGCCGCCGCTCCTGCGCTTTGATGGCAACCAGCTTCAATTACTCACCCCCGCCCCGGACAGCGCTTCCCCATACACCCATCCAATTCAAATTCGGGAAGAAATTGCTTTTATCGACTCATCTGGCAATCTGATAATCGGGGAGGAAATATTGCCTGTGAACGCGCTGCCCGATGCACGTTTGTTGCAGGACGAATTGGGTCGTATTCTGTTACTGAGCGGCCCTACCGCGATTTATTCCCACGGCGTACTCGGTGATGCGCTCGAAGCCACCCAAATGAGTCTTGTAGAGACTAATCCGGTACCACAGCTTAAACACGCATTTAAGATTCCAGAGGGGCAGGTGATTGAGGGCATCGCTCCTATTTGGACAGACCTGACTGGCGATGGGCGGCGAGATATGATTGTGACGCTTAGCGATGCAGCGCATGGCGCTCAGTTAGCCGTCTTTGATGAGACCGGCGCGCTGATTGCAAGCAGTGATGCGATTGGGCAAGGCTATCGCTGGCGGCATCAAATTGCGATAGCGCCTTTTGGCCCGCATGGAGAAATGGAGCTTGTAACAGTGTTGACGCCACACTTGGGGGGGATTGTAGAGTTCTATCAGTTGACCGGCGACCAACTCAGGCTCACCGCTCAATTAGGCGGCTACACGTCGCATGTGATTAATTCACGCAATCTGGATATGGCGCTGGCAGGTGATTTTGATGGCGATGGAAACCTGGAATTGCTGACCCCTAATCAGGCGCGCACCGAATTGGGCGCTATTCGGCGGGACGAAAATGGCGCCGCGTTGGTATGGAGTTTGCCGCTTCAGGGAGTGTTAAGCAGCAATCTGGCTTCGACTACTTCCGATGATGGGAAAATTTGGCTGGGCGCGGGGTTAGATGCAGGATTGCTACGCGTGTGGTTACCCGATCAATAGATCAACTATTCGCACGCACACAATTACGCCCAGCCTGTTTGGCTGTATATAATGCGGAATCGGCTCGATCGAGCAGTACTGCCAGGTCCGAAATATCTGCGGATAGTTCGGCCACACCCAAACTGATCGTCACAGATACTGTTTCAGTCTCTGTGAGATTAGCAAATACCTGCGCAACCGCCCATTGACGCAGGCGCTCGGCTGTAGCCAATGCTTCGGCCAGGTCTGTTGTGGGTAGTAAAACTGAAAATTCTTCGCCCCCATATCGCCCAATAATATCGAATTCGCGAATATTCTCGCGGCACCCCTGCGCTAGTTCATACAATACCTGGTCGCCCAAAGCATGCCCATAAGTATCGTTGATTTGTTTAAAATGATCTATGTCTATCATGATCGCTGAAATGGGATGTTGATAACGCCGCGCCCTTTCAATTTCAATGCGGCCGAGTTCGAAAAAACGTCGGCGGTTATTGATTTTGGTTAAACTATCCGTGGTAGCCAACCACTGGGCTTCCTTAAACAAACGCGCATTTTCCAGAATCAAAGCCGCTCTTTCCACAAAAATAGACAGCAAACGCTCATCGTTGACATTGAAAGCGTCTCGTTGTTCGCTCTGAATATCAAGAATGCCAATGATTCGCTTGCCAATTTTTAATGGAATCACCAGCTCAGAGTCAACGTCTTTCCAGCGTGGAATATACTCAGGCACATGCTGCACATCCGGCAAGCGAATTGACTTACCCAGGCGTATGGCAGCAGCAAAATGATTCGCTTCCAGCCGAACATCAGCCGCAGAAATTTCGGCCGCAAATGGCCCCAAACCAGCAATATGCTCCAACTCCTGGTCGTCATTGTGCAACATCCACAAACTACAATTCGAGTGACCAAATACGTCCAGCACAGTTTTCACAATTATCTGACCGATTTCATCAACCACAGGAACGCCGCTAAAAAAGAGCGTTTCTGAGGCGCGGAATAGCCGATTCAACTCCAAATTGCGTTCTTTCAGAGCAGCTTCTGAAGCGCGCAATGCTGTTGTCCGCTGGGCAATTCGACGATTCAGATCTTCGGCATGATCGTGAATTTGCTCGTACAGGCGTTCTTTTTCGATCGAGATCGCCGCGTAATTGGCTAACATGGCATACAAATCGCAATCTTCCTGAGTAAACGTGCCCTCTTTTTTATTGATAGCCGTTAATACACCAATGGTTTTACCATCTGTCGAAAGGGGCACCACGAGATAAGAATGTGTTTTCACGCCTGTTTTCAGATCAATTTCTGGAAAGTAATCCGCATCTTGTGAGACGTCCACAACAAATTCGGCTTGTCCGGCTTTTAGCACGCGCGAGACTACCCCCTTCCCTTGTGGAATACGCACACCAATCAGATCATCCACCGAGGCCATAAATATTAATTCGCCGGTTTCCCAATCGGGCATCAGCGCTGAACAACTCATGGCGCCCAGCAATCCAGTTGCCTGTCGCACAATAAACTGCAACAGATCGCCAACATCACGAGAAGAAGCAATTGAAATTCCAATCTGATGCAAAATTTCAAGTTGGGCAATTTTTTCGGCCAGCAACTCTCGGGCTGTGACTCTGGCCGTGATATCGCGCACTGAAGCAATCACAATCGGCCCTGTTTTCGTTTCAACGGGGTTAAGGGCAATATCGGCAAAAAAGCTACTGCCATCTTTTCGCAAACTTACAAAATCTTTCCCCAAGTTCATAGAACGAGCACGAGGCGCCAAAATAAATTCCTTCCGAAGTTCCTGATGTCGTTGCCGTTGGGAAATCGGGATCAGGTTCTCTATTGAAATACCAATCATTTCGTCAGCAGAATATCCGAACAATTCTCCCGCGTGGTAATTCGCAATCTGAATCAAACCTTGCTGATCCACAACGATCATGGCTTCAGACATGGCTTCGATAAAAGTTTTAGACAAGAATAGGTCGTTCAAAGAAAAGATCATCCCTTTTGTAGTTGGTAATTGAGATAATCTTACCACGACAAAAGCGCTGATAATAAAGCAATCTTCTGGGGTTTTGTAATAGTCAAGAGTACTTTCGATAATAGGAACTCAAGCTAGTTTTATTAAGTGATTGTTGGAAAGCAGCTTTAATATGGCTTCCGCCGCGCCGTAAGTAATTGCCG
>JACNJM010000098.1 GCA_014382605.1 Anaerolineae bacterium
GCTTCTCCGCGTCGGCGCGGGCGGTGGTGCGGTTGCGTTTTTTGCGTGGGTGTGAAGCACCGAAACAAAAGGGCCCCCCCCGGTGCCGCGGCGGGGCTCCCAAACACCCCCCCCCCCGCCGTTAACATTGCACCGCGCCGGGTCCCAATCCAGTTGGCGCTCAACCATGATGACCTGTGCGGCAAAGGCTTCGTTGAGTTCAATCAGGTCGAAATCGCTCAAGGTTGTGCCAGTCTGCGCAATCACTTTGCGCGTGGCCGGGATGGGACTTAGCCCCATGCGCGGCGGCTCGAGGCCCGCGCTGGCAAAGCCGCGGATGATTGCCATTGGCTCAAGGCCCTCTGCTTTGGCGAGATCGGCATTCATCAGGACGAGTGCCGCTCCCGCATCGGTAATGCCGCTGGCGTTGGCGGCAGTGATTGTCCCGCCTTCTTCAACAGGGCGAAAAACCGTGCTCATTTGGGCGAGCTTCTCCACGGTCGAGTCGGAACGCGGGCGCTCGTCGCGCGCCACCAGGGTTGATCCTTTGCGCCCCGGCACTTCTACGGGGACGACTTCGGCGGCGAAATCGCCATTCTCCCAGGCGGCGGAAGCGCGGCGGTGACTCTCCACGGCGAAGGCATCCTGCTCGATGCGCGAAATACCCATCTCTGCGGCCAGCCGGTCAACGGTTTCGCCCATGAGCATGTCGGACATCGGGCAGAAATAGCCATCCAGAACATTCGAATCGACCAGGGTGTCGTTGCCCAGGCGGTAGCCCCAGCGTGCTTTCATTAACAAATAGGGGATTTGCGACATCTGCTCGATGCCGCCCGCCAATACGATCTGGTTTTCGCCCAGCATGATCGACTGCGTCCCCTGCAAAATGGCTTTCAGTCCCGAGCCGCAGGCCATGTTGATGGTGAAGGCCAGCTTTTCGACCGGAATCTGGCTGCGCACGGCGATCTGACGCGCCATGTTGGGGCCGTTCCCGGCGTGGCGGGCGCTGCCGAAGATGGCTTCGTCCACGCGGTCGGGGGTGATTCCCGCCCGTTGGATGGCGGCGCGGGCGGCAATCTCGCCGAGTTCTACGGCGGAAATATCTTTCAATGCGCCGCCGAAATTGCCAATCGGCGTGCGGGCGGCGGAGAGGATGGCGACATTAGTCATTGGGGATACCCTTCAGGTGCGATGCACTTTAAAAAGTGCATCGCACCTAGAACTCTTCGCGAATAATGCGCAATTCTTGCTCCGTAGGGGGCAGGGCTGCGCCAACATCGGCGGCGATTTTAAGCGGCCAGCCTACTTCGGTCTGTATTTCTTCGGGCGTGAATCCCGGATAGAGTTGTACCAGGTTCATTTCGCCATCTCGAAAGTCGAAAACCGCTTTATTGGTGATGACCAACCGTGGGCCGAGTCCGGGCATCCCCGCTTTGGCGCGCGCTCCCACCAAGCCAGAAAGATGTCCGGGGGAAGTTTTGAAATCGAGCTTTTCGACAAAGGTGCGCTTGCTCAACGGTATGATGATGTACACTTTTTGAGCATGAATGGCGATTTCACAGGCCCCGCCACTGCCGGGCAGGCGCACTTTTGGCGAATTGTAAGCGCCGATTACAGTTGAGTTCAGGTTGCCATAGCGATCGATTTGGGCCGCGCCCAAAAAGGCCGCTTCGATGCGACCGCCTTGCAGGTAGTTCATGAACAGATCGGTCATACCCACCACGGAGGTGGCCCCGCTGACGAGGGTGGGATCGCCAATTGAGAGGGGTAGGCGCGCCGGGTTTGCCCCGAAAACGCCCGATTCGTAGACCAGTTCGAGGTTGGGCGCAACGGTTCTTTTTGCCAGATTGCAGGCGATATTGGGCATGCCAACGCCTACAAAAACCACGCGCTCACCGGCCAGAGTGCGAGCGGCGGTGACGATCATCATTTCGGAGGGAGTGTAGTTCATAGGATTTCCTGAAAACAGGGGGATTTACCACGAAGACTCTAAGACGCAAAGAAAAAAATATCTTTGCGCTTTCTTCGTGGCTTTGTATCTTCGTGGTGAATTCTTCAGCCATTTTGGGGCGGGCTGAGCAGTTACGTGAAATTATTTTTTAGATATATGTGCCATAATTCACCGGCTGTGAGAGCGCGCTGCCTGGCGCCAGCCGCTGCCAGATGGCGGGGTCTTCGGCCTGAAGTTTGGCGAGGTAGGCTTCGTGCGAATCCACGCTGTAAACCCATTCGTCGAGCCAGGCTTCGGTGGCGGTTTGATCGCGTGAGATTTGTTCCCATTCCAGATAGCATTGGTTATCGCGGTCGTAGTAACCTTGCACGTAAGAAGGGTGCGCGCCATAGGGTTGATGCACGACGGCATCCACGATGAGGTGTGGGATTAGCGTGCGGTTGGGGTCGCTGCGAATGACATCTTCAGAGACGATCTCCTCGACGACGACGATGACGTGTTTGGCTGCAAAAGCGACTTCTTTCTGCATCCCGATCAGCCCCCAGATTTGGGTGTTGCCCCGTTCGTCGCAGCGCTGAGCGTGGATGATGGCGACATCGGGGTTGAGGGCAGGGACCACGGCGATTTGATCTGCGCCATAGGGGTTTTCTACATAGCGGATATCGGGATTGGCCTCGGTAAAATCGGTTTCGTAATAGCTTTTCAGGGGAAAGAACGGCAAGCCAGCCGCGCCCGCCATGTAGCGCCCGACCATGCCGAAATGCGAGTATTCTTCGATTTCGAGTTTATGGGGGATGCCCTTTTCTATCGCCCGGCGGATGCAGTGCAGCGAGCCGACGCCTGGGTTGCCCAAATAGCTGAAGACCAGTTTTTTGGCACAGCCAGCGGCGATCATCTGATCGTAGATCAAATCGAGTGTCATGCG
>JACNJM010000113.1 GCA_014382605.1 Anaerolineae bacterium
AGGGAACCTTGGTGCCCCAGCCCGGTGAAGGCATCAACGAAGACGCCACCCACAATATCTTCATCGAAGGCGACAACCTGGAAGTGCTCAAGCTGCTGCAAAAGAGCTACGCCGGGCGAGTCAAAATGATTTATATAGACCCACCTTACAACACTGGCAACGATTTTGTGTACCCAGATGATTACAGTGAACCCTTAGAAGCATACTTACAGCGTACCGGCCAGGTGGATGATGTTGGACAGAAATTGACAACCAACACCCGCACCAGTGGACGTTTTCACTCCAATTGGCTAAACATGATGTATCCGCGATTGCTTTTAGCCAGGCAGTTACTGCGCGAAGATGGGGCTATCTTTGTAAGCATTGATGACACAGAGATACACAATTTGAGGCAGTTGATGAATGAAGTTTTTGGAGAAGAAAACTTCATTGATAATATAATTTGGAAGAAGAGGTATGGTGGAGGAGCAAAGGAAAAATTTTTAGTAACTTTACATGAATATATATTATTTTACGCAAAAGATGCTGAATCCTTTGATCACTTGTATGTGCCATTAAGTGAAGAATCTATTAAGAGATACTACAAATCAAAAGATACCAATTTTGATGTTCGTGGTCATTATCGAACTCACCCACTTGAAGCTACGAAAAGTATGGGAGATCGGCCAAACCTAGTTTTCCCTATAACTGCTCCAGATGGAACAAAAATATTACCAGAACGTCAGTGGCTTTGGTCGCAGGAAAGAGTGGCAGATGCCTTGAAAAATAACGAAATCGAATTTATAAAGGGAAATGATGGCAATTTGAAAGTACACTCAAAACAGTACCTACGAGATCGAAACGGGAAAACACGTGAAGCAAAAGCTTTTTCCATTATTGATGATGTATATTCGCAGCATGGCACAAATGAAATACTCGATCTTTTTGAAGATGCCCAAGTATTTTCTTTTCCAAAGCCAACTGGATTAATAACCCAATTGTTACAATTGATAACTGATGAGCAGTCAGAAGACATTGTGTTAGATTTTTTTGCTGGATCTGGCTCCACAGCCCATGCGCTGTTAAGAATAAATAGGGAGGATGTAGGAAACAGACGGTTTATACTTGTGCAACTTCCCGAACCGACAATTAATGGAAAATATTCAACAATTTCTGAGATTTGCCGCGAACGCATCCGGCGTGTAATTGAAAAATTACGAGATGAAAAAGTCGGCAAATTAGATTTTCAACCTAATGAGGATTTAGGTTATAGGAGCTTTACTCTAGAACATTCAAATTACAAAGACTGGCAGCCCTACACCGACAGCGAACCCCGCCAACTCGAAACGCTCTTCGACCGCTTCGAAACCCCGCTGGTCGAGGGCTGGCAGCCCCAAAACCTGCTCAGCGAAATCCTGCTCCTGCAAGGCTTCCCGCTCGACAGCCGTATCGTGCCGCTGGGTGAAATCGAGAGCAACGCCGTCCAGCGCGTGCATGCCGAGGGCGTGGCCCACGAACTCTTCGTCTGCCTGGATGAAAAAATCGGCGATGAAACTATCGGCCAATTGCATCTGCGCGCCGAAGACATCTTCGTCTGCCTCGACAGCGCCCTCAGCGACGAAGCCAAGATCAGGCTGGCGGATCGCTGCAATTTGAAGGTGATTTAGAGACCGAAGACGGATGACGGGGGACCGGCTGCGGTCTTCGCTCCCCGGCCTTCCGTCCCACTCGATACCGATGTTGACCGATACCAATCCCCAAATCGAACGCATGCAGATCGAAATCATCCGGCGCATGCCCGCCTGGAAAAAATTGGCCGTAGTGGATGGCCTAAACGAAACCGTGCGCGCCCTGGCCGTTGCGGGCATCAAACAACGCCAGCCCGACGCCACCCCGGAGCAAATCCGGCGCGCCCTGGCCGAACTCATCCTCGGCGCCGAACTGGCGCGAAAGGTGTACGACCATGCAAAGTGAATCGACGCGTATCACTTTACACGTCACCCAAACCCTGGAACGTCTTGGCATCCGCTACGCGGTGGGCGGCTCGCTGGCCAGCTCCCTGCACGGCGTGATGCGTTCCACGCTGGATGTGGACATCGTCGCCGATATGCGCCACGAGCACATCGCGCCGTTGGTGGCCGCGCTCTCGCCGGAATTTTACGCCGCCGACGAGATGATCAAAGACGCCATCGAACATCATAGCAGTTTCAATCTCATCCACTACGAAACCGCCTTCAAGGTGGATATTTTCATCCGCAAAGAGCGACCGTTCGACCAAATGCAGTTAGAGCGGCGCACCCTCTCGGTCATCGTCACCGACCCCGAAGCCAGCATTTACGTCACCAGCCCTGAAGATACCATCCTGGCCAAACTGGAATGGTATCGCATGGGCGGCGAAGTCTCGGATCGGCAGTGGCGCGACATTTCAGGCGTTCTCAAAACCCGCGCCGGTGAGCTCGACCTGGCCTACCTGCGCCAAACAGCATCCATGCTCAACGTGGCCGATCTGCTCGAGCGCGCCCTGCAAGAATCTGCCTGACACCGGAACACCTGACACATGACTCTGAAGTTACAATTCGACCCCAACCAGCCCCACCAGCTCGATGCCGTCGAGAGCAGCGTGCGCATCTTCGAAGGCCTGCCCAAGGCTGAAGCCGCCCGAATGCTGCAGGCCGAGATCGTCCCCAACCTGCCGCCCTACGAGAGCCTGAGCGAAAAATGGCTGTATGACAATCTGCGCACGATCCAGCAGGAGAACGGCATCCCAACCCCCATGCTTGGCCAGCTCGACGTGGACGATGGCATGGTACTCGAAGATGCCGGTCTCGAATCCTGGCGCTATCCCAACTTCACCATCGAAATG
>JACNJM010000136.1 GCA_014382605.1 Anaerolineae bacterium
CGCCCACATCGATACCATCATCCGGGCTGCGATCCACGATCTTAAGAATCCACTGAGCGTCATTATTGGCTGCGCCGATATGCTTATTTCCGATAGAGAGAACCTGTCGAACGAGACAACTGCGCGCATTACGGATGAAATTCTTGGCAGCGGTCAAAAATTAAACGGCATGCTAGACGAAATCACAACTTTTATTGAACAATAATTTTTGGCTCTTTGGAAACTGCCGCAAGAAACCCCGGTTTGTTCTATCCTTAACAGTACCTACGCACTTTCGCAAAAGAAAGCCCGAAAATAGGGAGTTTTGTCAGTTGATACTCCAATCAGCGCACATGATAAAATATTGCCGTAAACGAACAGCCTATTATGTACACCCCTTCCCCCTGCACACCACTAAAGGAGAAAAAAATATATGGCTACGATTGCCAAGCCACTTGAAACCCTGAAAAAGGCCCATCAAAATCTGGCATCCTATCAATATGAAATCAAACCCGTGGATAAAGGGTATGCTAATCGCACGCTGCATATCAACCTGGAAGACTACAGCATCCAGGAACAACCGGTTACGCAGCAAATGAAAGATCTTTTCACCGGCGGGCGCGGCTTTGCTTTATGGCTACTTTGGAAGGCGATCAACGATAACACTCAATGGAACGACCCCGAAAATGCACTGGTGATCGCCAATGGCCCCATCGGCGGTCTGACGGCTTACCCCGGCTTGGGTAAATCCACCGTGGTCACACTTTCACCACTTACCAAAAGCGTGATTGACAGCAACGTGGGCGGCTATTTCGGTCCGTATCTCAAATTCTCGGGCTTTGATGCCATCGACATCCAGGGCAAAGCGCCTGAAGATGTCTTCGGCGAAGTCATTATCGTGATTGACGGGGATAGTGGCGCGGTCTCCATTGAAACAGCCCCGCTGGAAGACGTTGACTCACATTTATTGGCAAATCAACTGGCCGAACACTACGGCGACGGCAAACGCGGCAAATATGGTGTTTCCACCGTCACCGCGGGGATGGCTGCCGAACACATCAATTACGCCTGCCTGAACTTCAGTTGGTACGATGTGCGCCGCCAGGAAATGCGCCTCAAACAAGCCGGGCGCGGCGGCACCGGGCGCGTCTTTCGCGATAAAGGCATCAAAGGCATTGTCGTCAAATTTAACGGGCTAAAAGGCGATGTCAACAACCCGGTGGATATGTTCATGATCCGTCAGGCTGGAAAACGCATCAATAGAGAAATCTCTGACCTGGACGACAAACAGAACCAGATGCGCAAAGTCGGCACCGCCCATTTGGTTGAGATCATGGATCACTTTGACCTGTTGCCCGTACACAATTTCCGCTACGGCGCGCACCCTGAACACAGCAAAATCGACTCGTCCGTATGGCACGAACAATTCACTCAGGGCATCAACGATGCCTGCTGGGCAGGCTGCACCATGTCTTGCTCGCACGGGGTCGATGGCTTCGCACTGCAAACCGGCCCCTACAAAGGCCAAAAAGTGCTCGTCGATGGCCCCGAATACGAGAACGTCTCCGGGCTGGGTTCCAACATCGGGGTGTTTGATCCACTGGCGGTCATTGAGATGAACTTCTACTGCGACACCTACGGCGTGGATACGATCTCCTTCGCCAATTGCGTGGCCTTCGTGATGGAATGCTGGCAATATGGCATTCTGGATGCAGAGAAAACTGGCGGGCTAGACCTGACCTGGGGCAATGCCGACTCCGCCCTGGAGATTTTGCACCAGATGGCGCGCGGCGAGGGTTTCGGCATTACCGTTGGGCAGGGTACGCGTTATATGAAGCATTACTTTGCCAAAGAGTTTGGCGGCGACGCGGCCTTCCTGAACGACATCGCCATGGAAACCAAGGGACTGGAAATCTCTGAATATATGACCAAAGAATCCATCGCCCAGCAAGGCGGCTACGGACTGGCGCTGAAAGGCGGCCAGCACGACGAAGCCTGGCTGATCTTCATGGATCAGGTCAACAAGCAATTGCCTACCCTCGAAGATAAAGCCGAAGCGCTGCACTACTTCCCCATGTGGCGCACCTGGTTCTCCGTCCACGGGCTGTGCAAACTCCCCTGGAACGATATTCTGCCCGAAAACAACGCCAAAACCGACGAGCCGCACAAAGTTCCCGAACACGTTGAAAACTACACCTGGCTCTATGAGGGTCTGACCGGCAAAAAAGTCACCCCAGATGATTTGCTGGCACAATCGGAGCGCGTCTACAACTTCCAGCGTGTCTTCAACTTGCGCGTGGGCTTTGGCACCCGCGAACATGATGTCGTCCCCTACCGCGCCATGGGCCCCGTCACCACCGATGAATATGAATCGCGCCAGGAACGCTACGATGGTCAGCTCAAGGATATTCTGGGACTTGACCCCGAAAGCATGAGCCTGGAAGAAAAAATGGCTACCCTGCGGGAGCATCGCTATGCGCAATATGCCGAAATGACCGATACCGTTTACAAACGCCGCGGCTGGAATAATAACGGCATTCCTACCGTAGAAAAACTGAAAGCATTAGGCATTGATTTGCCTGAAGTTGTGGAAGTCGTTCAACGCGCATAATAATTTTTGTGCCGCAACCGTATCATCTCAATATTTTGGGGTCAAAGGTGACAGTCACCTGGTTTTGAGCAAAACTTCGCCTTAAAATGACAGGTGACTGTCACCTTCCCCGTTTTTTTGAGATGATACTCGAAACCCCGAAAATCAAAATGCCTGGGCAGCTACTTGCTCAGGCATTTTGATTTTCGGATAATTTTTATCCCCTTTACAAATCAAGAATATATGTTCTATAATAT
>JACNJM010000334.1 GCA_014382605.1 Anaerolineae bacterium
GGATGTTTCCCCATGAATATATCCCCCAAATGGGTGATTTTTTGCACGAATGCTTGGCTGAAGAAATTATGAGCCATTGAGCAACCCGTGGCGAATGGCCCAGGCGGCGGCTTCGACGCGCCCACTGAACCCCAGTTTTTCCATGGTGTTGCTTAAGTGTGATTTTACTGTGTGGGGCGAGATATTCAATTCTTGCCCGATCTCTTTATTGCTCAACCCGCGGGCAACCAATTGCAAGACATCGCGCTCGCGCGGCGTAATCTCTTCGGTTATATTTTCTGGATATTTGTTTGGGGTGGATGTTTCTGGTGAGATAGCGGCAAACTGATCGACCAACTTCGCGGCCATACCGGGATTGATAATGGAATCGCCCGCTGCGATACGGCGCACGCCTTCGATCAAATTTTGGCTGGTGGTATTTTTGAGCAGATACCCCCGCGCGCCGGCACGCAACGCGCCGAACAAATCTTCATCATTTTCAGAAACGGTGAGCATGAGAATCTTCGTTTCTGGCAGCATGGAGCGAATTTCTTGAGTCGCTTTTACGCCATCCATCACCGGCATGTGAACATCCATCAGAATCACATCGGGGCGATGTTCTTTGGCCTTTGAAACGGCTTCGGCGCCATTTTGGGCGCAGCCCACGAACTCGATCCCCGGCGCATCTTGCAGAATGCGGGCGATACCTTCGCGGAATAGATTGTGATCGTCGGAGAGTAATACTCGAATCATAATATTTCGATAGGGACGGAAACGGTGATGCGGGTTCCTTGCCCAGGGCTGGTTGCCACCGAGAAACTTCCGCCAATGCCCTCGGCACGTTCGCGCATCATTGTGAGACCATAACTACGGTACAGGCGTTCGCCTGGGCCGGTAGTGGGGAAGCCCATGCCATCATCCGTAATTACCAATAGAATATGACTTTCAACCGCGCCTAACGAAACTGTGGCGCGGTTGGCATGGGCATGTTTGCGAATATTGGTCAGGCTTTCTTGCGCAATCCGTAATAATTGTATCGCATATTCCGGCTTGGTCGTCAGGTCTTCCGGGTTGGTGGTGAATTCGGTTGTGATGCCTGTCTGACGTGTAAACTCGTCGGTGTAGCCCTTCAAACGAACAGCCAATTGCCCAGGCTCGTCCAAGCGGATTTGTAACCCGTCGATGGCTTCGCGCACATCGGCATAAGCGGCATGAATATTTTTGCGCAATTCCTGGATTTCACCTTTAGCGCTGGCGTTCTGGTTGGCTACAATCATCTGTTCAATTTGCTCGGCTTGCAGATTGAGAAATCCCAGAGTTTGCGCCAGGCCGTCGTGAAATTCGCGCGAGAGTCGATGGCGCTCTTTGAGCGCGGCCATCTGTCCGAGTTGGTCGTAGAGTTGTGTATTGCGGATCGCCAGCGCGATCTGGTGGGCAATGGTAGCCAGTAATTCGGTATGATGTTGGTTGAGGGTTTTCGGCTGCGTACTGCCCAGGAAGAGCGCTCCGAGAATTTTGCCTTCCGCGATTAACGGCGCTGCCGCGGCAGAGCGGAAGGTCGAATTTCCGTTAATATCGGCCTGTATGATGGGCGTGGTGGCATCGAAGGCGCGCTGCGCCATGTGTGCGCCCAGCGCGAAGCGTTCATCGGCGATGGTGTTGCCCAGATTGAGTTGGGCGTGGCATACCCAGGTTTGCGTATCTTCTTCGTAGATGAAGACCCCCCCCGCTTGTGCATCCCACCCGGAAATGGCGATATTAAGCACCTGGCTGGAAAGTTCGGCAATTGCTGCGGGGTTGTGGGTTGTAGGGATAACCGCGTCCTGGCTGCCATCTTGCTGGTTTCGCGATTGCTGTCCCTCTAGCGCGCCTGAAATCACAGCGCTGAAGATATTAAGTAACCGAATATGTTCATCGGTGGGGGTATTAGTTTCGGGATAGTAGGCTGTAATAATACTGGAGCGTTTTTTCTCGAGGGTAATTGGCAGGCAAACCAGCGAGGTAATACCATCTTGCTCCGCCAGGGGTTGCAAGCCTTCAAAGAGCGGACAATCCTGCTTGATATGGGCGTGTAGCGTATTGCAATTCCGGCAGCGCTCCGAGTCGATGCCGACATCCATGCGTTGGCGCAGGGCGCCGAGATAATTGTCGCTTAATCCCCAGGCCATATCCAGATTTAGGCGTTTGTGCTGATCAAAGGAGACAACCGTAGAAGCCTGCGCTTTGGTAAGTTGCAAAGGGGCGCGGGTGGCGAGTTCCAAAATTGTGTGCTGTGAATCAGCGGCCGCGATTTGTTCGCCGATATGATTCAGTCTTAATAATTGTTGATGGCGTTGTTCAAGCTCTTCAAACGCATCCTGAAGTTGATGTTCGGTTTTTGCCCGTTGTGCGGCTGCATTCGCGATCCAGCTCAAGCCCATCCATGCCGTGAGACTCCCGGTGATGCTATATACCAGGATTTCAATCCAGGGTTGCCAGATGCCAGATACGGGGCGCGCGATATTTCGCACCAACAAGCTGTGGATGGTGGCGAGCAAAAAGACCCCCGGAAAGGCCATCCAGCGGAAGCGGCGTAACTGAATATGGAGTTCGCCTTCCCATAAATGTCTGAAGCGCTTGAGATAATTTTGTATCGACATACTTGATTGTAAACAGGTAGAATCAGGATTCTATTGCAATAAAGACAAGTATACCCGAACTGTCGGATTTAACTCAAGCTAATGTAAGAGTGGTATCCTTATGAGCGTCCGATACAGTACTAAGTAATTGTTGGAAAGTAGCTTTAATATGGCTTTCGCCGCGCCGTAAGAAATTGCCGAAAAATAGGGGTGTGTGGGGCGC
>JACNJM010000193.1 GCA_014382605.1 Anaerolineae bacterium
ATAACATTTATTTATTCGATACCAGGCCGCGCACCAATTCGAAAAATTCTTGCCACTCTTCTTCAAAGAAGTGGATCGTAACATTATTCAGTTCAAGCTGATACGTGGTTTCGCCATCGGGTTCTTCAGCAGCCCAAACGCTATAGTTTTGGGTTTCGGCCAGGGTTGTGATTTTGGGTTCAGGGGTTTCAGGTGTCATTTTTTATCCTTTTTGATTGCGTTGCTCAGGCGAATGCCTGCGCAGAAAATTTTAGTACGTCAGGGTGCAGGAAGCACGTACCAGGGATTGACAAAACCACCATTAAGCCGAACTTCGAAATGCAAGTGCGGCCCCGTAGAATTGCCCGTACTGCCACCGGAGCCAATGCGCTGGCCTTGTTGTACGCTCTGACCGCAGCTTACATCCACGCCACTCAGGTGGGCATACAGGGTTTGGTAGCCGTTCCCGTGATCGATAGCAACGGTGTAGCCATAGCCCCCCGCAGCCCAACCGGCAAACATAATCACACCTGCATCCGAGGCCATAATCCGCTCACCAAGTATGGCAGCAATATCAATTGCCAGATGCCCCGACCAATAATCATTGCCGGTAAGTGTGTGGTTACTCGTCGGCCAGATGAATGCACCGCTACCATAGAGACCGTCGTATCCACCGGAGCAAGTCCCGGCGCCATACATTCCGGTAGAAACGCCTGCCGCGCCGCGCGCCGGAACCGGTACGATCCATTGCTGAAATTCTCGCTGTCCGCCGGGGATCATAACCCACTGTTCCGTAGTAAGTTCCGGCGCGGCCAAATCCAGGCCATTCGCCGTCCAGGTGGTGATCGCATCCGTGTCAACTTCAAATGTATTGGCTACCGATTCGAGGGTATCATCGGATTGCACCTGATAAAACACCCCGTCGATAGGAGGAATTTTTAATACCATATCCTCCACAAGCGAATGGGGGTCATCTTTAAGCACATCATAGTTAGACCACAATATCGTTTCGGGCGTGATGTCATTTGCAGCGGCAATCGCAAACACCGAATCGCCTGCGCTGACCACATATTCGACAATTTCAGAGCGCAGCCGGTTGGGGATAGTGGTTTGCAAAGTTGCAATGCGCCTTAAAACTGGCGGCGAAATCGATTCATCAAAAGCGGGCAACTCGGCTACGCCGCTCGATTTTGGCAGATCAACTATCGTTGGCTGTGGAAGCGCCCGCGCGCGAGGGACTGCAAAACGTTGCCAACTCAGCAATATTGCAACGCCTACCACGGCGAAAGCAACAGCCCAAGTCAGCCAATCGAGCCAGCCGCGCGGTTGTTTTTTCATCTTTTGGAAAACAGGGAAATTTCAGCCCAGACTATTCGTTCAGCGACATCAAGAATTCTTGATTATCGCTGGTATTCTTGAAGCGATCCAAAATAGCTTCTGTGGCTGTGCCATTATCCATTCCGGCTCCATGCGGCGGCATGGCGATCATTTGATCGTACATGCGGCGCATCAGCCAGACGCGGGGGGTAATATCGGGCCCCAGCAGCAGTTCTTCACGGCGAGTCGAGGAGCGATTAATATCAATCGCCGGGAAAATACGCCGCTCTTGCAACTGACGCGAGAGATGCAATTCCATATTGCCAGTACCCTTGAATTCCTCATAGACCACATCGTCCATGCGAGAGCCAGTATCGATCAAACAGGTAGCCACAATCGTCAGCGAGCCGCCTTCTTCGATATTACGCGCCGCCCCGAAGAAACGCTTGGGCGGATACAACGCCGAAGGATCAATACCACCCGAGAGCGTGCGTCCCGAAGGCTGCACTACCAGGTTATACGCCCGCGAAAGCCGCGTAATCGAATCCATGGCAATAAACACATCGCGTCCCACTTCGACCAGGCGTTTGGCGCGCTCGATCACCATCTCGGCCACGCGCACGTGTGAAGAGACCGGCTCATCAAATGTGGATGAAATCACTTCGGCATCCACCGAACGATCCATGTCGGTGACTTCTTCGGGGCGCTCACCGATCAGGGCAACGATCAAATAAACTTCAGGATATTGATTCGAAATTGCATTGATCACGTTTTTCAGGATGGTTGTCTTCCCCGCTTTGGGGGGAGAGACAATCAAACCGCGTTGCCCGCGTCCCACAGGTGTAATCAGGTTAATCAAGCGCGTCGCCAAAAGGTTGCGGTCGGTTTCAAGGTTGTAGCGCTGATCGGGAAAAATCGGCGTCAGGCGTTCAAAACGGGGTCGCCGCGCGGCTTCGTCGGGATCAAGGCCATTCACGCTTTCCACTTTGAGCAGCCCGTAATGCCGCTCCGATTCGCGCGGTGGACGCACATGTCCCAAAATCATATCGCCGTTGCGCAATTTATAACGCCGAATCTGCGATTGGGAAACATAAACATCGTGCATGCTGGGCTGATAATTATCCCAACGCAAAAAACCAATCCCCTCGCTCATAATCTCAAGGATACCGCCGCGCACTTCCAAACCTTCGCGCTCGGCTTCCGCCTGACGGATGAGCATAATCAGTTTTTCTTTTTTTAGTTGGGCAGCTCGGGGAATATCGAGTGAAATTGCAACTTTACGCAATTCAATAAGGGGTTGTTGTTCCAGTTCCTTTACATCCATATATTTTTCTCAACTTCTAGGGGGGGATAATCCGCGCAATGGGTAGCCATACACCACTGCGCAACGGGCAAAGCCAGATGCGCTCGCAACAAGGCAACGATCAACGCGGTTGAATTTCAATTGAATTCCATTTGGGGGGAAATCCGTGTGAAAAATTATAGCATGTCCAAATTCAGGATGCAAGCACCAGCAAACAGGG
>JACNJM010000132.1 GCA_014382605.1 Anaerolineae bacterium
GATGGCCTGTGGTTTGCCGAAATGCACCGCTATGCGCCGCCAGATATTGAACGACGCGACAGAATTGTTGCCATGATTCTCGATTTAACCCATGAGAAAAATATCCCAACCAGCTAGGAATCTTCGATTATGAGCACTGTTCAACTTCGTAATATTTGGAAAATTTTTGGCCCGAATCCAAAATATGTGTACGATACAATGGATCGGGCTGCCTCGCGCGGCGAAATTCTCAGCCAAACCGGGCATGTTGTTGCCGTGCGCGATGTTTCGCTGGAGGTTGCCAGGGGCGAAATTTTTGTTGTTATGGGGTTGTCCGGCAGCGGAAAATCTACGTTGGTGCGCTGCCTTTCGCGATTGATCGAGCCTACCTTCGGTCAGGTGCTGATCAACGATGTGGATGTCACGGCTATGAATGCTGACGATTTGCGCCAATTACGGCGACATACGGTCAGCATGGTATTTCAGCGTTTTGGCCTGTTTCCACACCGGCGGGTGGTAGATAATGTAGGCTACGGTCTGGAAGTTCGGGGGATGGAACTTGCCGAGCGGCGTTTGAAAGCCTATGAAATTTTACAGCTTGTCGGGCTGGATGGCTGGGAAGATCGCTATCCACATGAATTAAGCGGGGGAATGCAGCAAAGAGTAGGGCTGGCGCGCGCCCTCGCAGTGGACCCTGAAATTATGCTGTGCGACGAACCCTTTAGCGCCCTCGATCCGTTAATCCGCCGCGATATGCAAGATGAACTTCTCAACTTGCAGCACGAACTTCACAAAACGATTCTGTTCATCACGCATGATTTTCATGAAGCTATTAAATTGGGCGACCGGATTGCAATTATGAAAGATGGCGCTATCGTTCAGGTGGGCACCGCGCAGCAAATTGTGGCCCATCCTGTGGATGAGTATGTGCGCGAGTTTACGCAAGATGTGCCGCGCACGAAAGTACTCACTGCTGAGACCATTATGCTGTCCCAAGAAGGCAAAAACGCCCTTTCTGGCGAGGCGGTTTTATACAACACCACCATTGAAGCCCTGATCCCGCGCATCAGCGCCACCGATGCGCTTTTCCCGGTGGTCAATGCTGCCGACGAAATCATTGGTGTGCTGGATCGGCACACAGTGTTGATGGCTTTGGCGGAGTCCTGATTATGGCGCAAACAACGCTCTCGCAGCGCAATCGATTGCCAGCACGCCTCCACTCACTCCTGAGTTGGGGTTTGTTCGCCGGTGGGATTGTGATCTTGTTAATGCTGAGTCAGAAACTTATCGCGCTGGATATTTTTCCCGAAAACTGGAATATTGGCCTGCGTGATGTACTCAATGAGTTCAAGCGCTGGGTGGTTGTCAATCGCAATAGCCACTGGATGTTTACTTTCTTCTTCGAACCGTTGAGCGCGGTGATCGATTTCACCCTGCGCCGCATTGAAAATTTTCTTTTATGGCTGCCGTGGCCGGTGGTGATTTTCGCCGTTTTCATTTTTGCCGAGCGTATTCGTGGTTTACGCCTGGCATTCCTCATGGTAGCCTGCCTCTTGCCGATGGGCATGTTCGGTTTGTGGGAAGAGAGCCTGCAAACCCTGGCGCTGATGGTCACGGCGGTGATCTTTTCGCTGGTATTGGGTATTCCATTGGGAATTTGGTCGGCGCGCAACGATATGGTTGAGAAAATTTTGCGCCCCATTCTGGATGCCATGCAGACCATGCCAGCATTTGTTTATCTCATTCCCGTGTTGCTGTTCTTCGGGGTGGCGCGCGTTCCCAGTATTATCGCGACCGTCATTTATGCCCTGCCCCCCGCGATCCGCCTCACCAGCCTCGGGCTGCGTTCCGTATCCGATGAGATGATTGAGGCCGCCGATGCCTTCGGATCCACAGAAAAACAGGTGCTGCGTAAAGTCCAACTTCCACTGGCGCTGCCCACAATTATGGTCGGCGTGAATCAAACGATTATGATGGCGTTGAGTATTGTCGTCATTGCGGCGCTGATCGGCGCGGGCGGTTTGGGCGAAGTGGTGCTCAAGGCGTTGCGCCGCTTGAGGGTTGGCTCGGCGCTCGAAGCCGGTTTAGCGATTGTCTTTATGGCGGTACTCCTCGACCGCCTGAGTGCTGCCCTGGCACAAATTGAACGCCACAGCATTCAACAATTCCGTGGCTATCGCCTGTTTAGCGAAAAACAGCGCGGCATCAAAGTGATTGCGTGGCTGGAACGCGGTATTAGCCGCGTATATGCTTTTGGCGTGACCTTGTCGGTGCAGGTTGAAAAATATCTGGCAAAAACCTTTGGCCCCGGGGCGGGTTGGCTTTACAATCGCGCGGACTGGATTGTGATTTCGCTCTTCTTGCTGTTAGCTACCATACTCTTATTGCTTTTGGGCGTGCAAGATTTTCCCGCTGCGCTACATTTTGATATTAGTCGGCCTGTGGATGCGATGGTGCAGTGGATGCAGGTTAATTTGTATAATATTGGCGATTCTGGCATTGGCACCGGCCCGTTGCGTGATTTTCTGATTATTTATGTTTTCAAGCCGCTGCGCACATTCCTCACCGATCAAGTGCCCTGGACGGTTGTGGCTTTTGTATTTGTGTATGCGGCTTTCGCGGCCAGCGGCTGGCGGCTGATGCTCTCTGTCTTGGCGTTGGTTTTATCCATCGGGTTGATCGGAATGTGGCCGTTTACTATGGACACGCTGGGGCAGACGCTGGTGGCCGGGGTAATCTGCGTAGGGCTGGGAATCCCTTTGGGAATCTGGTCGTCGAAGAGCGATCGTGCCGATCAGATGATTCGCCCGGTGCTGGATTTTCTGCAAACGATCCCCATTTTTGTCTATCTGGTGCCCGTGATTATGCTGTTTGGTACGGGCAGCGTGGCCGGGCTGATTGCCTCGGTGCTCTATGCGGCGGTTCCGGTTATCCGCCTGACGAATGCTGGAATCCGCAGCGTGGACGTGGCCCTCAAAGAGTCGGCGCAGGCCTTTGGCTCTACCTGGCTGCAAACCCTGTTGAAGATCGAAATTCCGCTGGCGCTGCCGGCGATTATGCTGGGCATCAACCAGACGATTATGATGGTGCTGGCGATGGTGATTATTGCCGGTTTGGTGGGGGCTACCGGCCTGGGGTTGGAGGTCTATCAGGGTTTTGCCAATGATAACCTCGGACGCAGCGTGGAAGCAGGCCTGGCAATTGTCCTGTGCGCGATTGTGATCGACAGGATCACGCAGCAATTTGCGCGCAAGGCCAGCCAGGCCGCGAATATAAATTAGGTGGTCATCGGGATGGCTGTTGTGACAAACGCCTTCTCGATTTAATAGTCAATCTAAAGGAGAAAGAACATGTTTCGAAAGTTAATCGTAGTCTGCTTACTTCTCTTGGTAGCTGTATTTGCTGTTGCTTGCAGCGGCGGCGGAGAAAAAGCAACCATCAGCATGATCGAAAACCCGTGGCCCGCTTCAGAGCTGAACGCGGCTGTCGCCAAGATCATCATCGAGAAAGAACTTGGCAACCCGGTCGAAATCATTGCTCTGGACGAGAACGCCCAATGGGACGCGCTCTCTGCCGGTGATGCCGATGCCAATCTCGAAGTATGGCCTTCGGGTCATGGCGAGCGCATCGCTGAGTATATTGATAATCTCGGCACCGTAGAGAATGGCGGCTTGCTTGGCCCGGTCGGCGAGATTGGCTGGTTCGTGCCTAGCTACGTGATCGAAGCCAATCCGGCTTTGGCGACCTGGGAAGGCTATGCTGACGCGGCTGCGGATTTTGCTTCGGCAGAGACCGGCGATTTGGGGCGCTTCTTGGGCGCGGACCCGAGCTGGGTGCAGTACGATGAGCAGATCATTGCCAACCTGGGTTTACCCTTCCAGGTCGTGTGGACAGGCTCCGAAGATGCATTGCTGGCCGAGGTTTCTTCTGCGTATAGCCGCGAAGAACCAGTACTATTCTACTTCTATTCGCCGCACGCTATTTTCCAGCAGTTTGACCTGACTCAGGTAGAATTGCCCGCCTACAGCGACGAGTGCTATGCTGACCCGGCGATGGTGGATTGCGCCTACCCCAAAGATAATTTGATGAAAATCTTCAGCGCAGGGCTGGCTGAGAAAGATGCTGCTGTGCATACTTTCCTGGCGAATATGAGCTACGGCAGTGATGCCCAAATTGAGATGTTGGCTATGCTCAACGATGGCAAAACCGTGGAAGAAGCCGCTCAGGCCTGGGTGGATGCCCACGAAGATGTCTGGAAGGCCTGGTTGCCTTAATTTAATACCCCATCCCCCCTCTCCCCCCTTCCCCACGGAAGGGGGGAGAGTTTGCAAAAACAGGTGAGCCATAGCAGAATCGCTATGGCTCACCTGTTTTTTGCCGTTACCCCTCCCCCGAATTTCGGGGGAGGGGTTAGGGGTGGGGGCAGATTACGCACTCACATCTTCTTCTTTTTCGATCTTCTCGGATGTCTCTGGATTGCTGAAGTCGAATTTAAGGGCTTGTTGGTTGTCGGGATTCACATCTACTTTTATGGTGCAACCTTTTTTGAATTCTCCGCTCAGTAAACTTACCGAGAGCGGGCTTTCGATATATTTTTGCAGGGCACGTTTTAACGGGCGCGCCCCAAAGTCGGGGTCAAAGCCAATTTCGGCGAGCCACCTGCGGGCCGCGTCCGTCAGTTCCACTTTAATGCCCAATTCATTTAGGCGTTCATCGACCTCATCCATTTGCAGTTCCACAATTTCCACCATTTCATCCAGGGAAAGTGGCGAGAAAGTGATGATTTCATCGATGCGGTTTAGGAATTCGGGGCGGAAGGTTTTCTTGAGTTCCGACTGGATTTTTGCGTGCGACTCGCGCTCGCGTGAATCGCCAGCATCGCGCAAGAAGCCCAGACTGCCCGAAGAGCGCACGTACTCGGTGCCCAGGTTACTGGTCATGATGAGGACGGTGTTGCGGAAGTCAACCAGGTTTCCCTGCCCATCGGTGAGGCGGCCATCATCAAAAATTTGCAGCAACGCGTTCCAAACCTCGGGGTGCGCTTTTTCAATTTCGTCGAAGAGCACCACGCGGTAGGGGCGGCGGCGCACAGCCTCGGTGAGTTGGCCGCCTTCTTCGTAGCCCACATAGCCGGGAGGCGCGCCAAAGAGCCGCGAGACGGTGTGTTGTTCACGGTATTCGCTCATATCAATGCGCACCAGGGCTTCTTCGTCGTCGAACATAAATTCGGCCAGTGCTTTGGCAAGTTCGGTTTTGCCCACGCCCGAAGGCCCAATAAAAATAAACGAACCGATGGGGCGCTTGGGGTCTTTTAGCCCGGAACGTGCCCGCCGGATGGCATCGGAGATGGCATGAATGGCTTCTTTTTGTCCGATGACGCGTTCGTGCAAACGTGCTTCCATTTCGAGCAGGCGCTCGGATTCGGTTTCGAGCATTTGATTAACCGGGATGCCCGTCCACTGGGAGACGACTTCGGCGACATCATCTTCATCGACGACTTCATCGAGTTCGTGTTCGCTCTCCCATTGCTCGCGCTCGGTTTTGAATTCTTCTTCTAGGCGGGCGCGCTCGGTTTTCTTTTCAGCGGCGCGTTCATAGTCGCGCTCCAGCCCGGCTTGTTCTTCTTCGACCATCAAACGGTCGATTTCAGTTTTCTTGGCCTTGAGTTCAGGCGGCAGCGAGTAGAGCGCCACGCGCAGTTTGGCAGCGGCTTCATCCATCAGGTCGATAGCTTTGTCGGGGAGGCGTCGGTCGGCGACGTAGCGCGTCGAAAGCCGCGCCGCGGCGACCAGGGCTTCATCGGAAAAGCTGACTTTATGATGCGCTTCATAGCGGTCACGCAGTCCATGCAGCATCAGAATTGTATCTTCAACGCTGGGTTCGTCCACATAAACGGGGGCAAAACGCCGCTCGAGGGCGGAATCTTTCTCGATATATTTGTGATACTCATCCAGTGTAGTTGCACCCACACATTGCAACTCGCCGCGCGCCAGCGCCGGTTTGAGCATGTTGGAGGCATCCAAAGTGCCTCCGGCAGACCCCGCCCCGACTACGGTGTGCAACTCGTCAATAAATAGTATTATTTCGCCTTCGGCGCGCTGAATATCTTCAATGGCTGCTTTGAGGCGTTCTTCGAATTCACCGCGGAAGCGCGATCCGGCGACCATCGCGCCCAGATCGAGCGAGACCACTTTTTTGCCCGAAAGAATTTCAGGCACATCATTTGTAGCAATTTTTTGAGCCAGCCCTTCAACGATAGCAGTTTTGCCGACACCGGCTTCGCCGATCAGCACCGGATTATTTTTTGTGCGCCGCGAGAGAATCTGGATCACGCGCATAATTTCGTTGTCGCGCCCGATAACCGGGTCGAGTTTGCCCTCGCGGGCCATGGTCGTTAAATCGCGGGAATACTTTTCCAACACTTTGTAGCGCTGTTCGGATTTCGGATCGGTTACCCGCTGACCGCCGCGCATCTGCTGAATTGCTTCCAGGGTGCGTTCTTTGGTAACGCCCGCGCCATCGAGCATGCGCCCCGCGGGGGTGTTGCGCTCGCTCAGAATCGCCAAAAAGAGATGTTCTGTGGAAATATATTCGTCTTTCAGGCGATTAGCTTCCTGATTGGCGAGATCTACTATGCGTTTGACGCGCGGCGTGATGAAAATTTGCCCCGCGCCGCCACCAAAAATATTGGCTTTTGGGCTGGTGCGCAGCACATAATCCAGCCGGTCGGTGAGTTGTGGCGTATCAATTTTGAGAATATCAAGAATTTGGGGCACCAGACCCTCAGGCTGCTCGATCAGCGCCAGCAGAATATGTTCGGTGTCAATTTGGTTATGCCCGTAGCGCTGGATAATTTCGGCAGCTCGTTGAGCGGCTTCTTGTGCCCGCTCGGTAAAGCGATCAAATCGCATCATGGTGATTTCCTTTTAGGTGTTTCGTGCGAAAAGCAGGGAAATTTACCACGAAGGCACGAAGTCACAAAGAAATGAAAATTCAAATTCCTTTGGATCTTTGTGTCTTGGTGGTGAAAAGATTATAACATTCGCGGTTTCTCAAATCTCAGCAGGGCGTTAGAAATGTGTATGAAATCTATCAGCGCAAGCTATCTCGCACGGCCTGACAACGTTCACAATCTTCGAGTTCGCAGAGCAATGCGTTTGGATCAGCGGCGATGATGCGCTCCGTTGTTCGAACCAGCATGGACAGGGGAATCAACTGGATGAGTGCATTTCCCAGGATGATTTTGCGGGTATAGGATTCCAGCCAGGGGGTGATGGCATTGAACCCAAAGGAACACCCCGGCCAGGCAGGACATTCGACGATGCCCTGTGAGGTGAGCGCCCAACGGATGAATCGTCTGCGCCCGGCGCGTTGTTCTGCATAATGGATACTTGTGTTGGCAGTGTGATCTACCCCCAGGAGCAGCACCATGCCCTGAGAATCAGTCAGCCACTCGATCGGTGCGAAGGGTTCGGCCAATGTTTGGGCGTGGATAGCCTCCTCGAGATGGACCCCCGCAAAGGAATAAATCGGGTGAATCGAGCGTTGCGCCTGGGGATGTTGGCGCAGGGTTTCAGCCACAATACCCATCAGCGTATCGGCGGGCATCTCCGGGTGGAAGAATTCTGCCATCTGATTTTGGTCGCCCTCGCTGCCATAGGTGATGCCATTATTCGGCGGCCCATCGGGGGGCGTCAGCATGGTTTTATAGGTGAAGGTCGGCATCATCACCCCCGCGCTGACTGCCAGTATCGACCCGACTAACGTATCCGCGCCGCCTTTCACTGGCCCAAACGCCGAAAGCGAGGCGTGCGCGATGATGGGTTGCGTGCCATTCAAACCCAGTTGACGTAAAGCAGTGACGAGTTCTCGAAAAGTAATCATTTACCGCCCTGCCCACTCCGGAGGGCGTTTTTCGATGAAGGCTGACATGCCTTCTTTTTGGTCTTGAGTGGCAAAGAGCAGCGTGAAGGCGCGGCGTTCATCGGCCAGCCCTTCGGTGAGGCTGGTTTCGAAGGCCTGATTGACAGCTTCTTTGCCGAGTTGTACCGCCAGCGGGGCGCGGGCGGCAATATCGGCAGCCAGTTGTAGGGCCTCTTCCAGGCAGCGTTCGGACGGAACCACGCGGTTGACAATGCCATAATGCAGAGCTTCGGCGGCGCTCAGGGTGCGGTTGTTGAGAACCATCTCCATGGCCAATGCTTTTCCAACCGCTTTTGTCAGTCGTTGTGTGCCCCCGGCGCCGGGGATCACGCCAATATTAATTTCCGGCTGCCCAAATTTGGCGTTTTCGGCGGCGATAATCATATCGCACGAAAGCGCAAGTTCACTGCCACCCCCCAGCGCCCATCCCGATACCGCGGCGATGACCGGTTTTTTAATCGCCCGGATGCGGTCAAAAGTTGGGATAAAATCGCTGTTGAGCATGTCCACTGCCGAGGCTTTCGCCATTTCCTTGATGTCGGCTCCGGCGGCAAAGGCTTTTTCGCTCCCGGCGATGACGATTGCCCCGATATTTTCATCGGCATCAAAGGCTTCCAACGCGGACATTAGCTCGCTGAGCAGGGTTTGATTGAGGGCGTTCAGGGCTTTGGGCCGGTTCAGGCGGATCAGCCCGACGCGTTCGCGGGTTTCGACGAGGATAGTTTCGTAGCTCATACTGGCTCCTTGAGGATGCTAGCGGTCAGCGGATAGCAGGTTGAGGATGGTGTTCAGCGATTCGACATTCGTCAATTCCATTGCATGAACACGGATATTATACGCTGAAAATTCGTTGTTCAAGCTCTCCGCGAGACTTATCAACCCCGTGTGGCAAGCTTTGGCTGCCGGGTTGGATTGAGCGGACCTGACAAGATGTACAATATGCCCGCCACCGCCGATTTTCATCAGCCGCCCGGCGATTTGCGAGAGCAGAAATGCGCCCGTCAGGTTAACATCCACCACGCGGCGCCAATCCCACTCGTCGATGTTGAGTAACGCGTCGCCTGGATCGACGCGAGCGTTGTTGATGAGAAAATCGACGCGACCCCATTTGGCGATGACCTCGTTGAAGATAGCTTGCACTGCCATTTTATTAGCAATGTCCCCGACGAAATCGCGTCCCTGCCCGCCTTGCGCGCGGATGTTCTCCAACGTAGTATCCAGATTGACCGGAGAAATATCATTGGCGGCGATGATGGTGCCTTGGGCGGCGAGCTTTTCCGCAAGCTGCCGCCCCATCCCGCGCCCCGCGCCGGTGATGAGAGCAACTTTGTTTTCAAGATGGTTCATAACTATATCTCTATTTTTAACGCAATGCCGCAATGGAGCCAGGGCGCAAAATTTTAGTATATTCCCTTTGTGCCCTGGCATCTTCGCGTCCTTGTGTTGAAAAATTGTGCATAAAAAAGAACTTTCATAAAGTGCAGCATCATTATACAATAGGATACCTTTCACCGCAGAATGCTCAGAGCAAGCGAGTTCTCATCATTTTCTCTGTGTTCCCTGTGGTTCCAATCGTTGTGGCTGGAGGTTATGCGATGCTACTCACCATAGATATTGGCAATACCAACATCACCCTGGGCATTTATGAGGGCGAAAAACTCGGCCCGCGCTGGCGGCTGGCAACTGTTCACGAGCGCATGCCCGATGAATACGGTCTGCAAATCGTCGGTCTGATCGAACACGGCTGCTGCTCACCCGACAAGATCACCGGCATTTGCATGGCCTCGGTCGTGCCGCCGCTGACTCCGAAAATCGTGCAGGCTTGTCGCGACTATCTCGGCCAAGAACCGCTCAATGTGGATGCTGGTGTAAAAACCGGCGTGCGGATTCTGTATGAAAGTCCGCGCTCCGTTGGCGCTGACCGTATTGTCGATGCTGCCGCGGTGCAGCGGCTTTACGGGGGGCCGGCCTGCGTGGTCGATTTTGGCACCGGCACTACCTTTGATGCTATTTCTGCCGCGGGTGAATATATCGGTGGGGCGATTGCGCCGGGCATTGGCATCGCCGCTGATGCGCTCTTTAGCCGCGCCGCCAAGTTGCCGCGCGTCGATTTTGACCGCCCGCCCTCGGCGATTGGCCGCAACACCACCCATGCCTTGCAGTCGGGTCTGCTTTTTGGCTATGTTGGCCTGGTGGAGGGCATGGTCGCCCGTTTTCGTGCTGAGCTTGGCCCGCAGATGAAAACCATCGCCACCGGCGGCCTGGCTGAGATCATCGCCCGCGAGACAGATGCGATCGAGATTATTGCCCCTTGGCTGACCCTGGATGGTTTGCGCATTATTTGGGAGATGAATGCAGGCGCCTAGGCGATTATTAATTGGTACCGGAGCGCCTGATTACCTATGTGAATATCCGCGGTTTGAATTCTTTTGGAGGCTAATCGTTATGAACTCACCCCTCATGCCCCCGCGCATTCCCAAAGCATCCACGGTTGGCGAGAAGGCTACCTTCGCCCGCACCCTCACGGAGGGCGATGTTTCTCTATTTATTGGCGCCACCTGGGATGTGAACCCATATCACACTGATGCCACTTATGCTGCCCAAACGCCCTTTAAGGCGCGCATTGTGCCCGGGTTGCTGACGGCCAGTTTGCTGACTCATTTGGGCGGTCTGTGGGCATTTTTAGCGCACGAAATGACCTTTGAGTTTCTCGCCCCGGTGTATATTGGTGAAACTGTCACCGCCACCGCTGAAGTCGTGGAAGCCGATGAAGCCCGCGGCTGGGTAAAATTGGCTTGCACCTGCATTAATCAGGATGGGATAAATGTTTTGCGAGCAGTGGTGAGTGGTTTCCCGGGTAAATTTGAAGCCTGAGATGTGCGGGGCGCATATTTTGGTTCGTCCGGTTACTGCTGACGAAGCGCTGCCGATTCGCGCTGAAGTCCTGCGCCCGGGCTTGATGTTGAGCGTCGCGGCATATGCTGGTGATGCCCACCCCGAGGCGTATCATGCCGGTGCTTTTTTTAGTGGGAACTTGATTGGTGTTGCAACCGTTTTTCCCGATATGCCGCTGGAAAGCGAAAATCCGCTCGCCTGGCGTTTGCGTGGCATGGCGGTACAGGATGCGTTTCATGGCTTGGGGGTGGGGCGCACCTTGCTGGGGCATTGTATTGACCATGTCGCTGAAATGGGGGGCAATTTATTGTGGTGCTATGCGCGCACGGTGGTTTTGGAATTTTATCGCGTGATGGGCTTTCAACCGCTGGGGGATGAGTTTGTGATCCCGGTTTCAGGGCCGCATTATTTTATGGTGCGTAAAGTGCCATAAAGTGCTTCTCATCACTTATTAATTTGACAATATTTATCTTAATTATTAAACTTGCTTTCCAATCAGGGCTTTTACTGTTGTGAGTGGGAAATCCCTATTTTCGGACTTTCTTTTGCGAAAGTGCATAAGTCCTGTTTATTAAAATTTTCTCACTATTACGCGGCGAAAGCCTACTTTTAGAACCTGTCAGGAAACATCTGCCAGGTTTGTATTTGGAGGAAAACACCATGAAACGCAATTTGATAATGATGATTTTGATGATCTTTATACTGGCAGCCTGCCAGACAGCGGAAGTTGCCCCGGTAGAAACCGAAGCCCCCCAGGCTGATGCGGAAGCAATGCCCGCGGCAGATGCTGAGGCTGAATCTGCACCCGCCGATGGTGCGCTAACCTACACCCTGGCCGCCGGTGAAACCACGCTGTCTTACTCGGTTGGTGAGACCTTCATCAATCAGAATAATAAATTCGCCACCGCGGTGGGCGTGACCGGCTCGGTTGCCGGAACGATCACACTCGACACAGCCAACCCGCAGGGCGCCGCACTGAGTACGATCACTGCCGATGTGGTTGAATTCACATCGGATAGCAACCGTCGCGATAACACCATTCGTGACCGTTTCCTGGAATCGACCAAATTCCCCACGGTGACTTTTGTCCCCACTGCTATTACTGGTCTGCCGGAGAGCTACGCTCCCGGCGATACGATTACTTTCCAGGTGACGGGTGATACCACGATTCGTGAAACCACCTTGCCGCTGACTTTCGATGTCGCCGCGAAACTGGGAAATGACACCCTGAACGGGCAGGCTACGGCTACGTTCCTGATGAGCGATTTTGGCTTTGGCCCGATTAGCATTGGTGGAATTTTAGATACCGAAGACGAAGTTTCAATGACGCTGGATTTTATGGCCTATCCTTGAAAAATCCCGAATTTGGGGGGTATGCAGCGGGCGAAGCCCGCTGCATACCCCCCAAATTCGGACAACTCCATCGATTCCAAGAGTACGCTAAATTCTTTGTGTCACATGTACCCTTGGGGTGTTGTAGTGAGAAAATCACTTTCCTGCTTCTCGAAAAGCACAGTATACTGTGGGGGTTATGTTCACTTTCTTTCTTTCAAAACTCATCCCATTATTCATTTATCCCGTCGGCCTGATGTGGATTTTGCTCCTACTGGCGCTATGGCTGCGCAAACACCCCGGCTGGCAACGCACTGCGGTTCTCAGTGCGCTTGCATTCCTCTGGGTTGGCGGGAATACCTGGGTCGCGGATAGCCTGACGCGCGCCCTCGAGTGGCAGTACCTCCCCCCTGAAACACTTCCCCACGCCGAGGTGATTGTGCTGCTCAGCGGCGGGACGCAGCCCGCCCAATATCCGCGTAGCACCGTTGAAGTCGGTGGTTCTGGCGACCGTGTCATTTACGCTGCGCATCTTTATCATCAGGGAGCCGCGCCGTATATTCTCGCATCGGGGGGCAACGTTCCGCTGGTTGGGCCTGACACTACCGAATCCGAAGATATGGCTGTTCTGCTAGATATGCTGGGTGTGCCTGAAGATGCGATCTGGTTGGAAAAATCCTCGCGTAATACCGCCGAAAACGCCCACTATAGCTGGGAATTTTTGGCCGAAAAGGGCATCGAGCGAATTATCCTCGTAACTTCGGCAAAACACATGCCGCGTGCTGTGCGTATCTTCGAAGCACAAGGGTTTGAAGTCATTGCCGCGCCTACAGATTACAGTATCACCGAGGCTTCATGGCAACAACTCTGGACGCCAAATTTTGCCGCCCAATTGATTAATTTTTTTCCGACGGCTAGCAATTTAAGTGGCACAACCGGGGCACTGAAAGAATATCTGGGGATGTTGTTTTACGCTTTGCAAGGAGTACGCTAATGTCATCGAGTGAGACCGCTATTTTACATCTTTGCACCCGTGCCGATTGGGAAGTTGCCCAAAAAGCCGGGGAGTACCGCGCGGCATCATTAGACGGCGAAGGCTTTATCCATTGTTCACGCCCCGACCAGATTTTAAAAGTAGTCAATACTTTTTATCAGCAAATCCCCAATTTGGTACTCCTTTGGCTAGAGCCTGAAAAAATTGCCGCTGAAATTCGTTGGGAAGTTGCTGATGGCGACGAGTTCCCGCACATCTACGGGCCGCTCAACCTGGATGCAGTTGCCTGCGTGTGTGATTTTCTCCCTGATGCCGATGGTGTGTATCGCACGCTGCCGGAATAATATATAATGGATGGGATGGAGCCATTGCCGAAACAGGAGCCTGTTATGCGACGCCATAAAATTATGAAAAATCAGATGCTTGCAGCGCTGTTCTTGTTAACAGCGATTAGTGCGGGTTTATGGGTGCCGCAATCGGTTGTTGCCGATGGCGGCAGTTTCCCGACGGCAACCATTACCCCATCACCCACCCCGGTTAATACGCCTACACCCAGCGTTACCCCGGTTCCCCCGCCCACTGAAGCGGCACCTGCTGACGCCGGAATACAAAGTATCGTTACCCCTACTACGCAAGCCGCAGCCAAATCAGTTGAAACGCCTGCCCCCATATTTGAAATTGGCTGGGTGGGCTATTGTATGATTTTTGTGATTGTGATTTGCTGGCTGGCACTGATTGGGTTTGCGGTTTATTATTTTTATACGCAATCGCAAAACCAGCCTGGTTCCGATGAGTAGAAATGAGGGGATTCGATAATATGGCTTCCGCCGCGCCGTAAGAAATTGCCGAAAAATTGGGGTGTGTGGGGTGCGGAGC
>JACNJM010000125.1 GCA_014382605.1 Anaerolineae bacterium
CTAATTGGCGCGTTGCTCATCACGATCATCATTACATTGAACATGATCGTATCTGTGATTCGCGCTTCGATCCACGCGCCTGAACAGCAAGAAACATTTGTCGCTGAGACGGCTCAGGAAAAACAAGTAATTAATCCGGATGAATATACGGATATTGATTTGCAGATGCAGCACCGCAACGGGCCAAAATCGCAGCCCTGGGATGGTAAAAGCCCGATAAATATTTTGCTGCTCGGCGTGGATGACCGCACCCAAATTACCGAGGATGGCCCCCCGCGCACCGACACCATGATTTTGGTGACATTCAACCCGGAGAATAAAACTGCCGGGATGCTCTCTCTGCCGCGCGATTTGTGGGTGACTGTGCCCGGGTATGGCGAATACAAAATTAATCAGGCCTACTTTTTGGGGGAAGCCGAAGGGATCGCCGGGGGCGGCGCCGGACTGGCATTGGCTACGGTTGAAGATTTCTTGGGCATTCATGTTCCCTACTACGCAGAGATTAATTTCGACGCCTTTATCCAGATGATTGACGAAGTGGGCGGGGTGAAAATCAATGTACCCGAGGCGATTGAACTCAATCTGGGGGCGGGGCGGGTTATAAAATTGCAGCCGGGTGTTCAGGTATTGCCCGGCGATATCGCTCTAGCCTATGCTCGAATGCGCGATACCGTCGGGGGCGATTTTGACCGCGCCGCTCGCCAACAGTTGATTTTGCACGGTGTGCTCAACCGCATGACCGATTTTGATTTGCTGCCCGATCTGATTGCCAAAACCCCCACGCTGTATAAAGAGATCGCCAGCGGAGTTACCACCAACCTGACGATGTACCAACTCGCCCGGCTGGCAAAATTGGCCTATGAACTTCCGGATGAGAATATTCAGCATATCGTTATCACCGAAGAACATGCCACAGCGATGATTGCCTATAACGGGGCCTATATTCTGATGCCCATCCCCGAGAGAATTACCGCCTTGAGTGAACAGTTTTTTAATGCCCAACCTGCGCCGACTGTGATTGCCTCCCTGGAGCCCACCGCTGTGCAAGCTGTAGCGGCAAATCCAACCCAAGCCTTGCCGCCTGCTGACACCGCCACGCCGGAGAATACCGTTGAACCTGCCCCCATCGCGGAAGATGCCCCCGGGATCGCCATCCATAATGGTACTACAACCGCAGGTCTGGCAGGAGATACATCAGACTATCTGCAACGTTTTGGCCTCAATATTATTCGGATTGGCAACGCCGACAAGATTTATGCCGAGACCACGGTTATCGACTATACCGGCAATACCGCCACCATTGCCCAAATTGCTCAGGCTATGAATCTCCCGCAGATCAAAATTTACAACAGCTACGACCCCAACAGCAAAGTCGCCCTGGTACTCGTCTTGGGCGAAGATTGGGCCGCCGAAAATCCCTTGCCTTAACCGAAAAAAGGAGTTGGGGCGAGACACTTCTCGCCCCAACTCCTTTTTTCGGGGATTTTTTATGGATACCCTCTCTGGCTCAGTTGAGCGCATCACCTATTACAACTCCGAAAACGGCTATAGCGTCATCCGCCTGGTGCCGAGTTCGCGGCACACGCCCGGCATTGGACGCGATGGTTTGGTGACGATTGTCGGTGTGTTGCCCGAACTCACGCCTGGGGAACATGTCGAACTCGCCGGACGCTGGACCAAACATCCCAAACATGGTACCCAATTTGATGTTGAAACTTGCTCGCAGGTGCTGCCTGCCACGGTATCCGGGATTCGCCGCTATCTCGGCTCCGGGTTGATTAAGGGCATCGGGCCGCGTCTGGCCGGGCGCATTGTCGATCAGTTTGGGGCAGAAACCATCACCGTTATCGAGAACCAGCCCCAACGTCTGGGCGAAGTTCCCGATATTGGGGGCAAGCGCACGCGTCTCATAGCCGCCGCCTGGCAGGAGCAGAAACAAGTCAAAGAAATTATGCTCTTTTTGCACAGCCACGGAGTCAGCACCAACCTGGGGGTCAAAATCTACAAAACCTACGGCGATAACGCCCTTGAAATTGTGCAGCAGAATCCCTATCAACTGGCAGCCGATATTTACGGCGTGGGCTTTAAAACCGCCGATAAATTGGCGCGCGATTTGGGGTTGCCCGCCGACCATCCGGAGCGTATTCAGGCCGGGGTGATTTTTGCGCTTAACGAGATGAGCAACGATGGGCATGTTTATGCGCCGCGGCAGGCGTTGATGGATAAAACGGTAGAACTGCTTAACGCGTCCGCGGAATTGATTCCGCCCGCGCTGGATCGGCTGGTTGCTGAGGATCGGATTCGGCTCGACGAAGTCCCCTCTCCCACAGGGAGAGGGGAGGCCGGGGTGAGCGAGACTCCCCCTGTGGGGGTTGCCGAAAATCGGACCGAATACCGCTCCCCGGCCATTTACCTAATCCCGTTCTACTTCAGCGAAATTGGTGTCGCCGAACGCCTGGGGGCGCTGGCAAACCACGCGCCGCAGGGTGCAGGGCAGCAAGTTGCCCCTCTGCACGATCTGCAACTTTCGGACGAACAGCAACGCGCCATTGAAAACGCCCTGCGTTACCCGGTCAGTGTGCTTACCGGCGGGCCTGGGACGGGAAAGACCACCTGCTTGAAAGCGCTCATCTTCCACCTGGAGAGTCTTTCGCTGCGCTATGCACTGGCCTCCCCTACCGGACGCGCTGCCAAGCGCCTTTCGGAGGCTACCGAAAGACCTGCCAGCACTATCCATCGTTTGCTGGGTTTTTCTCCAGTGGAGGGATTCAAATTTCACGCGCAAAATCCGCTGCCGGTGGAATTTCTGATCGTGGACGAAGTCTCTATGCTTGATCTGATTTTGGCGAATAACCTGCTAAAAGCGCTCCACGCGGGCACGCATGTGCTGCTGGTGGGCGATATTGACCAATTGCCCTCTGTGGGCGCGGGCGACGTGTTACGTGATGTGATTGCCAGCCAGCGCGTTCCGGTGACGCGGCTGACCGAAATTTTCCGCCAGGCTGCGGGTTCGCAGATCATAGCCAACGCACATCTCATTAACCGCGGCGAGATGCCATTATTTTCTCGCCCCCTTTCCCCCGGCCTCTCTCCCCACGGGAGAGGGGAGTCAGGGGAGAGGGGAAAAATATTGGGCGATTTTTATCTCTTCCCCGCCGAAGAGGCCCAATCCGCCGCCGATTGGATCGAAGCGGTGGTTTGCCAGCGTATCCCACAGAAGTTTGGCTTTGACCCCGTGACCGAAATTCAAGTGCTCGCCCCCATGTATCGCGGCCCCGCCGGGGTTAGCGCGCTAAATGAGCGTTTGCAGGCTGTCCTCAATCCACCGGTTGCTGGCAAACCCGAAAAAGCGCTCTTCGGGAAAATTTTCCGCCCTGGCGACAAAGTGATGCAAACCCAAAATGATTACGATAAAAATGTGTATAACGGAGATATTGGTTTTGTGCAGGCGCTTGATCTGGTAGATCAGACCCTCGAGATTGATTTTGATCATCGCAAAGTCACCTATGATTGGAGCGAGACCGATCAACTCATGCTGGCTTATGCGGTTTCAGTGCATAAAGCCCAGGGGTCTGAATTTCCTGCGGTGGTGATCCCGATGGTGACGCAGCATTATGTCATGTTGCAGCGCAATTTGTTATACACGGCGATCACCAGAGCCAGAAAATTGTGCGTACTGGTCGGTAGCCGTAAAGCTATCGGCATTGCCGTGAATAATAACCAGGTTGCCCAACGCTTCACGGCCCTCGATTGGCGTTTGCAGAAAACGGCAAGTAGCCCAAAAGAATTAGATACAAGCATTTGACTCTCTGCTAGAATCTGAGTAAACTCTTTGTGTATCTGTTTAGCTTACGCAACTCTTATTTGCAGAATTTTCTCTGCGAAAGCGAAGTCTGAGCAGCCATTTTTTTTGAAAGTATAGGCCAAGAAATAGTTAGGAGCAAAATATGGCAACGCAATCATTCCAACTGGTGATGAGTTCCGGGCCAACGCCCAATGAAGTGTACCCTCTTTCAAAGCAAGAAATCATCATCGGGCGTGATACCAATGCCGATATTGTGATCAATATCGCGGAAATTTCCCGACGTCATACTCGTTTTCGTTTCGAAGGCGGCGGGTTTTTAGTTGAGGATTTAGGCTCCACCAACGGGACTTTTGTCAATGGGCAACGACTGACCGGGCCGCATATGCTGCGCCCTGGCGACCGCGTAAAGTTGGGCGAGGCTGTTACACTGGCTTATCAGGTTGCCCAGTACGATATGAACGCTACTGTGGTAACGCCCTCTAGCCAAAAAGACACGCTGACCCCCGGTCAACCGATGTCTCCGGTGCAGCGACAAGCCGCGCCCGCTGCTGTGCCCCCCCCGGTACAGCGCGCCGCTCCACAGCCGCGCCCTCCACAGCAGGGATACGCCGGGCAAATTCCTCAAGGCCCTCCAATGGCGCCCTCTGTGCCGGAAAAGGAAGGCCGCCCCTGGCTGTGGGCTGGCCTGGGATGTGTGGGGGTTTCAATTTGTCTCTTTGTGGTCGGCGCAGTAGCCTTTGATATGATGAATTTATACTGTTCGCCACCCTTCAATACGCTATTCAGTTTTCTTTATACGTGTCAGTAAAGATTTTACCGTCTCATATGGCAATCAGTGTGGCTGCTCGTCACTTATAAAGTGATGGGCAGTTACACTTTTTTTATTGGCTTTGCTGAAGATAGATGTTTTCCCCATCCCATCCCAGTTCCAAAACCATTAAATAGTTTCCCAACGCGCTGACTTCTGCGCGAATGCCGTTTTCTTCAATGTAGATGCGCTGTACCTGATATTCTATCTCGGTGAGCCAGTGTACGGCGGCATAATAGGCGGCTGCCACCGGGTGGGCATCGAAGGGCTGTGTCACGCCCATTTCCAGCGCGGTGAGTACTGCATTGACGGCCTGTACAATTTCCGCGCCCCGCGAATACTGACTGGCCTGTAGCTGCTCGTCGGCTGTCGCCAGAAGGGTTTCCAGGGTGATATTTTCGATGCTATTGGGGCGGCGGGCCAGATCGGCAGTGATGCCGTATTGACGCATCTGTGGCCCGTCGGGCAGCCACGCCGAGAGAAAATAGGCCGAAGGGTCGAGCATTTGCTGATACCGGCGCACGGTGTCGTAGAAGTCTACTGTCAGCCGCACATCGTCGCGCAGTTCTGGGGTTGGCGAAAGCGTGTTGAGCGCGGCGATAAATTGCGTTTCTAATGTGTCGAGGGTGATGCCAAAATGGGTTTGTAGTGCGCGATCGATAGCTGCAGCCTGACCGCCGTGCCCAGGTTCAATCTGACGGTAGAATTTATTGAAAGCATCCCAACCCCAGGTGTTGACCATAAACTCAACTAACGCACCGGCTTCGAGATAGCCGATCTCATGCTGCGATGCATAGAAATCATCGGCCAGGGGCGCAAGGGGCAGATACCAGCTTCCCCCGTTTTCATCATTCACCAGATCGAGCAGGGCCGCGGCGCGCGGCATTAACGGCTCCGGTTTAAAATGACCGCCGCTAAGATATACTGCCACCCCTTCTACCAGAATGGATGGACGCAAGTTGCCCCCCAGATGGGCATCGAGAATATGCACCATTTCGTGATGCAGCACAATATCGAAATCGTTACCCGCATAGTTTCGATCGAGATAGGAGATGTAAATTTCGCTGCCCGCAAAGCCGCCGTGGCCAATGACACGCGACATCAGCGTAACGATGATCGGCTCGTCGAATTCGATGTCGAATTGATTCATCACATCGGCAGCCTGATGATCGGCGCTGGTGAGCAAGGCGGCGATATCGCGCTGCGCGGCTGTATCGGTAATATAGTAGAGCAGGCAGCAATCGCTCTCTTCGTAGGCCCACAGCGCGAATCGATCGGTGCGAGCAAGCTCTTCTTCGGGTAGCAGGGTGATTGTTTTTGTCCAGGTGAGGCCGTCGGGGAGTAGAGTCAGGCTTATTTCGTGCGCGCCCGCCTCCAGCCCCGCGGTGTCCCACACCCAGAAGAGAGTGGCCTGTTGCCGCCCGCCAATCCCGAAGGACGTAAAATCTGCCTCACCGAGAATTTCTCCACTTTCATCCGCCACCTGCAACGAATATTGCCCGCCAATTATGGCGCTGTCGGGGACGATAATTTCCAAACTGATATGATCGCCTGTATATAAATTGCCGTCGGGATGCGTGCGTATACTGAACGCGTCAATATCTGGCAATTGCAGGGTGGGCGTTGGCGACGGAGTGGTGGTAGGCGACGGCTGGGGGGTAACAGTGAAGGTGGGCGTGGGGGGGAGTGGTGTTGGTGTAGGCGGCGCGAAGAAACGACTGCCACAAGCTGCCAGCAGCCAACTTAACCCGATGATGAGCCAAAAATGCTTTCGCATGGTGGTTATTATACCTTTGCCGTAGATAATCCGGCTGGTACAATGGCGCCATTTCATCCAATATTTATCATTATCCAGTTGGAGGTAACTACTATGTCACCGATGTTTGTTCCTGGCCCCGTGGATGTGGATCCCGAGGTGCTTGCTGCTCAAACCAAACCCATGCTGCCCCATCGCAGTAAAGAATATGAGGCTGTTTTTCATAGCGCCGAAAACAAGGCCCGCAAACTGTTTGGTACCCAAAAGCGTGTGCTGATTAGCGCGTCTTCAGGCACCGGATTGCAAGAAGCCGCGGTGCGCAACTTTGCCAACCATACTGTATTGGGCTGCACCAATGGCGCATTTGGCGACCGTTGGTGTCAGGTGGGGGAAGATAATGGCAAGCAGGTGGATCGTTTGTCTGCTGAGTGGGGCCAGCCGGTAACGCCCGGAGCGGTTGCCGCGGCTTTGCAGCAAAAAAAATACGAAATTTTAACCGTCGTGCATAACGAAACTTCTACCGGATTGCAAAACCCGGTAGCGGAAATCGCCGCCGCGGCGCGCGAGATCAGCCCGGAGACGTTGATCTGCGTGGATGCGGTCTCGTCCCTGGGGGGGGCGCCGATCGAGATGGATGCCTGGGGTCTGGATTTTGTGTTGACATCCTCGCAAAAAGCGTTGGCTTTGCCCCCGGGGTTGGCTCTGGGCGCCATCTCCGACCGGGCATTGGAGCGCGCCGCCAGCGTGGAAAACCGCGGCTGGTATTTTGATCTGGTGCGGTTGGAAAAATCGCGCCTGAAAAACTCCACCCCGGCGACTTCGGCCGTTTCGCTGGTGTACGCGCTGGATCATCAGCTAGACCGTATTCTTGCTGAGGGGCTGGAGAATTGCTTTGCCCGCAATCAAGCAATGGCCGAGCGAATTTATGCCTGGGCGCTGGAGCGCGGCTTTGGCTTGTTTACGGCTGAAGGTTATCGCTCGCGCACGGTGACTACGGTAGAGAATTTACTCGAGATTGATGTTGCCGCGCTAAACGCCTTTTTGCTGGAGCGCGGGATGCGCATTGCCAACGGTTACGGCACACTGAAGAATAAAACCTTCCGCATTGCGCACATGGGCGAGTTGACGATGAGCGATATCAACGCGTTGTTGAGCGCGATTGACAAATTTATGGGTGTGTAGCATTGAAAGATACGAGGCATGAGATAGGAGTTAAATGATAAGCTGCTCCTGACTCCTATTTCATATATCTCTGGGAATAAGCGCCGTGCGAAATTACCGACAACAGTTTCGTATGATTGGGGGTCTGCTGATCGCGTTGGTGTGGGGCGCGGTGGCGCTAATGGCGTCGCGTTCCGAAGATGCGGTTCTGGCACAAGATCTTCCAACGGCCACGCCAAGACCTACGGATGTGTGGTTCGGTTTATTGCAGCAATCACCCTATCCACATACCACGCCGCTGCCAGATGCCGAGTGGAGCGCCATTGACGGGACGTATGCCATGCTTGATCCTTCCGAGCCGCAGTGGTGGGCCTGCCGTCGCTGCGCTGATTATCGTCCGGCTGGGGGTGTCTGGAAGTTGCAGTTCGACCGCGGCGTGATGCGCATTTATTACGATGTCACTGGCTGGTATAGTATGGCATCGTATCGCATTGAGGGGGAACAGCTTTTGATTTTCAATGACCCCTATTGCCCTGAGGATGTGGGGGAATACACCTGGAAATTGGAAGATCGCTGGAATCTGGATAAGCGCAGTTTAGTGTTGACGGTGGTAGATGATACCTGTTCGATTCGCTTGAGAGGGCAAAATTTGAGCCGCGCCGATTGGCTCTCATGTATGCCGCCCAATGTTATGACCGGGGCCAGCGATCATTGGCACAAACCGCCCGGTTGCGAAGCGAACCCCGTACCTGATGTAACTATTGACCCCGATGAGTTAATGGTGCGGGTGAATATTTACCCCGGCTATGCGCGCCATTATGCAACCCCGCCGGATTTTTATGCTGATGCCAATGGCGATGGACGCCCTGCTCCAGAGGGAGTGGTTATAACCCGCAGTGATAATAGTATTCCGTATGGATTAAGTCGTGTATTATGGGGCACAGGCAGTTGGGTGCAGACAGCTACAACACTACCATTGAATGCAATCGGCGTGCAAATTTACGGCGCTCAGACAATTGGCTGGGCGCGCGTGCTTTTTGATGATACTGAAATCTGGCGCGGCGATACGGCTGAAATTGGCTCACAGTTGGGGTATTTTGGCGGGTATATCGAAGTTTCTGGTTTTCCTCCGGGCGCACACGTGTTGCGCGTTGAAAGCCTGGGCTTCGATTATCATCCCGTAACGGTGGCGTTCTTCGGGTTTAGCCTACAGAATGGTGTTTCTGTGGGGGGAGAATAGTTGGCAGGTCGCTGACGGCGTTAATTGTGGTGCAGTCGGCTTCGGGGAAAATACTGTGTGGGTCTATGAGAATGGGGTATAGGCCAGCGCGCCGTGCGGCAATAATATCGGCGTAATAATTGTCTCCAATGTAGATGATGTTTTCGGGCTGGCTTTGGGTGATTTCAAAGGCGCGCTCGAAGATGGCCGGGTCGGGTTTCCAGGTATTGACTTCGGCGGCCACGTAGGCAAAATCCAGGTAGGGGAGCAGGCCGAGTTCTTCGCATTCTTGTTGGCAAGGATTTGAACGGTTCGAGACCAGGCCAATTGTGTAACCTTCGGTGCGTAATTGCTTCAGGGTTTCCAGGTCTGCGGGGCGCACGATGCTCTGGGGGGTGAATTCAGTCTCCATGCGATGAGCCAACTTGGGGCCAAGTTCCGTTGCATCCTTTTCTTTTATGCCGAGCGCTTCGAGATAGCGAGCGGCATAATTTCTCCAGAAGTCCCGATCTAAATGGCGATCAAATTTCTTAACATCTTCCACCAGTTCCGGAGATTGTGCCCAATAGTAGTGTGCCCATTGTGCGCCCTTGCGACGGCATTCGGAGGTAGTGGGGAGGCCGAGTTCGATGGCGAAGTTGAACATGGTTTCGTCGGCGTTGGGGACGTTGTGGCGCAAGGTTCCGTCGAGATCGAAGATGATGGTTTCGATGTTTTGGGGGAGCATTCAGCCTCCGATATAGGACATTTCAACTTTGGGCAGGTTTGATGTAGCGGTTGAGCGCGCTTCGGAGTAGTTGTCGGTGCGTGCCTGCCAGATGGTGGCGATGTGCTGATGTAATTCGTTGTCGGATGCACCATCACGCAGCAGGGCGCGCAGATCATGACCGCGGGTGCCGAACAGGCAGGTGAAGAGTTCGCCTTTGGCCGAGAAGCGCAGGCGGGTGCAGTTGCCGCAGAAGGGCTGCGTGACGGAGGCAATGATGCCGATTTCACCCCCGCCATCGGTGTAGCGCCAGCGGTTGGCGACTTCGCCGCGATAGTTGGCTTCGAGCAGCTCGATGGGCATTTGGCTATTGATCGTTTCGGCGATCTCTTTTGCAGAGACAACTTGATCCATGCGCCAGCCGTTGGTCGAGCCAACATCCATGAATTCGATAAAACGTAAAATATGCCCGCTGCCGTGGAAGTAGCGCGCCATGGGAAGGATGTCTTTGTTGTTGACGCCACGCTTGACGACCATGTTGATTTTCAGCGGGGTCAGCCCGGCTTCTTCGGCAGCGGTGATGCCATCGAGTACGGTTTGAACCGGGACGTTGACATCGTTCATTTGTTTGAAGGTTGCATTGTCGAGCGCATCGAGGCTGACGGTTATGCGGTGTAGCCCGGCGTTTTTAAGTATTTGGGCTTTGCGCGCCAATAGCGTGCCATTGGTGGTCATGGCGATTTCAATATTGGGAAGGGCAGCCAGCATCTCGATGAGAGCTTCAACTTCACGTCGCAACAAAGGTTCGCCGCCCGTCAGCCGGATTTTGCGCACGCCAAGATTTGCCAGTATTCGCGCCAGGCGGGTAATCTCTTCGAATGTAAGTAAGTCGTCTTTCGGTAGAAAAATATGGTCGCGCCCAAAAACTTCTTTGGGCATGCAATATGCACAACGAAAATTACAGCGATCTGTGACTGAGATGCGCAGATCGTGCAGCGGGCGTTGATATGAGTCGGTAATTGGCACAATTAAATCCTTGATGGGGCTACATTAAAATTTTTGCGCAAGGGGCAAGAAAATTTATCACAAAGTCGCAAAGAGTGGCAAATTCTCGTTTTATTTTGCTTTGTGTCTTTGAGCACTGGTGGTGAAAATCCTGCGGGTGTGTTCGAGAAACTAATGAAAGATGTTAATCAATACAATTGTTTCATTGCCCAGTGGATTGGTACTGATGGTCACTGTGGCTTTCTCGGAGCCGCCTTCGTAAGCTAGAACCGCGTAACTTGGAGATGATGTTGAGTCGTTTTCATTTGCCGACCAGCCATACGCGGGCATTTGGGCTGTATAGAAATCAACTACACTTTGGAAACCCATGGGTGTGGTATAGGATACCAAATTGGCATTGCCGAAAAAATTATTGAGTTCATCATTCACCAGCGGAATATTATCCGGGGCTTCACCGTAGGCTCCCTGCGTGATGACGACACTCAAAGTTGCCACGGCATCGGCGCTGTCTCCTGGTATTTCGGTGACAGCCGCCTGTACTGTAGAAAGCAAACCACTTTCTTCGGCCAGTGTTGCCAGCGCTTCGGCGGTTTGTATCATGCCGCTGCCTTCAACCTGGGTCATAAATTCTTGTCCGGCGGTTGCCAGGGCTGCTGCGGTTTTTGCGGCGCTTTCAACCTGACCCGCTTTTTCAGCGATATCGCCGATTGCATTGCATGAAAGGGCCAGTAACGCGGCGAAAACAAGCAAAAAAAGCCATCCATAACGGTATTTGTTCATTTCCAACTCTCCTGATGAAATGATTCCATCTAGTTTTACCACAATTTAGCGGCTTGGTTGCAACTTGCTGATAGATCGTGCGTATATTATTCCATCAAAAAAGATACAGTTTATGGAACGATACCGGGAATTAGGCATGAAACATCGCTCACGCACCTAATTCTTGGGCGAAGGAGGCAATACTATGGGTTTAATTGAATTCATTGTGGGGATTGTTACAGGAATATTGGGCCTGGTTTTTGGTTTGATTGGCGCAATTCTGGGTATTGTAGGTGGGATTATTGGCCTGGTGTTGGCGATCGTCATTGGGGTGGTACTGCTGGTCGTCGGGCTGGTACTGATCCCACTGCTCCTGCCAATCTTGATCCTGATTTGGATCTTTTAGTATTCGTAGAACGTTCACTACCGTTTCTCAGCATAATCCCATTTATAATGTGGAATGTTGGTTGGCTTGAAAATAAAAAGAGAGTGGAGCGTTTTGCGCTCCACTCTCTTTTTATATCCACTTTACGAAATGTATCCAACAGCGTTGATCGGCGTGGCGATAGGCACTCCCTAGGCAATCTCAAGCGCTATGATTTTGCCCAAACCTTCCAGACCTTCCAGCCCACGGAATCGGGCTTTGGTACCATCATAGCGCTTGACGGTGAAGTCCCAATTGACGGGTCTACGGCCTCTGCCATAAATGGGCAAAACCTGAAGATCGACAATCTCGTCCCAGGGGAAGGCGGTGTTGCCGCGCCATGTGGCGATAACAATGCCGTGTTCATACAGGTCTACGCGATGTTTTTTGTGTGTATAGTAGAGCGCGCTGAGAATTATAGTCAGCAGAAAAAATATCGTTGCCAGGATAGCAGCGATAAAGATGGCATCCTGACGGTAACGATCGCTCAAAACTGTATTAGGTGGGCCGAGATATTTGCTAATCGCCGTGATAAATTCCAGCACACTCATCGTCGCACAGAAAATTGTGCTGCCAAGCATCACTTTGCCGGGGACCGGGCGCGGGAAATATGATTTGCGGAGCGTACCCAGAGGATGAGGTTCGTTCGGTAGGGTTGTCATAATGTTGGCTGCCTCATTGATCCATCGGTCCCCAGGTTGGCATGCCATCAAAAGCATCGTTTTGCGTCAGGCGCATCACATCACCGCTTTCATTGATAATTTCGATCTCTGACATCTCATCCAGGCCCACGCTGTATATGATGTAGTTGCTATCGGATGACCAACGCGGCCTGTATTCACCGACTTCACTATCGGTTATCCGGGTGAGATCCGTACCATCTGGGCGGATGATGAAGAGATCGTAGCTTTCAAACGGGTTGGCAGCAAAAACGATAAAGCGACCATTTACCGACCAGTCAGGCGTCAGCACATCGCCAAAATCTTCCGTTAATTTACCACTTTCGTTCGTTACGCCATAAATAACGTAAAGATCAAAAGCGCCTTGTGCATCGGTGATAAAAGCCAGGCTCTGAGATTCGGCATCGTGTGACCAGGTTGGCGCATAGATTGTGAAGCTTTCATCCACGAGTACGGCAGTTTGTTCAGAGCCATCGGCGTTCATTGTGTAAATCCCTGGTTTGCCACTTCGATCGGATACAAAGGTGATGAAATTGCTATCATCTGACCAAACTGGCGTTGAATCAAAACCCGAGTCATCCGTTAGCTGGATAACATCTGTTCCATCGGCTTTCATGCGGTAGATATCGAAATTGCCATTTCGGTCGGAAGCAAAGAGAATTTGTGTTCCGTCGGGCGAATAGGCTGGTTCTACATCGTAACCTGCGTTGTCCGTCAGTCGAGTGAGTTGGCTGCCGTCGGTGTTCATGCTGTAGATTTCCATATTGCCATCACGTTCGGAGACAAAAGCAACTTTTGCTTGAACAAACACATTCGGAACAGGCCCTCCCATTTTTACAAGCATGGCCTCAATCTCGGCTCTGTTTGGATCTTCGGGAACCAGTTGAAGGTAGCGGAATAAAGCGGATACCGCTTTCTCGGTCTGCCCCAATTCCTGGTAGATGATGCCTAAATCTGAATACGCGCCAGCCAGATTTGGGTCGAGTTTTATCGCCTGCTCATAATACGGTATGGAAGTTGCAAAGTCGCCCTGTTGAGCATAAGCCAGCCCCAAGTTGTAATGCGCCGTTTTATTCTGCGGATAAACTGTTATAGCTGTGGTCAGTTCGCTGATGGCTTGTTCGTAATCGCCCGAATTTAAGTAGGCACGCCCCAGATTATTGTGCGCCCACTTATGTTGCGGGTTAAGCTCAATCGCCGTTTGGAATGCAGCGATGGCATCTTCATTTTTGTCTTGCAAGATCAGCGCAATTCCCAGGCTGTTGATAGCCTCAGCATTCTGCGGGTTTTCCTGAATCACTTCCCGACATCGGGCTTCGCCCTGTACGGGCTGGATGAATGCCAGCGCAGCACACATGCCGCCGTTGGCGACCACGTTACCTGGATCGCTGGCCAGTACAGTTTCAAACAACTCGCTGGCCGGTTCATACAAGCTTAACTCAATATAAACCAGACCCAGATTATTCAGTGCATCGATGTTCTCGGGGTCCAATTCCAATGCAGCCTGGAAATCCGCCGCAGCCAGTTTCAGTTCGCCTTGCTCAACAAAATCCAGCCCGCGCTCGATATACTCCTCTGAGGTGAGTTGAGGCTCGTCCGTTTGGGCAGCCGCCATCGGCACGTCCCAAAAAGCCACCATCAAAAAAGCCAGAAATA
>JACNJM010000011.1 GCA_014382605.1 Anaerolineae bacterium
AAATCTCGGCGGACTCAGCGTTCTCTGTGGTAAATACCCGCCCTGGCTCTACTTTTAGAAAGCCGTGGCCCCCGTTACCGTAATCTTGCTTCTCATCAGGGCTAGTGTTATCATCTATCACAAGGCTATGATCGCAAAAAAAACACCTCCGCGAGCGCGTTTGCGCGTTATTCTCACCGGCATTATTCTGGCAACATTGCCATGCTACTGCGCCGGGCTGATTATGGCTGGCCTGCCCAACAACGATAATGCCGATGCGACAGCCAGCGCCACGCTGCCCGCCACTGAAACACAGCCGCCCGGCCTGCCTTCTGCCTATCCAACATTAACTCCCTACCCCACAATCACGCCTTTACCACCGTCCGCAACTCCTTCAATAACGCTCACGCCCACGATCACACCCAGCCCCACCTTTACCTATACCTTTACGCCCACATTCACCGTCACCTGGACGCTGGTACCCAGCCATACCGCCACATTGGTTCCCACAGCAACATTTACGCCAGTGCCGCCAACGGCAACCGCCACCACGGCTGCGCCAACCCTGCCGCCCACTCTCACCCCAACCAAACCGCCCCCAACGGCTACCCCTATCGTGCCATCACCAACCACCGCATCCCCATAATATGATCGATCTCTCTGAATTTCTGCAAGAACTCATTAGCGAACCCGGACTCTCCGGCTACGAAGGCCCGGCGCGTGAAAAAATTTCGCAGCGCTGGCAGCCGCTTACCGATGAACTGCACACCAGCAACCTCGGCAGTCTGCATGGGTTAAAACGCGGCCACGCCACCGAGCCACGCCCCAGCATTTTGTTGGCGACTCACATGGACGCTATCGGCCTGATGGTGACAAAGATTGTGGATGGTTTTTTGCATCTCAGTGAGATTGGCGGACTCGATCACCGCGTTTTGCCCGGCCAACTCGTCAACGTGCATGGACGCGTGACTCTGCCAGGAATGATTGTGCAACCCCCGGGGCATTTGCTGCCCACCGAGGCCAAAAGCGGCCCCGTTCCGTTGGAATACCTGCTTGTGGATACGGGCCTGCCCCCCGAAGAAGTGAATGCCCAGGTGCGCGTTGGCGATCTGATTTCTTTTGCCCAAGCGCCCCTCGAAATGGGCAGCGATCTGCTGGCCGGGCACTCGCTCGACAACCGCGCATCTATTGCCGCGCTAACCTATTGCCTGGAGATGCTGCAAAAACGCATCCACGCCTGGGATGTGTGGGCTGTCGCCACTGTACAAGAGGAAGAAACGATGGGCGGCGCGCTGACATCGGCCTACGAACTGCGCCCGCAGCTCGCGATTGCCATCGACGTGACCTGGGCGCAAGGGCCAGATACCCCCAAACACAAAACCTTCCCCCTGGGCAAGGGCATCACCCTCGGCTGGGGGCCGAACATCCACCCCGGGGTGCATGAGTCCATCAAAAAAGTGGCCGACGATCTCGAAATCCCCTATCAAATTGAACCCATGCCGCGCCACTCCGGCACCGATGCCTACGCGCTGCAAATCGCCCGCGAGGGCATCCCCACGATGGTCGTTAGCATCCCGCTGCGCTATATGCACACCCCTGTGGAAATCATTTCGCTCAAAGATATTCAGCGCGCCGGGCGTTTGTTGGCCGATTTCGTCACCTCGCTGGAAATCGACTTCATGAAACGTTTAACCTTCAACTTGCAACCTGCAACCGAATAACCGTATGGAAATTCACCTGCAACTCCTCGAAAAGTTAACCAACGCCTGCGCTGTTTCGGGCGACGAAGAAGCCGTGCGAAAAATTGTGCTGGCCGAAATCGAAGGCCATGCCGACGAAATTCGTACCGACGCGCTGGGCAATGTACTGGCAATCAAGCAGGGTTCTGGCTCTAAGCCGCGCCCGCGGGTGATGATCGCGGCCCACATGGATGAAGTGGGCTTCATGCTCACCGGCGACGACGGCGACGGGCTGTTTCGCTTTGAAGCCGTCGGCGGCCTGGACGAGCGCCAACTGGTCGGCAAACCCGTACTCGTCGGCGTGGACGAAGTGCCCGGTGTGATCGGCGCCAAACCTATTCATCTCACGACTGCCGGAGAACGCAACAAGGCGATTTCGATTAATTCGCTGCGCATTGATATTGGCAGCAACGGCGCAAAGGCCAAACCCGGCGACCGCGCCACCTTTGCCACGCGCTTCGAGAAAATTGGCGTGAGCAGTCATGCGAGCATTCGCGCCAAAGCTATTGACGACCGGATTGGCGTGGCGAATTTGATTGCCATGCTGAAGAACGCCCCGTCTAATATCGATCTACTGGCAGCCTTCACTGTGCAAGAAGAAGTTGGGCTGCGCGGCGCGGGTGTTGCGGCCTACGCCTTCGATCCCGATCTTGGCATAGCCCTCGACAGCACTCCAGCTATGGATTTGCCCGCCTGGGATGGGGAAGAAAATATCCGCTATAATACGCGGCTGGGCGCTGGTCCGGCGATCTACGTAGCCGACGCGGCCACGCTCTCGAACCCGCGGCTGGTCGAGCATTTCCGCCAAACCGCCGAGGCCGCCGGCATCCCCTACCAGATTCGGCAACCCGGCGGGGGCGGCACCGATGCCGGAGCAATCCATCGCCAACGGGCCGGAATTCCAAGCATATCCATCTCTGTCCCTGCGCGTTACCTGCACACCGCCGCGGCGATTTGCCGGATTAACGACTACCAAAACACATTGGAACTATTGCAAATAGCCCTTTCTAAACTCTCGGTTGAAAGTTACAAGTTGAAAGTTGAAGGTTAATTTTCAACCTGTAACTTTCAACTTATACCCCGTTAACGGA
>JACNJM010000107.1:0-5767 GCA_014382605.1 Anaerolineae bacterium
AATTGGGGTGAATTGTGCTTCGGGTAATGCTTGAATGCGCCCCAAGAAATAGAGTGATTCTTCGAGGCGCTGGCGGGTTTCTTCGAGTTGAGCGTCAATAGGGAGATAGCCGCAGACTTTCAGCGGGCCAATCGGGTAGCCCGGACCTTCGAGATCGGGGGCAATGGCGGTACTTTCGACAACTACACCACCGGGCACAAATCGCGCCAAAATATCGGCTACCGCTTCGGCTAGTTCGCCATCCACGGTAAGCGAAACTTCAAGCCAGTTCATCCGCCGATGACGTCTTTCAAACGGTCGAAAAAGCCGCGTTCTTGGGGAGTCACCTCGGTGCCCAGGCTGTTGGCTAATTGTTCAAAGATCACGCGCTGTTCTTCGCTGAGGGTGCGGGGAATATCGACATTAATCACCACAAGCTGATCGCCACGATGATTGTTGCGTAAATGGGGAACCCCTTTGCCCCGCATGCGGATAATTTTACCGGGCTGCGTTCCACTGGGAATTTTCAGCAGCGTGTCGCCATCTACAGTGGGAACCTGTACTTCATCGCCCAAGGTGGCTTGGGCAAGATTGACATTTAGATCGAGCAGGATGTCGTTATCGCGGCGGCGGAAATATCTGTGCTTGTTAACCTGGATCACCAGGTAGAGGTTGCCGGGAGGCCCGTTATTGCTTCCGGGCTGGCCTTCACCGCTCAAGCGGATCTGCGTTCCGGTGTCAACGCCCGCCGGGATGTTGACGACCTTCTTGCGGGTTTGGCGCACCAGACCTTGCCCGCGGCAAGCCTCGCAGGGGGTGACAATCACTTCGCCTTTGCCGCCACAAGTGGGGCAGGTGGTCACTTGCACCATCGAGCCGAGAATGGTCTGGCGTGATTGGCGTACTTCGCCCTGTCCATTACAGGTGGCGCAGCGTGTGGGCGTGGTGCCAGGTTTGGCGCCGCTACCGCTGCATATATCGCAACTTTCGTTGCGGCTGATCTCGATCTCTTTTTCGATACCGAAGACGGCTTCTTCAAAACTAAGCTGCACGCGATATTGCAAATCGGCGCCGCGTCGGGGCGCATTGCGCGAACGCGATGATGAGCGTCCGCCGAAGCCGCCGAAGCCAAAACCAAAGAGTTCTTCGAAAATATCGCTGAAATCGACACTATTCCAATCGGGGACACCGCCAGCGCCTTGTACACCAGCGTGACCATAACGATCGTACGCGGCGCGTTTTTCCTGATCGGAAAGCACGGCATAGGCCTCATTAATTTCTTTGAAGCGTTCCTCGGCATCCGGCTCTTTGCTGACATCAGGATGATATTGGCGCGCCAAACCTCGGAAGGCCGATTTTAACTCGTCTGCCGAAGAACTTTTGGGTACGCCTAAAATTTCGTAATAATCTCGTGGCATATTTTTTTACAATGCGTCAATAGGTCAGGACGTCGGTGCGTCGAAGCGTCAAATAGTTAACGACGCCCGACGCTCTGACATCCTGACGTTTCGACGCCTAAGCGCTGCGGAATTCGCCGTCAACGATATCTTCATCGCCATTGTCCGGGCCTGATTGATCGCCAGGAGGGGGGTCTTGGGGGTCAAAGCCCTCGGCTCCGGGCATCGGACCAGCCGCGCCGGGGTCTTGCTGATAGGCGGCTGCGCCAATCTGTTGCACAATTTCGCCTAGCTCATCAGCAACACGGTTGAGTTCATCGGCTTCGGCGCTTTCATCCTCAAGCACTTTGCGCACCTCGGCCACTTTTTCTTCAACCTGTGTCTTGACTTCAGCGGGGACTTTGTCGCCCAGCTCTGTGAGCGCCTTTTCGGCGGTGTAGGCTATGTTGTCGGCTTTGTTGTGGGCCTCGACTCGCTCTTTGAATTTGAGGTCTTCCTCGGCGTGCCGTTCGGCTTCCTGGCGCATTTTATCAATTTCGGCATCGCTCAAACCGGAAGATGCCGTGATAGTGATATTCTGGCTGCGGCCAGTGGCTTTATCTTGCGCGGTGACCTTGAGTATACCATTAGCATCAATATCGAAAGTAACTTCAATCTGGGGAACACCGCGCGGTGACGGGGGAATGCCATCCAGAATAAAGCGTCCCAGCGATTTATTGCCAGCAGCCATTGGACGTTCGCCTTGCAGTACATGAATTTCGACCTGAGGCTGGTTTGCAGCCGCAGTGGAGAAAATCTGGCTCTTGCGCGCCGGGATGGTGGTATTGCGCTCGATCAGCGGGGTGGCAACATTGCCCAGGGTTTCAACTGAAAGGGATAGCGGGGTAACATCGAGCAAAAGAATATCGGTGACATCGCCGCCCAACACACCAGCCTGGATCGCCGCGCCCAGAGCTACAACTTCATCGGGGTTGACGCCCTTGTGGGGGTCGCGCCCGAAAAATTTCTTGACCGCTTCTTGCACGGCGGGCATGCGCGTCATCCCGCCAACCAGCACGACTTCACTCACATCGGAGGGTTTCATGCCCGCATCGTTGAGGGCCTGCTTTACCGGGGTGATGGAGCGCTCAATCAGATCGGCGGTGACTTGTTCGAGTTTGGAGCGCGTCAGGTTGAGCACCAGATGTTTGGGGCCGCTGGCATCGGCGGTGATGTAGGGCAAGTTGATCTCGGTCTGTTGCAGAGTCGAGAGTTCAATTTTCGCTTTTTCAGCCGCTTCTTTGAGACGCTGCAAGGCCTGACGATCGAGACGCAAATCAATACCATTGCTCTGCTTGAATTCGTCGGCTAAAAATTCAATGATGCGCTGATCAAAGTCATCGCCGCCCAGGAATGTGTCGCCGCTGGTGGATTTGACTTCGAAAACGCCCTCGCCTACTTCTAGAATAGAAATATCGAAGGTGCCGCCGCCCAGATCGTACACAGCCAGCATTTCGTTGGATTTTTTATCCAGGCCATAGGCCAGGGATGAAGCTGTTGGCTCATTGATGATGCGCAGTACCTCAAGCCCCGCAATTTTTCCGGCGTCTTTGGTGGCGTTGCGCTGGGCATCGTTGAAATACGCCGGAACGGTGATAACCGCCTGAGTGACAGCTTCGCCCAAATAGGCTTCAGCATCGGCTTTTATTTTCGCCAGAATCATCGCTGAAACTTCAGGGGGCGAGTAGTCTTTGCCATCGAGTTTGACGCGCACATCGCCGTTGGGAGCTTTGTTCACGTTGTAAGGCACCATTTTGATGGCACGCTGCACTTCGGCGTCGTCATATTTGCGTCCCATAAAGCGTTTGATTGAGAAAATTGTATTCTCCGGGTTGACGACGGCCTGGTTACGTGCCGGGCGACCAGTAATACGTTCGTGATTTTTATTGACAGCCACAACCGACGGCACCAGGCGTTCGCCTTCTGCCGATGGGATCACTACTGGCTCGCCGCCTTCAACGACCGCGGCGACCGAGTTGGTTGTTCCTAAGTCAATTCCGATAATTTTTGCCATTTTCTGTTCCTCCAAAATTTGTTGGATAATTCGGTAAATTGGTTCAATCTGATTACGCGGCCACAACAACCGTCGCCGGGCGCAGCACGCGCTCGCCAATTCGATAACCTTGTTGCAGCACTTCGATAATTTGTTCAGTCTCGTGCTCATCGCTGGGGGTCTTCATCACCGCTTCGTGCAGGTGCGGGTCAAACATGGCGCCATCGGCCTCGATGGGGGCAATGCCCTCCGCTTCCAAAATAGCCAGCAGTTTGCGGTAAATCAATTCAATGCCTTCAGCCCAGTCGGCGCCATCGCCTTCGGGGGGACGGTTCTTCAGGGCGCGTTCCATATCGTCCATTACGGGTAAAAAGCGTTTGATGACGCCGCCAGCCGCGTTTTTGTAGGTAGTTTCGCGCTCGCGATCGACGCGTTTTTTGTAGTTGGCGAACTCAGCGCGCTCACGCTGCCAGCCAGCGAGATATTCGTCGGCTTTGGACTGGATTTCTTCGAGGGGAGATTTTTTAGCCTCGGGGTCTGAATCCGCCTCGGGGGAGTCTGCTTCATCCTGTGCGGGCGCAGCCGATTCGCTCTGGGCTGGGTCCTGTTCTTCGGGCTGGATTTTATCCTCGATGATTTCTTCTGCGATGTCTTTCTTTTTCTTCTTGCTCATTTTTTATTCTTCATACCTTTCATTGGACAGCGTATCACCGACCAGTTCGCTGAGTAAATTGGCAACAAACTGCACAGTGGAGATAGTGTGGGCGTAGGTCATGCGGGCGGGGCCGAGAACGCCGATAGCGCCGGTTGCCACGCCGGGGACGCCATAGCGCGAGAGTACCACGGCGCAGTCGCTCAGGTCTTCCCAGGTGCCGTCACCGCCGATCAGCACATGGATGCCGCTGGTTTGGGGGGAGAGCACGGTTTGCGAGAGCAGGTCTTCGAGTTGGGAGCGTTCTTCCCAGAAGCGTAGTGCCCGATGGGCGACGCCCGGCTCGAGAAATTCGGGTTCGGCGAGCACATTGGCCAGCCCGTCGCGGTAAATATCACCGGCCAGCACGTTGTCGGAACGCTGCATTTCATCCACGGTAAGTTGTAAAATATCGCTCTTGAGATCGTCCTGTGTTTGAGATAGTAAGGCGATGATTTCGTGAGCGTCTTTTTTCTGCAATGCTTCATTGATCCAGCGCGCCGTGGCGCTGAGCTTATCCTGAGCGACGGGTTCGGCCAGTTTGAGCATTTGTTGGCGGATTTCGCCGCCATCAAGTACCAGTACCATCAAAACCTGTCGGCCACGCGTAGCGATGAGTTCGATGTGTTTCAGGCGGGCGTGTTCCGGGTGCAGCGAAGTTACCAGCGCCGCGCCGCGCGATTGCCGCGCCAACACTGAGGCAGCCAGGCGCATCCATTGGTCAATATCACTCCGCGCCTGGTAGAACTGATGCTGGATGGTATGGCGCGTATTCGAAGGTAACGTTGTTCGCCCCATGAGTTGGCTGACAAAATAGCGGTAGCCTTCCTCGGTAGGGATGCTGCCGGCCATTTTGTGGGGCTTGTCGAGGTAGCCTTGTTCGGTCAGGGCGGCCATTTCGTTGCGCACCGTGGCCGAACTGACATTGAGCGCATAATCTTCAACCAGCCGCTCAGAGCCAATCGGGTTGACTTTTTCAACATATTCCCGAATGACCAGCGCCAGGATGAGTTTTTGACGTTCAGATAGATTGCCCATAATTTTATTTGACTCACAGGGAAAGCTCCGCTTCGTTCAGTTTAGCAATCGGAGCCTTCGGCTGCTAACACAACGCTATGAATCATAACATTTGGGCGCATCTCCGTCAAGAAATGGCCTTGTTGAGGGAAATCTTCTTATATGAAATTAACAAAAAGAGGGGAATAAAAAGAATGGTCGGCGAAGCCGACCATTCTTTTTGTGTATCGGTTATGCAGTGACTATTTTCGCTTCGCCGCGGCGCACGCCCCACATTAGGATTAATGCGCCAATCATAAAGAGCGGAGCCACCAGCATGACGCTGTTGTAGTTTTTGTTGCTTAATTGGATGATCCAGCCATTGATATTTGGCCCGGCGATGGCTGCCATCGTGGAGAACAGATAATACAAACCGGTAAAGGTACCGATGCGGGCATCTTCGACCATATCGACCACCATGGGCAGCGAGTTGATATTAATCAGCGCCCAGGCAATGCCACTGCCCATCAGCAACAGGCTGATCACGCGTACGGTTCCCAATACGGGTAATTTTGTCAGTGGGGTAGCCAACAGGCCGGGAGGCAGCACAAACATTACCCCAATGAGCGCGGCCAGCAAAATTAGCCCGGCAGAAATCGTCACCCGGCGGCC
>JACNJM010000107.1:6105-8431 GCA_014382605.1 Anaerolineae bacterium
AAGACCAGCAGCGCCGAAAGAATCACCAGCCCCGATCCCATCCAAAAGGGATAGGCTGGATTTATGGCGTAGAGTTGACCACCGATCAAGAAGGCGATAATGGCGCCGATGCCGCCCATGAAATTGATGATGCCATTGGCCTGTGAGCGTTTGTTGGATGGGGTGATATCGGGCATCAGGGCGACAACGGGAGTGCGCCACAGCGCCATGCTTAATAACAGGGTTGTGGTGCCTGCCACGAAAAGGGGCAGTACTGCTGCTATGGGGATAATGCCAAAGGCTAGCGCCGAGATTGGCGCGCCGATGAGAATAAACGGCATACGCCTGCCGATGGGTGAGCGCAATTTATCGGACCAGGCGCCCACCGGGGGTTGGATGAACAGGGCGGCGAGATTGTCGAGTGTCATGAAAAAGCCAATCCATGCCGGTGCCAAACCAAAACGTTCCGATAAGAAGATGGGCACAAAAGCGTTATAGACACTCCACAAAACGCTGACGCCAAAAAAGCCAAAGCCGAGTAAGAAGATTTTGCCGTAATTGAATTTCATCGATCTACCTCCGGTAGGGTTGAAGATTAAAGGTTAAACGTTGAAGGCAGCTTGCTGATTGCCAGACTTTCAATTTTCAACCTTCAACGTCTAACTGATCTTTCAAAAATTTTCGATCTTCGTCCGTTAATGTTGCACTTTCGAGCATGTCTGGACGACGCTGGAGGGTGCGCAGCAGGGATTGTTCGCGCCGCCAGCGGTTGACGCGGGCATGGTCGCCGGAGCGCAGCACATCAGGCACATCCCAGCCGCGGAATTCTGCCGGGCGGGTGTAGTGCGGGTGTTCGAGCAGACCCTCGGCGTGGGAGTCTTTTTGAGGCGCATCGGGGTCACCGAGTACATCGGGAAGCAGGCGCGTGATGGCATCGATCAACACCAGAGCAGGCAATTCTCCACCGGTAAGTACGTAATCGCCAATCGAGATTTCATCGGTGACCAGGTGCTGACGCACGCGCTCATCGAGGCCTTCGTAGCGTCCGGCGATGAGCGCGATACGGGGATATGCAGCCAGTTCGTGGGCAACGGCCTGCGAGAAAAGGCGTCCCTGGGGAGTGAGTAGCACCACCGGGCAAGTTGGCGGCGTGCCGGTCACTTCTTCGACGGCGTTAAACATGGGGTCGGGTTTCATCACCATGCCGCCGCCTCCACCGTAGGGTATATCGTCGGTGACATGATGTTTGTCGATGGCCCAGTCGCGGATATTGTGGAGATGAAATTCCACCAGATTGCGCTCGGCAGCGCGCTTGAGGATGCTGCTATTGAGATAGGGCTCAAGCGATTCGGGGATCAGGGTGAAAACGTCAAAACGCATGGTGTGATTATAGCTGATGTGGACGAATAGGGGCTTACGAAATCTTGGGGGTCTGCTCGGCGGCAACCTGGTCTTTTCCGTTTTGCTTGGCCTGGTACAGCGCTTTGTCGGCAATTGCCATCAAGCTATCGGCAGAATCTTGCTGCTCGCAGGAACACGCTGCCACGCCGATGCTGACTGTGCACTGAAAACTGTGATGATCGGACTGGATGCTGTGTGCCCGGATGGATGCGCACAGCCGCTGGGCAACTTGTGTGGCTAGTTCTGTGTCGGTTTCTGGCAAGTAAATGGCAAATTCATCCCCGCCATAGCGGCTCATCACATCGTATGCGCGCAGATGCTGTTGGCAAAGCTGAACGGTTTCGATGAGCACCTGGTCGCCAGCGGCATGGCCGTATTGATCGTTGATGGCTTTGAAATCATCAATATCGAACATCATCACCGCCAATGGGGATTGCTGACGCCGGGAACGTTCAAGTTCTTGTCGAAGCAGGCTAAAAAAGTGGCGGCGGTTGTAGATTCCGGTCAATGGGTCGGAGATCGCCAGTTGTCTGGTTTTTTGAAGCAGATCGTATTGCGCCGTAATATCGCGGAGCGTAAGTACCAGACCAACAGTGGTTTTGTTCTTGCGCTTGATGGGGGTTAGCAGCGCTTCATAATGTTGCTGCCCGCCTTGCTCTTTCGTAATCGCGATGGGCTGAATATCTTCTTTGTGGGGGTCCAGCTCGTCCCAAAACCACACGACATCCTCGGCCAATTGCCCAATGGCCTGATTGATCGGAGTTTGGAGAATAGCGCTGGCGCTGCGGTTAAGCTCAATGATCCGATTTTTCACATCCAACACAACCATGCTCTCAGACAGATTTTCGATGATAATACTATGCGCCAATGGCACCAGATCAAACAGTTGATAGCGAAACAACGCCCAGGCAATTAACATCCCCGAAATGCTAAAGGCGGCAGGGGT
>JACNJM010000107.1:8727-13973 GCA_014382605.1 Anaerolineae bacterium
TCGATATAGGGTTGTACGCGAAACCAGTGGTGAAAGTTGTCGGTCCAGATGATGATATTGGAAATCACAGCGAGCAGAATCAGGCCGTATAAAATCGGGCGAATGCCGCGGCTGTATCCCGTAAAGCGGGCGACGAGCATAAGAAAAAAGATCGGGATCGCAGTAATACCAATGAATTGAATATTGGCCCAAAAGATCTTTGTGCTGAGTTCTACCCCCAAAATTTCGACGATAAAGCTCACCGACCAAATTAATAAGGCCAGCAATAAACCTAAAAACAAACGCGCAGATACCTCATGTCGATAGCGTATGGTAGCCATCATTAACACCATGAGAATACTTGATGAGACGACAATTGGCCAGATATGGGGCGTGAATTCAAAGGTCATATTGCCTTTAATTGTACCTGAATTTTGAATCAGGCGTGTATTTTCAGCCGTTGGACAACGCAAACGGAGGGTGGTAAGATGATTTTATGTATCTGCAAGGAAGCAATTGGTCTATGCGGCGCAAACGCCGTAAGCGCGCCAATCCCTGGCGTGTGATTATGTTGCTGCTGTTGATCACAGCAGTACTTTATGTTAACAAGATAGTGGTGCCAACCACCCCACCGTTGTTTATCTCTACCCCTACCGCAACCATCAGCCCGGAATCATTTGCGAATCAGGCCGAGTCGTTGTATACCGAAGGCAAACTCAGTCAGTCTATAGACGCATACGAGAAAGCTATCCTCTCCGATCCAGAAAATTCATCCTATTATGTTGCCCTGGCGCGGGTGCAGATTTTGGCAGGACGCTACGACGAAGGCCTGGAAAACGCCGAACTGGCCTTGTTGCGTAACTCGGATAATCCCGTAGCTCATGCCATGCGCGCTTGGGCAATGGATTTTAAAGGCAACGTGCTCGAGGCCGAAGCCGCGGTAAAGCGGGCGATTGAACTGGATGCGAATAGCGCCATTGCTCATGCCGTGTATGCTGAAATTCTGGTAGATAAAGGCGATTTCGACGGCGCGGCAGAAGAATCGCGGTTGGCACTAGATTTGAATCCCAACTTGATGGAAGCCCGCCGGGCGCGCGGCTACGTGCTTTATTGGACCAGCAACTATGATCTGGCGATTGAAGAATATCAGGCTGCGCTGGCGATTAACAATCGCATTCCCAACCTGCATATGATGCTGGGATACACCTATGCTGCGATTGGCGAATACGATCGTTCTGTTGAGAGCTTCAATCAGGCCAACGCGCTAAACCCCGATGATCCCGCCCCCGATTACGAGGCATCACGCGTTTATTTTACGATTGGTGAGTTTGCCCAGGCTGTGCAATATGCCGAACAGGCCGTCGTTGATGATCCTGGTAATGCCAGCCTGCAAGGTAACCTGGGGATCATGTATGCCAAAAATAACGAGTTAAACAGAGCTATTACCCATTTAACCCTGGCTGTGCAGGGCGGTGTTGCTGAAGAAGGCGCGGTTGTTGAAGGTATCCCGATTTCATACAAATTGCGCGCGATCGAATTATATTCAATTTACGGACTCACATTGGCACGGCTAAACCGCTGCGGTGAAGCTATCCCCATTTTTCAGACTATGCTTGCCACGGTAGCCGACAACGATATTGCCGTATTCAATGCTGAAGCGGGGTTGGAAATCTGTCAGGTGGGGACCGCCGAACCAACGCCTACATTAGAAGGACCGCCCGATTCTTAATCGGATAAATTGAGACGAGAGACAACTGCCATAAAGACATTGGGCATTTGTGATTTGGTAGTGAAATCAGTTCGTATCGGCTAATAACTATGGATCGTCACCTTACCGGAAAAGGACTCAACTTCCGCCCCCCTGGGCCGCAAATCAATCTCACTCGCATGCTGGTCTGGCTTGGGCTGATTGGTGTTGGAATTTGGGGAATCTCGCAAATTGGGATTGGCCCCGAATTTCGCATTCAGCCCATGTTTTTGCCCACGCCTACGGCTACACGGACAGCAAACTCCTACATGATGGCTGCTGAGGCTTATTTTAGCGCCGGGAAGATTGATGATCCGAACGATATTGATGCGATTGACGCTTATCGATTGGGTTTGGAACTGGACCCGGAGAATGCCCAGGCGCGGGCTGAACTGGCGCGATTGTTGACGTACTCGACGCGTTTGCTCTCAACCAGCGCATCTCAATTAGCGCGTCTGGATGAGGCGCTGATCGAAAGTACTCGGGCTGTGGAATTAGCCCCCGATGATAGTACCGTTCAAGCTATCCACGCGCTGGTGCTGGACTGGAACGCATCTTACGCCAATACTGCCGACGAGCGCCGCGACCTGCTCACAAGAGCCGAGCAAACGGCCAGCTTCGCTTATAATCTTGATCCCGATAATGTTCTGGCGTTGGCTTATTATGCCGAAGTATTGCTCGACCAGGGGAAACTTGCCCAGGCACAGCAACATGCCCAGGAGGCCGTCACGCTGGGACCTGAGTTGATGGATACACACCGGGTTTACGCCACCGTGTTAGAGACCTTTGGGCAATACCGCGTGGCGATTGAAGAATACGAAAAAGCTGCCGCCATCAACCCCAACCTGACTTTTTTATATATTCAAATTGGAGTCATCTACCGCGAGCTTCAAGTCTACGATGTGGCGCTGGAGCAGTTCGACAAGGCTATTGCTATTAATGAGGCCAACGGGGTGCAAGATCCGCTGCCCTATATTGCGATTGCCAAAACCTATTCGCGCATGGGTGAATTTTTTGTCGCCGCGCTGAACGGTGAGAAGGCGCTTAGTTTCAATCCGACTGATCCCAATACTTACGGTCAATTGGGAGATATCTATGTGCGCTCGCGCAACTACGAAGGCGCCATGCCTGTGTTGAAGTGCGCCGTTTTGGGTTGCACTGCCGATGAAAATGAAGTTGGTGAGGTGGATGTTGTGGGGCTGGAACTCAACAACCTGGAAGTGGGCTTCTACTATGCGCGCTACGCTTCTGTATTGGCCGCGTTGAGCCGCCCAGGGCAAAATTACTGCCCTCAAGTGCAGCCCGTTCTCGATGAGTTGCGCCGCGTTTTTCCGGATAATCCTCTCCTGATGGGGATTGTGGAAGAGAACGAAGCCATTTGTCGTTTGATCGCGACAACCCCGCAGCCTTAAGGGATTCCCCCGCCCCTGGCCCCTCTCCTGATTTCGGGGGAGGGGAACTACTACAAAAAGACAGGGCGCAACACTGAGGCGCGTCCGCTGCTCCTGTTTTTGTCAGAATTTTGTAAGAATCACAGCTACAATTCCCCCATCTACTTGACTTTCAAATCAAATATCGTTATGATTCAGGCCGCTTAGCAATCCGTGCTATCGGGTGCTAAAATCCGAAAATGCATTGAATCAATCAATTTTTGCAGGAGGCTTTTGTATGGCTATTTCCTTAAAACCCTTAGGCGACCGCGTTGTGTTGGAAGCCGTTGAGCAAGAAGCTACGACCGCCAGCGGTCTGGTTTTGCCCGATACGGCGAAAGAAAAATCACAGCAAGGTAAAGTTCTGGCTGTTGGCCCCGACATCGAGGGAGAAATCTCCGTTGATGATGTTGTACTTTACGCCAAGTATGCTGGTACTGAAGTAAAAATCGAAGGTAACGCAGTCCTCATTCTGAGTGAAGCGGACATTCTGGCCCTGGTTAAATAACCAGATCACAAGGAGAAATTTTCTATGGCAAAGCAATTAGTTTTTTCCGAAGAAGCTCGCCGCAAACTTCAGAAGGGTGTTGACATCCTGGCGAGTGCAGTAATTACCACGTTAGGCCCCAAAGGCCGCAACGTTGCGCTGGATCGCAAATTCGGCAGCCCCACCATCACCCACGACGGTGTGACTGTTGCAAAAGAGATCGAGCTGGAAGACCCATTTGAAAATATGGGCGCGCAGTTGCTCAAAGAAGCAGCCACCAAAACCAATGACATCGCCGGTGACGGCACCACCACCTCGACCGTTTTGGCGCACGCCATTGTGACCGAAGGTATGAAAAATATGGCCGCCGGCGCCAACCCCATGCTGCTCAAGCTGGGCATTGAAGCTGCCGCCAAAGCTGTTTCGGAAGAGATCAGCAAGCAGGCTCACGAAGTGACCACCCGTGAAGAGATTGGTAACGTGGCTTCGATTTCTGCTCAGGATCGCTCGATTGGTGAGTTGATCGCTGATGTGATGGACAAAGTCGGCAAAGACGGCGTCATCACGGTTGAAGAGTCCAAAGGTTTGCAGTTCGAGACCGAATATGTCGAAGGTATGCAGTTCGACCGTGGCTACCTTTCGCCTTATTTCGTCACCGACCCCGAAACAATGGAATCCAAGATCGAAGAACCGTATTTGTTGATCCACGACAAGAAAATCTCTGTCGCACAGGATATGCTCCCCGTGCTGGAGAAACTGGTACAGTTGGGCAAGCGCGAGTTGGTTATTATCGCCGAAGATATTGACGGCGAAGCCTTGGCGACCCTGGTATTGAATAAATTGCGTGGTATGCTCAATGTGTTGGCTATCAAAGCCCCTGGATTTGGCGACCGCCGTAAGGCTATGTTGCAGGATATTGCGATCCTCACTGGCGGCACTGTGATTACTGAAGAAATGGGCCGCAAGCTGGAAAGCGTGACCCTTGAAGATTTGGGCCGTGCTGAAATTGTTGTTTCAACCAAAGACGATACCACGATTGTTAGCGGCAAGGGTGATGCTGGCGCGATCAAGGGCCGCATTGACCAGATCCGTGTCGAAATCGACAAGAGCAGCAGCGACTACGACCGCGAAAAACTGCAAGAACGCCTGGCGAAACTCTCCGGCGGCGTAGCTATCATTCGTGTTGGCGCAGCTACCGAGACCGAATTGAAAGAAAAGAAACATCGTGTTGAAGATGCGCTCTCTGCGACCCGCGCGGCCGTTGAAGATGGCATCGTCCCCGGTGGCGGCGTAGCGCTGATCAACGCCATCAAAGCCCTCGACGACCTGAAGATGGACTACGCCGACGCTCAAATCGGCGTCTCGATTGTGAAATCTGCACTGTCAGTTCCCATGCGTAAAATCGCTGGCAACGCTGGCAAAGATGGCTCTGTAATTATCGAGAACGTTCGCCGTATGCAAGCCGAGAAGAAAGACATCAATATTGGCTACAATGTACTCTCGGAAGAGTATGTCAATATGGTCAAAGCCGGTGTGATTGATCCCGCAAAAGTTACCCGCGGTGCGCTCGAAAATGCGGCCTCGATTGCAGCCATGATCTTGA
>JACNJM010000186.1:0-8970 GCA_014382605.1 Anaerolineae bacterium
GCTGGCTGGACCCCGATGTTTTCACCACCTGCGTTGGCGGAAAAACTTGGCCTGAAGTATCTCTATATCAAAGACGAGAGCAGCAACCCTACAGCATCTTTCAAAGATCGTGCCAGCGCCGTGCTGATTGGCCGCGCCCGCGAAATCGGCGCAGAAGTCGTCGTGACCGCTTCCACAGGCAATGCGGGAGCCGCTCTGGCAGGCATGGCCGCCGCCGTAGGGCATAAATCGGTGATCTTTGCGCCGAAAACAGCCCCCGCGGCGAAGATTGCCCAACTTCAAATTTTTGGCGCCAAAGTGATTTTGGTAGACGATAATTACGACGCAGCCTTCAAATTATCGCTGGAAGCCACCGAAGAATTCGGCTGGTACAACCGCAACACGGGCTACAATCCCTTCACCGCTGAAGGCAAGAAAACCGCTGCTTTTGAAATCTGGGAGCAGGTTCCCGCTGTGAACGAGCAGTTATCAATATTCGTCTCTGTGGGTGATGGCAACATCATTTCCGGGATTCACAAAGGGTTCAAAGACCTGCTAGAACTGGGCCTCATCGAGGGCGTGCCACGCATCTTTGGCGTGCAATCCACCGGCTCGGCAGCCATCGCCAACGCCTTCAACGCGGCAACTGAAGAAATCATTGCCGTCAGCGCCACTACGCGCGCCGACAGCATCTCCGTCAATATGCCTAGCGATGGTTTGCGCGCTTTGCGCGCCGCCACCCAAACCAATGGGGCTTATATTCTGGTTGAAGATGAAGCCATTATTGCCGCGATAGGCGAACTTGGTCCGGTAGGTATCTTCGCTGAACCGGCTGGAGCAACTTCCTACGCAGGACTGGTCAAAGCTGTGCAGGATGGCTTGGTCAAATCAGATGATCCTGTAGTCGTCGTCAACACGGGCAGCGGCCTGAAAGATGTCAACGCGGCGATGATAGCCGCGGGCGAAGCGCCGGTTATTAAGCCAATATTGGCTGCCGTTAAAGCATTGATTTAGGCAGTGGATGCTTGTGGGGCATATCCTCACACAGGCGCACAAAAAAATTGTATAAAGGCTTGAGCGGATTCTGGTAGAATGGTTGTCTGAGAATCCGCGCGAGCCTTCTTGCTCTTGGGGATTTAATTAGGAAAAGGAAATATGATGCAGCAGGAAAAATGGAGTAAAGAAGCGCGTTATGGCGCATTGGCTAGTCTGATAATTTTAGTGATTGGGGTACTCTGGTATTTTCGGGCGGTCATCAATCCATTGGTGATCGCGGCAATAATGGCGTATATCACTTATCCGATTGTACGCTTTCTTTCCACACGTACACGCCTTTCACACGGCGCGGCAGTTGTGATTGTCTATATCCTGACCATACTTGTCATGGCTTCGGCACCGGCGATGATTACGCCGGTGATTGTGGGACAGGTGCGTTTATTTACGGTAAATTTCGAGAGCCTGGCAACCCACTATGCGGAATTACGCTCAACCCCGGTTCAATTTATGGAGTGGGTTTTCTATCCACAAGAATTTTTACCTGATGTGCCCCAGTTTTCTGCCGATATGCTCTCTCCCATTGCCGAGAGTGTTTTTGTTGTTGTTGGGGCGGTAACAAAAAATTTCATCTGGGTCATGGTAATGATGATTAGCTGGTTCTATTTCTTGCAGGATGGCCATCGTTTTGGGGAGGGTATCGTCAATATTGCCCCCGATAATTTACAAGGCGATATTCGAAAATTATTAGGCCAACTCCGTTTTGTCTGGGCTGATTATATGCGCAGCCAGCTAACTTTTATGTTGGCCGTTGGGGTGGTGGATTCAATTGTCTGGCTAATTGTGGGTTTGCCTGGAGCAGTCATGCTGGGATTTTTTACCGGCCTGACGAGTTTTGTGCATGAAGTTGGCGCGATTGTATCGGGCGTTCTCTCGGTTGGGGTGGCCTTGCTCGAAGGTTCAGCCTACTTTTCCATGTCAAACTTCTGGTTTGCCGTGTTGGTTCTCGTTTTGTATCTAATTCTAACTGCGGTGAAAAATTTCTGGCTGCGCCCGGTAATTGTGGGGCGTACCGTTCACATTCATCCGGGGATTGTGTTGGTGTCGATTTTGGGGGCTTTGGTGTTGCATGGCGCGCTGGCTGCGTTTTTGGTCGTTCCAGTATTGCTCTCTTTGTGGATTATTGCCAAATACCTGCGCTGTCGCGTACTGGGGTTGCATCCTTTCCCCGCTGATGAAGAGTTTCCCATCTCCGAGTTGAGTTCATAAACGAAGTTGATTATGAAATATTCTGTTATTGCGCCAATTTATAATGAAGTTGAAAATATTCCTGAGTTGTCTCGCCGGGTACGCGCAGTGATGGAACAAACCGGCGAAGTCTGGGAATTATTGCTGGTTGATGATGGTTCCACCGATGGCTCCACCGAGCAGATTCAGCAACTTGCTGAAGAAGACCCGCGCGTGGTGCCTGTGATCTTCGCACGCAATTTTGGGCATCAGATTGCCGTCACTGCAGGCCTGGATTATAGCCGTGGGGAAGCGGTGATTATTATTGATGCCGATTTACAAGACCCGCCTGAAGTGATGCTGGATTTAATTGCCAAATGGCGCGAAGGCTATCAGGTGGTCTATGCGGTGCGTTCCAAGCGTGAGGGTGAATCCTTGTTTAAATTATTCACCGCAGCGGTATTCTATCGCCTTATCCAGCGCATCACAGATGTGAATATTCCTATGGATGCAGGCGATTTTCGCCTGATGGACCGTTCTGTCGTGAATGTGTTGAATTCAATGCGCGAGCGGCATCGTTTTTTGCGCGGTATGTCGGTTTGGGTGGGTTTTAAACAGATCGGTGTTGAGTACGAACGCGCAGCCCGGCTTTCTGGCGAAACCAAATACCCGCTTCGAAAAATGATCAAATTTGCCAGCGATGCGATTACGGGATTTTCTTATTTTCCGTTACAGGTAGCCATGTATCTGGGCTTCGTATCTGCGGGGATCAGTATTTTGGCGATTCCTGTGGTGATTGCGCTGCGCTTGGCTGGCTCGCAAGCTTTCTTTGGACAGGCATCCGCACTGATTGCGGTGTTGTTCCTGGGCGGGGTGCAATTGATTTCATTGGGCATTTTGGGGGAGTATATTGGCCGTTTATACGATGAAGCCAAAGGGCGCCCGTTGTATATTGTTACCGAAGCGCCGCAGAGCGAAAATTCAATTGTCAGACAAGCTTCCTGAATTCAGATTTTGCGATATAATTTAGTTGTCTGACAATTCGATTGTTGTAGCTTGTTCGCAACGCATACCCTACTTCACCCCATATATCAGGAGACCCATGTACACAATTGACCTGACCGTTTATGAAGATCGTCTGGAACGCGCCGTAAAGCGTGCTAAAGAGCGCAATATCATTATTCCTACTTTTGCGCAGATGAAAAATCCCGCGCTGATCCCCGATAAGTACAAAGAAGAATTGGCTTCGATTGGTTTGTGGGACCTGCATCCCCGCAACCTTTTCCGCATTTCCTGGCATAATGAAGCCAAAGCCAGCGGCGGCGGATTCGGCGGTGTGAATTATCTGGAACTGCCCTCCAGCCTGACGGGTGTGGATGCCCGCATCGTTGTATTGGTGGGCAAGTGGTTCCCGACTGGCGCGCATAAGGTTGGCGCTGCCTTTGGGTGTCTCGTCCCACGCCTGGTTACAGGTCAGTTTGACCCCACCACCCAGAAGGCTGTTTGGCCCTCCACAGGCAACTACTGCCGCGGTGGGGCGTATGATTCCGCCCTTTTGGCTTGCGAATCGGTTGCCATTCTCCCTGAAGAAATGAGTAAGGAACGTTTCGAATGGCTGGAAAAAGTGGCTGGAGAGACCATTAAGACACCGGGCAGCGAATCGAATGTGAAAGAAATTTTCGATAAATGCTGGGAACTACGCGCTACCGGCGAAGACCTGATGATTTTCAATCAGTTTGAAGAGTTTGGTAACTACCTGTGGCACTACGAAATTACCGGCCATGCGATGGAGGAAGTTCTCAAGCAGGTTATGGGTCCCAACGATAACTACCGCGGCATGGCCTCGGCGACCGGTTCTGCCGGGACAATTGCCAGCGGCGACTATATGAAGCAAATTTTCCCCGATAGCAAAATTATTGCCAGTGAAGCCCTGCAATGTCCCACGCTGTTAGAGAACGGTTACGGCGCTCATCGCATTGAAGGCATCGGCGACAAACACGTACCCTGGATTCACAATTCCAAAAATACCGACATGATTGTTGCAATTGACGACAACGCTGTGGTCAATATCTCGCGCTTGTTCAACGAGCCTGCGGGTAAGGCTTACCTGGCGCAGCAAGGTGTCCCCGAAGCCCTTATTGGGCAGCTTGATCTGTTGGGCTTCTCCGGCATCTCCAATGTGCTTTCAGCGATCAAAGCTGCCAAGTATTATGAGATGGGTGAGAACGACATCATGCTCACAGTTTTGACCGACTCCATGGAACTATATCAGAGTCGTCTAGCAGAAATGCACGAAGAGTATGGCGATTACAAAGAAACCGATGCTGCCGCCGACTTCGCTCGCTGGTTGCAAGGTGAGAGTACAGACAATCTCGAAGAACTGCGCTACACCGACCGCCGTCGCGTGCATCAGCTCAAATATTTCACCTGGGTTGAGCAGCAGGGCCGCACTTATGAAGAAATTCAGGCGCAGTGGTATCAGCCCGACTACTGGACCAGCTTCCAGACTCAGATTGAAGAAATGGATGAATTGATCGTCGCCTTTAACGAGAAAGTCGGTTTATAATACTGGGGTATTTGGTAGACTGAAAATCCCCTTGGGGCTAATAGGTGACTGTCATGCACGAAGTGACAGTCACCTTGTCGCTTATTATCACAAGGCCAACCGTGAATTTCACCCTACTTGATTTTTTAACCGAAAATGAACTGCGTGATATGGCGGGGCCAAGCGTTTATCAGCGCGGCCACGCATATTTTCGCGCTAACCGAGTCGATATTCAATCGGCAGATCTACAGGAAGCGCAATGCAGCGTCCGTGGCACACGGCTTTACCGGGTGGAATTATGGGTGCAGAGCGATGAGTTAGATCTGGACTGCACCTGTCCACATGCTGAAAGCGGCTGGTTTTGTAAGCATATGGTGGCTGCTGGTCTGGCAGTCCATACGCATCTTGCGAAACTGGCTCCCAGCGCGTGGCGTTCGCGCTTCGATCGTATGTTGATTGAGCGCAAACCTGCGGCGAAAAAAGCTTCCAGCCCATATTGGATATTCCTCAGTTTGCAGCCCGAAACCACGGGGTGGACGCTCGTTCCCTACCGCCTGTGGTTGGATCGCATTCCCGAAGGGATACTACCCCTAGGGGAGCTACCACCTGCAAAAGAACTTCCCGAACTGATCAAACACAACCAGTGGATGCTCGCCGCCATAAAAGAGATTAGCAAAGATTTTAATCCCCATGGTGCTATGAATTACTCCGTAGACGCGGATGCTTTTATTCGTTTGATTCAACAACAGACGCGGCGGGCAAGTTCTTACTATTATTACGAATCATACGATTTCCCCATCGCTGAAGATTTATCCTTGTTGAGACATATCCCACTGCCGATCTTTTTGGGGAGTTCCAGTAACCCTGTGCGGCGGGAATTACGGCTCACTTCTGGAAGCGCCGAAATGCAACTGCGCCTGGAAAAGGACGCCGAACATATATCGATGCAGGCAGCCTTGAAGCTCGGGGAAACGCTCATTACACTTCGTAATGCGAATGTAGATATTGTGAGCGCGAAAGAACCGGTCTGGGTGTTGGTAGACGATAAACTGATTGAAGTTGAAGTACCCTATTCTGTAGATTTGTTGTATACGTGGTTACGCTCCCCCGAAGTTAGAATTACTACTCATTACGAAGATGAGTTCCTGGAGAATTACTTCCCTGCGTTGGCGGAACGCTTCTTTATCGAGAGCGACCTGATCTCATGGATAGATGCTGGCGGCGAACCGGCAAAGCGCCTGTATCTCACCGATGAGGATGGGGAATTCCAGGTGCATTTGTTCTTTGGATATGATGAGTATGAAGTGCCCTATCAATCGCAGTTTCCGGAGCAAACCATTCGCCGCACGCCCGGGACATGGGAGTTGGTGCGCGTTCATCGGCAGCCCACTCAGGAAGAAGAAGTTTACAGTTCGATCTCCTCGGCGCATAATGGCCTCAAGTATGGCCGCGGCGATTATGATGACCACGTTTTTTTGCTGCGGGCGCGTGTTGACCCGATTGATTTTCTCATGCGCCACATCCCGCGGTTGGCAGAAGCCGGGTTCGAGATTTACGGTGAAGAAAAGCTCAAAACGGCGCGCGTCAATCGAAATTCTCCCACGCTTTCACTCAACATCAGTTCGGGGATTGACTGGTTCGACATCGAGGCAGTTATCACCTTCGGGGATGTAGAAACCACCCTCAAAGAAGTCCGCCGCGCCCTGCGCAAAAAAGAGCAGTACGTCAAGCTGGCTGATGGCACAATCGGCGAAATCCCCGACGAATGGATCGAACGTTATAAACATCTCTTTGGCCTTGGGGAGCAAACTGATGATGGGATGCGTCTCTCTAATCATCACATTGCCCTGATTGACGATTTGCTCGACAAAGTGGATCAAAACCAGATCGATGAAGAATTTCGTGCTCGCCGCAAACGCCTGCTGGAATTTGAGGGCATCGAAGCCCAGGCATTGCCCGCGGGCTTTACCGGCGAATTGCGCCCCTACCAGAAGGCCGGTTACGACTGGATGCACTTTTTGCACGAATATCAGTTTGGCGGTTGCCTGGCCGATGATATGGGCTTGGGAAAAACGATCGAGGCGCTGGCCTTTTTGCTGTCCCTGCGGACAAGCAGCCATGCTCAGTCTGCCGACCTGATTGTATTGCCGCGCTCGCTATTGGTGAACTGGCAGCGTGAGGCGGCGCGCTTCGCCCCCTCGTTGCGTTTTTACGAATATTATGGTGCGGCGCGCGAAACCGGGGCCGCGGTTTTCGATCAGTACGATCTGGTGTTGACCACCTATGGCACAATGATGCGCGATATTGAGACCCTGCGTGAATATAAATTCCATTATGTTGTCTTGGATGAATCGCAGGCGATCAAGAATCCACTGGCGAAAACATCGAAGGCGGCGCGTTTGTTGCGCAGCGACCACCGTCTGGTGCTGACCGGCACACCGGTGGAAAATAATACTTTTGAATTGTGGTCGCAATTTGCCTTTCTCAACCCTGGTTTGTTGGGTAGCCTCGAGTATTTCAAGCGTGAATTCAGTAACCCAATCGAAAACCGGGGCGATGAAACGGCTGCCCAAATGTTGCGGGCGCTGGTTTATCCCTTCATATTGCGGCGCACCAAAGCCCAGGTCGCGCCCGAGCTGCCGCCGCGCACGGAGCGTATTCTATATTGTGATATGGAACCTGCCCAGAAAAAACTGTACGCCAAAACGCGCGAATATTATCGAGCCATGCTGCTGGGCATCATCGAAGAGCAGGGTATGAACGATGCCCGCATGAAAGTGCTGGAAGGTCTATTGCGCTTGCGGCAAATCTCCAATCACCCGCGCCTGACAAAAGAAGATTTCCGCGGCGACTCGGCGAAATTTGAATTGCTGGTGGAAACTCTGGAAACGCTGCGCGCTGAAGGACATAAGGCATTGATTTTCTCGCAATTCGTTCAAATGTTGAAAATTGTGCGTGAAGAGTTGGATGTCCGTAAAATCCCCTACGCCTATCTGGATGGACGCACACGCAAACGTCAGGAGCGAGTCGATATATTCCAGAATGATCCTGAAATTCCCTTTTTCCTCATCTCGCTCAAGGCGGGCGGCGTTGGTCTTAACCTGACGGCTGCCGATTACGTCATTCATATCGATCCGTGGTGGAACCCCGCCGTTGAAATGCAGGCCAGTGACCGCACGCATCGCATCGGCCAGGATAAGCCGGTTTTTGTTTATAAATTAATCACGCGTGATACGGTAGAAGAGAAGATATTACAATTACAGGAAAAGAAGAAAAAGCTCGTTGAACAACTCATCACTACCGAGAGCAGTTTCTTCAAAGGCCTGACCGCCGATGATGTGGACGTTCTTTTCAGTTGAAAGTTGCAGGTTGAACGTTTAACTTTCAACTTGCTAACCTGTAAACCATCATGCTCAAACCCTCCGATTTAATCCTCGTTGCCCACACACCCTCGCCGCGTGACCTCGAAATTGCCCGCGTGCTGGGTTGGTATCGCATTCCGTTTGCCACCGCTCCCAAAGTTGTTGCCGTAGATTATCTCGCCTTTTACCAACCGGCTTCTTTTGGGGAACGTAAATGGCGGATTGAGTATCTGGCCCCGGTGCTGGGACATGAATTGATGACTCGCGCCGAAATATTGCAGGACGAACCAGACCATCCCCGGGCCGGGGATGCGTACTTCAAGATTCAACTTGGCCCAATGGCGCCGCTGCCGCAGCCGATCCGCGCCAAAAACTGGAAGCGCCTGACTTTCCTCTACACCACTGGCGAATACCTTGCCAAAGCCGCAACGTTGGAAGACCTCACCGTTCACTCCGATGAGCGCAAACTGCTCTGGCACGCCTTGCGGGAACGCGCTGAGAGCGGGGCTAAATACGAAGTACCCGATGTCGAGATTCCACCAGAAATTTTGGCGATGTTGTTAGGCATCAAAGGAGAACTATGACCCCAAAAAAACTCATCCAAAACGGAACCATCATCACCGCCTCGGATACTTTTAAAGCCGATATTCTCATCGAGGGTGAGACAATCCTGGCGATTGGCAACCAACTCAACGCCGCGGATGCCGAAATCATCGATGCGGCGGGCAAGCTGATTATGCCGGGCGGAATCGATCCTCATGTCCATCTGGCGTTGGAGATGTTCGATACGATTTCATCTGATGACCACTACACCGGCCATAAAGCTGCGGCCTTTGGCGGCACCACCACGGTGATGGATTTTAT
>JACNJM010000186.1:9081-13929 GCA_014382605.1 Anaerolineae bacterium
ATATTTGGCGGCGCAAAGCCGAAATCGCGGCGATTGATTATGGCTTTCACATGAATATCACCCATTTCGATGAAAAAGTGGCCGCCGAAATCCCGGCTTTACTCGAAGAAGGCATAACCACCCTCAAGGTTTTCACAGCTTATAATGGCCGCCTGCGCTTGCAAGATGGCGAAATCTTTCAGGTGCTGCGCATTGCCAAGCAGCACGGCATGTTGACCATGCTCCACGCTGAAAATGGCGATGTGATTGATGTATTGGTTGCTGAGGCTTTAGCCGCTGGAAAGACCAGCCCCGAATGGCATGCCTTCACTCGCCCGGCCTGGGGAGCCGTGGAATCGGTGTTGCGCGCCTGTGCCCTGTCGGCTCAGGCCGATGCGCCGCTCTACATTGTCCACATGAATACCGCCGGGGGTGTAGACCAGCTTCAATATGCGCGTGCTCAGGGGGTGCCCGTAATGGGCGAAACCTGCCCGCAATATTTATTCTTTACCAAAGATGATTTGCGCCGCTCGGATGGCGCCAAGTGGATTTGCTCTCCCCCCATGCGCTCCCCCGCCGACAATCATCGCTTGTGGGAAGCCGTCTCGGATGACACCATGCTTGTCATGGGCACCGATCACTGCCCTTTTTATTACGATGGCGCTAAACCGATACTGTACGAAGGTCAGGAAATCGCCATCCCCGGCAAAGAGCTGGGGGCGCGTGATTTTACGAAAATCCCTAACGGTTTACCCGGCGTGCAAGATCGTTTACCCATTTTGTGGACCGAAGGTGTTGTCAAAGGGCGCATTACGCCCAATCAATTTGTCGCCATGACGAGTACCAACCCCGCCAAAATTTTTGGCCTATACCCCCGCAAAGGCGCGCTCGTCCCCGGGGCCGATGCCGATATTGTTATTTGGGACCCGATGCGTGTGGTTGAGTATGGTGTTGCCCATTCACATCATCGTACCGATTATAATCTTTACGAAGGTTGGCAGCTTACTGGCTATCCCGAGAAAGTTTTGTTGCGCGGCCAACTCATCGTTGAAGGTGAGGAATGGCTGGGGAAGGCCGGTCAGGGTCAATACCTGCATCGCAAACCTCATGCAGAAGTGTTGTAGTCAAATTTAACGCAGCCGCAAAGAAACAAGGCCGCGAGGAAAAATTCTTCTTCCCAACGACTTTGCATCTTTGCGTCCTTGTGTTAAATTGGTAGTACCATTAAATTACTGAGCGAGTTTTAACAATTATCGAGTAAAATCTTTTCATAGTCTTTTGCTACACAAACAAGGAGTTTGACGCATGACTGACCAAAAACAGCTCCATTTTACGCCCGATCCCGATGCGGGTTATACTGTTGCCCGCCGTGAAGACGGTGGCATGAATGTGACCTTTACCCATATCAACGAGCATACCCTGGAACATTGGCGCGATTTTTCGGCTGAACATCTGCTGGGCTCCGACCGCCTGACGCGTAACCTTTACGATCTGCGTCGGGTTGAACGTATCTCTGAACGAGCGCTTAAATATGCCGTTGAACTTAACAGCGATCCGTCCACGCGCAATATTCGTTTGGCGGTTGTCGTTGCCGATGATATGGTGCGTGTGGCCGTGCAAAAAATTGCTGATCTCACCCCCGGTGGCGGCGCGCGCATGGCTATTTTTACCGAGTTGGGTGAAGCAGAAGCCTGGCTTGCCCGTCCTATGGAATCAATGATTTAATCGATGCTCACTGCGTTAGTTCTCGACCAGCATACTTTCAGTTGGGGTGCCCGCACATATGTGATGGGCATCCTTAACATTACGCCCGATAGTTTCTCCGGGGACGGTTTGATGTCTCCCTCACCCACCTCCGCTCTTGAACAAGCCCGCCATTTCATTACTGCTGGTGCCGATATTCTGGATGTGGGCGGCGAAAGCACGCGCCCCGGCGCAGAGCCGGTGGATGAAATCGAAGAGTTGAAACGCGTTCTGCCGGTGATCCGCGCCCTGGCTGCTGAATTTTCGGATGTGCTGATTTCGATTGACACCTACAAAGCCAGCGTGGCAGAAGCAGCGCTGGAAGCCGGAGCGCATTTGGTGAACGATGTATGGGGGCTGCGCGCCGACCCGGAGTTGGCTGCCGTGGTCAAGCGTTTCAACGTCCCGGTGATTCTCATGCACAACCGCAGCAACCCTAAAACTGCCGAGATCCGCGATCGTTTGGGCGGGCGCTACGTGGGTGTGGAATATGCTGATCTGCTGGAAGATGTGAAACGCGAATTACTTGAAAGTGTGGCGATTGCCAGAGCCGCCGGAATCCCGGACGAGAAGATCATCCTCGACCCGGGGATTGGTTTTGGCAAGACAATCGAGCAAAACCTTGAATTGTTGAACCGGCTGGGGGAAATCCGCGCTTTGGGGTATCCGATCCTGCTCGGGCCTTCGCGCAAGTCATTTATCGGGTACACTCTCGATCTCCCGCCCGATCAGCGCCTTGAGGGAACTGCTGCCACCATTTCGGTAGGCATCACCCGCGGGGCAGATATTATCCGTGTGCATGATGTCCTCGAAATGGCGCGTGTTGCCCATATGTCAGATGCAATTATCCGGCCTCCACTCCACGTTGAGTAATTATTCTGTTTTCCAATTATTTTTAAATCTAAACCTGTAACTCAACAACTCAGAAATAGGAGTTCTATAAATGTCTCAAAATTTCTTCAATTCCCGTGATGTTTTGAAAACAACACAGGGTGACTACATTATTTATCGGTTGGATCAACTTGAAAAAGATGGGCTGACGAAACTCAGCCGCCTGCCCTTTTCGATCCGCGTGATGCTGGAATCGGTGCTGCGCCAATGTGATGAGAAAAGCATTACCCGGCAAGATGTCGTCAACCTGGCGGGCTGGAAGCCGCAAGCCGCCCAACGCCCGGTGTTGCCTTTTCGGCCAGGGCGCGTGGTGATGCAAGATTTCACCGGCGTACCCGCAGTGGTCGATTTGGCGGCAATGCGCTCGGCGATGGCGCGTTTAGGTGGTGATCCCCGAAAAATTAACCCGCATGTTAATGTTGACCTGGTGATTGACCATTCGGTGCAGGTGGATTTTTTCGCCAGCGCGGATGCGCTTAATCGCAACGCTGAACTGGAATTCCAGCGTAACCGCGAGCGCTATGAATTTTTGCGCTGGGGCCAGAAAGCCTTCGATAATTTCCGCGTGGTGCCGCCCGCTACGGGCATTATTCATCAGGTTAATCTCGAATACCTGGCCGATGTGGTGCTGGTCAAAGAAGTGAATGGCGAGCGGGTGGCCTTCCCCGATAGTTTGGTCGGCACCGACTCGCACACCACGATGATTAACGGTCTGGGCGTAGTTGGCTGGGGCGTGGGCGGCATTGAAGCCGAGGCAGCCATGCTCGGCCAGCAGATTGATATGCTCACTCCGGATGTAGTTGGTTTTAAATTATTTGGCAACCTGCCGGATGGCGTCACAGCCACCGATTTGGTGTTGCGTGTCGTGCAGATGCTGCGTGAAAAGGGTGTGGTCGGCAAGTTTGTGGAGTTCTACGGCCCGGGCCTGGATGTGCTCTCCTTGCCCGACCGGGCGACGATTGCGAACATGGCCCCCGAGTATGGCGCTACGATGGGCTTCTTCCCCGTTGACGATGAAACCCTGCGCTATATGCGCCTGACCGGGCGCTCGGAAGAAGTTGTGGAGCGCGTCGAAAAGTATCTTAAAGCGCAACAGCTTTTCCGCACGGCTAACAGCCCCGAAGCTGAATATACCGATACGCTGGAGCTCGATCTGGGCGAAGTCACCCCCAATATGGCCGGGCCGACGCTGCCGCACCACCGTGTGGCGCTTAAGGATATGCAAACATCCTTCCAGGCGGCGCTGCGCAAGCCGGTTAGCGAGCGCGGCTTTGCTCTCGATGATGAAACTGTGAAAACGAAGGTCAGCATTGGCACCAACGGTTCCAGCGCCGAAATGTCGCATGGTTCAGTGGTGATTGCTGCGATTACTTCCTGCACGAACACCTCCAATCCTTCGGTGATGATTGGCGCGGGGTTGTTGGCGAAGAAAGCCGTGGCGCGCGGTTTGCAGACCCAACCCTTTGTCAAAACCAGTCTGGCGCCAGGTTCGCGCGTGGTTACAGAATACCTGCGTCAGTCCGATTTATTGGAGCCGCTGGCAAAATTGGGCTTTAATACAGTCGGGTATGGTTGCACGACCTGTATCGGGAATTCCGGCCCGCTGCCCAGTGAGGTGGTACGCGGCATCAGCGAGGGTGAGCTTGTCGCCGCGGCGGTGCTTTCTGGCAACCGCAACTTTGAGGGACGTATCAGCCCGCACGTGCGCGCCAACTATCTGGCTTCACCGCCTTTGGTAGTGGCCTATGCTCTGGCCGGTACGGTGGATATTGATCTCGAAACCCAGCCGCTAGGGACTGGGAAAGATGGCCAGCCTGTTTATCTGAGCGATATCTGGCCCAGCACGCAGGAGATTTTGGATACGATTGCCGAGAATGTACGTCCGGAAATGTTTAAGAGCCAGTATGCGGATGTCTTCGCCGGGAACGAAATCTGGAATAAGGTTGCCAGCAGCGATGGTGATGTATACGCCTGGGACGCGGATTCCACTTATATTCAGGAACCGCCCTTCTTCGTTGATCTCACCGCCGATGTGCCGGATATTACTCCGATTGCCGGGGCGCGTGTCCTGGCCCTTTTGGGCGATTCGATAACCACCGATCATATTTCCCCGGCGGGTTCGATTCCATCAGATGGCCCGGCAGGCAAATATCTGGTTGGACATGGCGTTAAACCCGGCGATTTCAATTCTTTTGGCTCGCGTCGCGGCAATGACCGCGTGATGACGCGCGGCAC
>JACNJM010000010.1 GCA_014382605.1 Anaerolineae bacterium
CTACCTCGAATACCTGCTCGACCGCCATCGCTATCTCAACTTTAAAGGCATGGGCGTTTCTGATCGTGTGGCGCTCAAACTGCCGCTGCTCGATCTGTATGTGCCGCTCAAAGCGCGCCAGGAACTGCCCGAAGGCGATACCTGGAAGCGCGTTCACCTGGCCGGGCGCGAGCTGGCCGACGCCGAAGGTGCGGCCATGCGTATGAGCGAACCCCAGCCCGTGCTGGAAATATTGCAAAAACAGTCCGGGCTGGTCATTTTGGGCGACCCCGGTTCAGGGAAAACCACCTTTCTCAAGTATCTCGCCCTCGTGCTGGCCACCGGGAAGGGGGAAAGCCTCGGGCTGGGGCAACGCCTGCCCATACTGGTGCCCCTCTCGGCCTACGCCAACGCTCTCGCCAACGGGCACAATATCCGCCTGGATGATTTCATCGCCGATTACTTCCACGAAATCGGCACGAACCTGCCCATCGCCGCCATGCTGGCTGAAGCCCTCAAAGCGGGCGCGGCGCTGATCTTGCTGGATGGCCTCGACGAAGTCAAAAACCTGGGCCTGCGCCACACCGTTGTCGAGCGCGTCAGCGATTTTTACAGCTTCCACCGCCGGGCGGGCAATAAGTTTGTACTCACCAGCCGGGTGATTGGCTATCGTGATGTGCGCCCCACCGCCGACGGGCTGAACGAATGCACCCTGGTCGATTTTGACGATGCCGAAATTGCCGCCTTTGTCGAGCGTTGGATGACGGCCATCGAAACCCAGGCCCAGGGCGATACCCGCGTGGCCCAAAAAGATGCCGAACTGGAGCGCAAAGAACTGCTCGAAGCCATCCAGCACAACCCCGGCGTGCGCCGCCTGGCCTGCAATCCCCTGCTGCTGACCATTTTGGCGCTGATGAAGCGCCAGGGCGTTACCCTGCCGGAGCGCCGCGTGGAACTCTACGATCAATACGTGCGCACCCTGCTCTCCACCTGGAACCGCGCCCGCGGCCTGAGCGGACGCGCCCCCGGCCGCGACCCCGATGTGGTGCAAACCCTGCGCATATTGGCCCCGCTGGCCCTGTGGATGCACCAGGTCAGCGCCGGGGTGGGGCTGGTAAAACGCGAAGACCTGCGCCGCAAGCTGGAAGAACTCTACCAGCAGCGCGGCGACCCCCAACCCGAAGCCGCCGCTCGCCAGTTTTTGGCCGATGTGCGCGAGCACGCCGCCCTGCTGCTGGAGCGCGGCCCCGGCGAATACGGCTTCATCCACCTGACCTTTGAAGAATATCTGGCTGCGGTTGCGATTGCCCTCAGCGGGCAGGGCGACAGCCGTCCGATTGTGGATCAACTGGCCCCGCGCGTGGGCGAACAGCCCTGGCGCGAAGTTTCATTGTTGACGGTCAGCTATTTGGGGATTATCCAGCAATTGGATACGGTAGCAGGCGAAGTGGTGGAAACCCTGGCCGAAGAACAGCCCGGAGAAGCGGGCGCGGCGGTAGTGTTGGCCGGTGAAGCCGTGCTGGATTCCTGGCCCGGGGGCGTGCCACCCAAAAGCAAAACCCGCGTCGAGCGAGCTTTGGTAGCCGCCATGCAAAGCGCCGAACCCGACCCGCAACTGCGCCGTCGTGCTGGGCTGCTGCTGGGACGTTTAGGCTGGCAGCCCGACGATCCTTCGGCAGGCTCAGGGCGCGGCCTGGATGAATTCATGCCGGTGCCTGCCGGGAAATTCCTGTATGGCGGAAAGAAAGAAGAGCGCCACATCCCTTATGACTACTGGATTGCTAAATACCCGGTCACGAACCTGCAATATGCGCGTTTTATGGACGCAGGCGGCTACCAGAACCCGGAATACTGGAGCAAGGAGGGTTGGAAAATGCGCCAGGAAAAGGATTGGGAACAGCCCCGATACTGGCAAAATGCCGATTGGAATAATCCCATCTTTCCCGTTGTGAGTGTAAGCTGGTACGAAGCCGAAGCCTACTGCAACTGGCTGGCAACGCAGGCTTTAGGCATAGCCATACCCGATGGCTACACCGTGCGCCTGCCCACTGAAGAAGAATGGGAGCGCGCCGCCCGCGGCACGGATGGACGCGAGTATCCGTGGGGCGATGAGTTCACGCGTTTCAACTTGAATTCAGCCGAATTTTGGGGTGGCAAAGATGACCTGGATTGGAACAAGTGGTACGAAGCTAAAGGCTACGAACTTGCATCAACTACAGCGGTTGGACAATTTCTTGGTGGCAAAAGTCCCACCGGTGCAATGGATATGAGCGGTAATGTTTTTGAATGGACGATATCGGAAGAAAGTAACGCTCGCGTGGTGCGCGGCGGCTCCTGGCTCGACCCTGATAGGGACGCTCGCTGTGCTTTCCGGCTCAGGCACTTTCCTGTTAATCGTCTCAACTACTTCGGTTTTCGAGTTATTCTCTCCCTGGCGAATTCTCCCACGGGGATGCTACGCGATGAATCCTGAGTTCTGAGTCCTGAAAGAGTGTGCGTTGGTAGCAAAGAACCCATGCCTAAAGAATCTCCCCTCCCCCGAAGGGGGGCGAAAATTTTTTTGCCAGTAGGCATTATCTATGAAGCCAACTGGCAACACCAACTCAGGAGAGTTGGTGAGAAGCGGGCGCATTCCCCTAAGCCCGCTCGCCACACCAGCGTATGAACGCTGGTGCAATCCAGACCTTTCAGGTTTCCAAAACCTGAAAGGTCTCAAGGAGTGAAATCGTGCCATATACCTACGAAGTCTTTCTCTCCCACAACAGCCAAGACAAACCCGCCGTCCAATGGCTGGCCGCCAAACTCGAAGATCAGGCCGGTATCA
>JACNJM010000103.1 GCA_014382605.1 Anaerolineae bacterium
AAAACGTTTGTGTTTACACTTCTCTTGATGATTACAGAAAAGCATAAAAATCTCCGCGATCTCAGCGTACTCCGCGGTAAATATCCAACCAAGTGCAACTTTAAGAAAGCCCTGGCAGAAAGCTTCAGAAGTCTGTGATTTCGCGTCAAATTCGAGTACAATTGTTCTAATAGCCAGGTGAGAGAAAATTGGCACTGCACCGAGCGGGATTCGCCCGGAAACGACAAGACAGGCCACTCACCCATACTCAAAAGGAGAAACGCATGTACCAAAAAATCATTATCGTCGGCAATTTGGGGAACGACCCGGAAATGCGCTATACCCCTAGCGGCCAGGCTGTGACGAATTTCTCAGTGGCGACGAACAACCGCTATACAGGGAAAGACGGTCAGCGCGTGGATGAGACTATCTGGTTTCGGGTATCCGCATGGGGCCGTCAAGCCGAAACTTGCAATCAGTATTTAAAACGCGGAAGGAAAGTACTCGTCGAAGGCCGCATGACAGCAGATCGTCAAACCGGCGGCCCGCGCGTTTTTCAGCGTAACGACGGCTCTTACGGTGCTTCCTATGAGATCACCGCACAAAGCGTTCAATTTCTATCCAGTCAAGGAGACGATCAATCCTTCCAGGCATCAGACGGGATGTCATCTGCTCCTGAAGCAGACGACGATATTCCATTCTAACGACCCATCGCTACCAGGGGCGTCTGCACAAGCAGATGCCCTTTTTCGAAACAGGAGTCTTTCCATGACAGATAAATCTGAACAACCGGATAAGCGAATTCTCTCGCTAAAAATCGCCGAAAATGTGGAACCGGCCTATGTAAATTTAGCGCGCATCACGCACTCTCCCTCTGAAATCGTGTTGGATTTTGCCCTGATGGTTCCCGGCGGCCCACCGGCAGAGATTCAAACGCGTGTTTTAATGAGTCCACTGAGCGCCAAACTTTTTTGCAACGCGTTGGGCGAAAATCTCGCCAAATACGAAGCCAAGTTCGGCCAGATCAATCTCCCCGGCGGAACTTCGCTGGCGGAACATCTATTCCGTCCACCACAGAAATAGCCATGCATAAATTTAATTCCATCATCGAGCAAGTTCACGAGTCTTTTGAAACACGCACCAAAGTGCGGGATGAAATGCTAAAACAGGCACGTTTTCTTACGCGGCATTGCGCTAACGCCATCCGGGCTGTACACCGCATGGAACACGAAACCGCGCAACAGCATATTGCTGAGGCGCGCACGCTAGCCACATCGCTTTCACAAAATCAAGATGAGCATCCTGATTTTTTCTATGCAGGGTATACACAAGATGCCCTCAAAGAATATGCAGAAGCTCATCTCACCTATGCCTTTGTCAATCACCAACCTATTCCAACGCCCGAAGCGATTAACCTTGAACCAGTTGCCTACTTGAAAGGCATGGCAGAAGCCGCGGGAGAATTGCGCCGACGCAGTCTGGATGTACTCCGCCAGGGCGATTCGGATGAAGCCATTTATCTTTTGGACACGATGGATGAAATCTACACCGCGCTGGTGACGATGGATTACCCCAATGCGATCACCGGAGGGCTGCGCCGCATGACGGATATTCTGCGCAGTATCGTCGAGCGAACCCGCGGCGACCTGACCATGAGTCTGCGCCAAGAACGACTCGAAGCGCGTTTGCGCGTCTTCGAGGAAAAACTGGCTAAACGCTCTGCTGCATAAATAACCCATCATGCGAAAAATACGCGCTTCGGATATTAGTTCCTTTCTTTATTGTCAACGGGCCTGGTGGTACCGGCAGCAAGGTATCACTTCTGAAAATGTTGAGCAACTTGCCGGAGGGCGCGATCTGCATGAACGCCACGGGCGCGCCGTCCTCGCCAGCGGGATCATCCGCTCTCTGGCATATTTGTTGTTACTCGCCGGGTTGATAATGCTCGCAATCACCTTCACACTCAAGGCCATTTAGCCGTCACTGGTAAAGTTTTCCGGCTTCAAAATTTTGATTATGTCTCTCCTTGCGGTGGTTCTATTCATCTTTGGGTTGATATTGCTCTGGTGGGCAAATAGCCAGCGCAAAGTCAGCGGACTCCCTGGAGGGGAAGTCATCTACAGCGATACCCATAGCTGGGTCCCCGTTGAAGAAGCGCTTTATGACAACGCCCTGGGCCTGACTGGTCGGCCCGATTATTTGATTCAGCAAGGCAAGCAGATCATTCCTGTCGAAGTCAAATCTACCCGCGTGGCCGAAGCGCCTTATGATTCACATATCTTCCAATTGGCTGCGTACTGCTATCTGGTTGGGAAGCATTATCGCGTGCGTCCGGCCTATGGCGTTTTGCATTACCCTAACCGCACCTATCGTATTGATTACACCCCAGAGCTAGAAACCCAATTGATTGAACTGATTACTGAAATACGCACCAAAGGCCATTTACGTAAAATCAATCGCACGCACCAGTCCCCTCAGCGCTGCCAGCGTTGTGGCTATCGTTCAATGTGCGATCAGAGACTATAATCGGCTTCTCGTATACAGTTCACTGAATGCCAACTTACCGCTATAATTGACCTCATGAGCAGCCATACAGCACCTTTTCAGCATATTGTCGTCGCCGCACACCCAGATATTCCAACAGCGTTTGAAGAAGCTGAAAAAATTTCTTTATTTCTACGCGCCCAGGGGCGGAGCGCCTGCCACGATTACCTGTATGATGAAAATTTACAAGCGCAGGTCGCCGCTGGCGATGTTGATCTACTCATCGCCCTCGGTGGTGATGGAACCATGTTGCGCGCTGGGCGTTTGTGCGCCCCTTATGGTGTCCCTATTCTGGGCATCAACATGGGGAAATTTGGCTTCCTGATGGAAATCAAACATCCCGAATGGCAAAACACGCTCTCAAAGGTATTAGCAGATGCATCCTGGTTAGAAAAACGTATGTTGCTGCGTGCAGAACAATGGCGCAACGGAAAGAATATCAGACAGTGGCAAGCGTTGAACGAAATCGTCGTTAGCCGGGGAGAAACCGTACGCCCGGTACACCTGGATACCAGCGTTGATGAACGCTTTTTAACCACCTACGTCGCCGACGGCCTGATTGCCGCCACATCCACCGGCTCCACCGCGTATGCGCTGGCAGCAGGCGGCCCGATTTTACCCCCGGAGTTGCGCAATATCCTCCTGGTTCCCGTCGCCCCACACCTTTCCATTGACCGAGCTATCGTCCTCGCGGAGGGATCAACCGTCGCAATTACTGTGCATACCGATCATCAGGCAGTCATCAGCATTGATGGACAAAGCCCGGTCCCATTACAAGATGGCGACAGCATCCACGCCCGCGCCAGCGAATATAGCGTTCAATTTGTGCGCATTCAGGACCCTGGTTATTTCTACCGCAACCTTACTCCGCACATGTACAACAATCCTGCCATCAAAAAAACACCATGACCGAAACAGCGACCGAAACAGCGCTTTACTGCGCTAACCACCCCAAGAAAGAAACCAGCCTACGCTGCAATCGCTGCGAGAAGTTGATCTGCGGCAAGTGCGCCATACATACCCCCACCGGCTATCGCTGCCGAGATTGCATCCGCGGTCACCAAAAGAGTTTCGACACCGCGCTCTGGTACGACTATCTCAGCGGATTCATCCTTACGAGCCTGCTATCCTTTCTGGGAAGCTGGATCATTCCCAATTTGGGATTTTTCGTCATCTTCCTGGCGCCGCTGGCCGGAGCAGGAATCGCCGAAGCTGTGCGCCTTGTCACCCAGAAGCGCCGCTCGAAACATCTCTTCCGCACAATTTCCGCCGCCGCCCTTTTGGGCAGCCTGCCAATTGCCCTATTTGAACTCGTTATGATGCTCATCACAATCCCTGAATACGGGCTGGATTTGAGCCTCTTATACAGCCTGATCTGGCAAGGCGCGTACGCCATTATGATTACCAGTACAATCTACTACCGGGTTAGCGGCCTGGTTTTCAATCGTTAAATCATCACCACGGAAACACAAAGAACACAGAGTTTTCTTGCCCTTCTTCGTGCCCTTCATGTCGCCTGTGCCCATTAGGGTATTGTGGTGAAATAGGTTATCAAACGCAAATTATATATTATGCTAACAGAACTTCACATCGAAAATTTCGCCATTATCGACCAGCTACAGCTACGCTTTCAGGCCGGTCTGATCACCTTTACCGGAGAAACTGGCGCGGGCAAATCCATCATCATGGATGCGCTGAATACTCTTTTGGGTAGCCGCGCCGACAGTTCGTTCATCCGCAGCGGCGCCGAAGGGGCACTGGTCGAAGCCACCTTTAAAATTCCCGAACGCACCCGTAGCAGCATTCACGCCACGTTGGACCGCGAAGCGCTGCTCGATCATCCCGATTTCGTCACCCTGGGACGCGAAATCCGCCGCGACAGCCGCAATGTCGTGCGCATCAATGGGCGCATGAGCAATGTTGGCGTGTTGCGCGAATTGGGCGAACAACTTGTGGATATTCACGGGCAGTCAGAACATCTTTCACTGCTACGCGTGCGCGAACACTTGCATCTGCTCGATCGCTATATCGATTTGCAAGCCGTCTTTGACCAATATAAAACCACCTATCGCGAGCTGACCAAAATCCGCCAGGAACTCAGGGAACTACAACAAAATGAGCGTCAGGCCGCGCAACGCGCCGACATGCTCACCTACCAAATCAGCGAAATCGAAACTGCCAAACTCAAACCGGGCGAAGAAGCTGATCTCATCGAAGAACGCAACCGCCTGGCAAATGCCGAAAAACTCTCGGCACAAGGGCAAAAAGCGCTGCTACTTCTCGATGAGAGTACTCCCGAAGACCCCTCCATCAGCGATCGTTTCGGTGAAGCCCTGCAAGCATTGGCAGCTCTGGCCCAGGCCGATAGCACACAAAGCCCACTCCACGAACAGGCCAGCGGCATCTTTGAAGAACTTACCGACCTCAGCCATACCCTGCGCGATTACCTGGAAAATATTGAGTTCAATCCCCGCCGTCTCGATCAGGTTGAAGACCGCATTGACCTGATCAACGCGCTCAAACGCAAATACGGCGACAGCATTGCAGAGATTATTGCTTTTGGAAAAAATGCGCAAAAAGAACTGGATGCCATCACACACGCCAGCGAACGCATCAGCGAATTGCAAAACGAAGAAACTGCCCAATTGTCCGAACTTGGCAAGCGCGCCGCGGCATTATCGACAAAACGCCACGCGGCGGCAGATTTATTGCAAAATTCGATTGAAGGCGAATTGGCCGATCTACGCATGTCGGGGGCGCGCTTCGCCGTGGATTTTCAGGTTGATCCAGACCCCAATGGGATTCCAATGCCCGATGGCTCGCGCGTGGCTTTCACCCCTGATGGGCACGAGCGCGTCGAATTCCTGATCGAAACCAACCCCGGTGAGGGTTTAAAGCCCTTGGCAAAAGTGGCCTCCGGCGGCGAAACCTCGCGCCTGATGCTGGCAATGAAGAACGTCCTCGCCCGCGCCGACCACATTCCCACCCTGATTTTCGATGAAATTGATCAGGGTATTGGCGGGCGCGTGGGTATGATCGTGGGCGAAAAACTCTGGCTGCTCGCCCAGGAGCATCAGGTTTTGTGCATTACCCACCTGCCACAACTGGCCGCATTTGGGCATCAGCACTTTCGCGTACAGAAACATCTTGAAGAAGGTCGCACCACCACGCAGGCCGAAGCGATAGATGGGGACAAGCGCCTGCAAGAACTTGCCCAAATGCTCGGCGAAGTCAGCGAGAGCACCCTCCGCTCGGCATTCGAAATTTTGCAAATCGCGCAGCAAAAACAGGTGGTTAGAGATTAGGTAATTAAGTACTCAGGGGCCAGGATACGCCTAATTCCCAAGTCCTAATCACCTACCTCCATTTCTGTTGTACAATGTTCCCATGTCGAATATCTCAGGGATTTTGCGCGCTCGCCATCGCCGCAAAAAAAAATACAATAACACCCCCCATCGCCGCACCGGTTTAGGCATTGCGATTCTAATCAGCATCGTAATCGCGCTATTCGCCATTCTCGGCACAGCGCTTTACGCTTCTCTAACCCGCGACCTGCCCCCACTGGCAACCCTGCCGCTGTTGCTGGAACCCCCCGACGGCCTGCTCTTGCAGCCTACCCGCTTTTATGATCGCAGCGGCGAACACATCTTGCTCGAGATGGACAACCCCGCGCTCTCAGCACGCAACTACACCCCCATCGACAAACTCCCGGAAGAACTCATCAAAGCCACGCTTGCCACCCGCGACCCAGATTTCTGGCAACATCCCGGTTTCACTGTGCTGGACCCGCGTATCGGTACAGAAAAAACCATCACCCAACAACTCGTTTCTGACTTGTTGCTATGGGACGAGCCGGATAGCGTCTGGCGGGGGGCACGCGAACGCCTGTTGGCTGCTCAAATCACCGCCAACTTTGGACGCACCAAAATACTCGAGTGGTATCTCAACAGCGCCTATTATGGCAATCGCGTCTACGGCGCGGCTGCGGCCGCCGAAGTATACCTGGGCAAAGAAATCGCCGAACTCGAACTCAGCGATGCCGCCATTCTGGCCGCAATTGCGCAATCGCCCAGCCTCAACCCCTTTAACGCACCCGATACAATCCTCGATGCCGGGCACACAGTACTCGAAACTATGCACGCGCAGGGTTATCTCTCTACAATAGAAGTGACCGAGGCACAAACCATTTCGCCGCGTTTTCAAACTGCACCAGTGCAACAAACGCAACTCGCCCCGGCGTTCATCAATCTGGTTTGGGAACAGCTCACTCCCTATATCCCCGCGCAACGTCTGGAGCGCGGCGGCTTTGATATCATCACCACCATCGATTACGACTTGCAGCAACAGGCCGTTTGCGCAACCCAGAATCATTTACAGCAGCTCGCTGGCGCGGTTATCGCCACCGAAAATTGCGCCGCAGCCCGCCTGTTGCCCGCTCTGGCTTTGGAAAACACCTTTTCCGTCGGGGCGCTGGATGCCAATATCGTTGTGCTGGATCCGCTCACGGGGCAGGTGTTGGCTATGGTCGGTGAAACCACCCCCGGGAGCGACCCCGCTCACCTCCCCGGCCACGCGCCCGGCTCACTGCTCACACCTTTCGTCTATCTGACTGCGTTTACGCGCGGTTTCACACCCGCCAGTCTGCTATGGGATATTCCTACCACCTTCTCCAGCGAACTCAACCAGCTCGTCCAACCCGACAACGCCTATCAGGGGCCGGTGCGCCTGCGCCTGGCAATGGTCAACGACTATCTCATCCCCGCCCTGGCCACTATGAACCAGATCGGTCCCGAAAATGTGTGGCGCACGATCGATCAGTTTGGAATCTCGGCTCAATTTGAAACCAGCGCCAATAACCTGCCCGAGTGCCCGGGCTGCGCGTATCTGCTAGACGAAGGCGAAGTGACCCTGCTTGAAATGACGCAAGCCTACGGCATTTTGGCGCATGAGGGCAATTTTGCGGGGCAGATTCAGCCCGGCAATGACGGCCCTGAACTTACCGCGCTCACTTTCACGCAAGTGGCCGATGCGCACGGGAAAATCTGGTTCAGTAATTCGCAGGCCAATACCCAGCCAGTGACCGGCACGCAATTGGCCTACCTGATAAACCACATGCTCAGCGATGAAGCCGCGCGCTGGCCGAGTCTGGGGCATCCCAATTCGCTGGAAATCGGACGACCCACGGCAGCCAAAATGGGGATCACGGCGCAAGGAACCGATAGCTGGACGATTGGCTATACGCCGCAACTCGTGGTGGGCGTCTGGCTGGGGGCAGATGCAGCGGACTCCCCCAATGGTGGCGCGCCAACCCCACAGATGAGCGCAGCCCTGTGGCGCGCCGTGATGCAATATGCTACCCGCGACCTACCCAGCGAAAGTTGGCAAGCGCCCCTGGGAATCAACACCCTGACGGTCTGCGACCCATCGGGGATGCTGCCCACCGCGGAATGTCCCAGTCTGGTTAGCGAAGTATTCCTCAGCGGACACGAACCCACTCAGGCCGACACTCTTTTCCGTGTCTACGAAGTCAATCGCGAAACCGGGCGGCTGGCAACAGTGTTTACACCCCCGGAACTCATCGAGGCCCGCGTCTACATGCTTGTACCCCCCGAGGCCAGTAGTTGGGCTGCTCAAAGCGCCATCCCTGCCCCGCCCAGCGCCTACGATGTCATCCACATGCCTGACCCATCAACAGAGGCGGAAATTATTGCGCCGCAAATTTTCACCACCATCACCGGCAATGTGGAAATTCAGGGCAGCGCAACTGGAACAGATTTCACATCCTATCGTTTACAAGTTGGGCAGGGCCTCAACCCCCAAAGCTGGCTGGCGATCACTGATGATATCACCGCCCCGGTTCGTAACCAGTTGCTCGGCAGTTGGGATACCCGCGATTTAAACGGGCTATATGCCATCCAGTTGATCGTCCTGCGCAGCGGACAACGCGTGGATACGCACACTATCCAGGTAACGGTGGATAATTTACCCCCCGATACCGCGATTATTTACCCCGAAGAAGGCCAGATTTTCGAATATCAGCCTGCCACGCCCATCACCTTCCAGGTGCAGGCCAGCGATAATTTAGGCTTGCAGCAAATTGAATATCTGCTGGATGACCAGACGCTCGACATACAAATTCAACCACCCTTCGCGCTGCCCTGGCTGCCCCGAATTGGCGAACACACTCTGACGATCCAGGCCATTGATCTCGCCGGGAATGAATACAGCCAAAGTGTTGCATTCAGCGTGCAGCGCTCCAGCGAATAAAAACACTTTTACCTGTAAAGGAATCCTCCATGGCAAGCTATTCTGAAGCAATGCAAATGCTCGAACTCACCAGCCGCACATTTTATCTACCCATTGTCAAATTACCCGCCGGGCTGCGTGATGCTGTCGCCGCGGGGTATCTTTGTTTGAGGGCGATTGATGAAATTGAAGACCATCCTACACTGGATGGGCAGGCCAAGGCGGTGTTGCTTCACGGCATTAGCCGCCTTTTGCAGGCACAGACATCGGTTGAAACATTTGCCCACGCCGAGTTTGCCCAACTCTTCAGTGAACACCGCGACGAACTGCCTGAAGTCACACTGCGAATTGGAGAATGGGCCTGTTATGCGCCTACATTCATCGCCCCGCGCGTGTGGGAGGCCACTGCCACCATGTCTGATCGCATGGCACAGTGGGCAGTGGATAACTGGCGGGTAGATAATCAATCAGACCTGGATCGCTATACTTACAGTGTGGCTGGAGCAGTTGGCCTGCTGCTGTGTGATATTTGGGCCTGGTTTGAAAAAGTACAAATTCACCGCACACATGCCATCCAATTTGGGCGCGGGCTGCAAACGGTGAATATTCTCCGCAATCGGGTTGAAGACCTGGCCCGCGGTGTCGATTATTTTCCGGATGGCTGGAGTTTTGAGCAGATGTTTACCTACGCACGCGAAAATCTGGATGGGTTCAGCAGCTACGCCAAAACATTGCCGCGCACAACATTTATGCATTTTGTTGAGATTCCACGCTCGCTTGCGTATGCCACCCTTGAAGCGCTAGAACGCGGGGAAGAAAAACTCTCGCGCCAGGCGGTACTCAATATTGTTGGCGCGTTTGAGCAAGGTTAGTGATTTGGCAGCCCCCATGTCATCTCCAAAACACGATATTGCCATCATCGGCGCGGGCCCGGGTGGGTCGTCCGCGGCTTATTTCTTGGCGAAACAGGGATTCAACGTACTATTGCTCGATAAAGCCGAATTCCCGCGGCATAAAACTTGCGGCGACGGGCTTACTCCGCGTGCGCTGGATATACTCAGCGAAATGGGTCTTCTGGAGGATGTCCACCGGGAGGGTTTCCGCATTGATGGCATCCATCTCTTTGCACCGCGGCAACAACACCTGCACATGTCCATCCCCCAAAAGGAGAATCTGCCCAATTATCTGCTGACCATCCCGCGGTTTAAACTGGACCAAATCATTTTCGAACGGGCCATCCAGGCCGGGGCAGCCTTTCAGGGTAAGACCAATATCCACAATATCGAGAAAACAACACAGGGAATTTTCATCTCAGGCAAGCACAATCAACAGAATATCGAATTTGAAGCACGGATGGGGATTATCGCGACCGGCGCAAATTTAAAACTGCTCAAAAACACAAAGATTCTCACAAAACAACCCCCGATGATTATGGCCGCGCGCCAGTACCTGGATGGTGTCAGCGGGCTGAGTCGAAACGTAGCCGCTTATTTTGATGGGATTCCCTTGCCAGGCTATGGCTGGGTATTTCCCATCTCAGATACCATTGCCAATATTGGCGTTGGTTATTGGCCGCACGGAATTGCGCGCCACTGGAAACCAAAAAACGCCCATCAGGTTTTCAATCATTTTGTTGCGCAAGAAACAGTACGCGAAATGTTGAAAAACGCTGTCGCCCTGGAGCCGGTGAAAGGCTTTCCGATCCGGATGGATTTCCCAACCGCGCCAACATTTGGGCAGGGTTGCCTGCTCGTTGGAGAAGCCGCCGGGTTAGTCAATCCCCTCACCGGCGAGGGGATTGATTTTGCGCTGGAAAGCGGGAGGCTGGCTGCTGAACATATTCAAGGTATGTTTGAGCGCGGCGGTTTTTTGTCCGAAGATTTTGTGAGTTACAATGCCTTCTTGCGTCGTCATTTTCAACGCCTGTTTGTGATGCTGGCGCGCATTCGCAAGCTCTATATCAACCCCTTATTGATTTCACGTTTTATTGAGTCGGCTCAGAATATTCCTGATTTACAATTAATGTTAGCCAATATTATCTTAGGCCATGAAGATGCCGCCGCCGGAGTTTCGCCCAAAACGATTCGACAGGTGTTGTTGGGCAAATAAGAACCGGTTTTGTTTTTTTAGGAGAAAAAAAGATGAATACCCTACGCCCCAAGCGAATATATCCCCTGTTATTTTTCGCGTTGCCCGTTCTCTTTATCCTTGTGGTTGGTCTGGCCTGCAATACGCCGACAACGGAAAGCAGCAACCAGACACAAGTATCCATCAACGTACAGGCAACCCAATTTGCGCAAAATCAAACCCTGACCGCACAGTCCGAAGACGATCAAACGTCAGCCGATGAAGCCGATGCAGAACAATCGGCGCGTGATGCTCAAGAAACACAAATTGCCCAAAGCGCAACTCAGATGGCGCTGGATGTGCAGGCAACGGTTAATGCACAGCCATCGAATACGCCTCTACCGACCAACACCCCTCTGCCAACAAATACAGCACAACCGGCCGATTCGCAGGATCAAACCGCTCAACAACCTCCCCAAGACACCCAGCCTACAATTAATCAGGCAGATTTTGAAGCCTGGATGCGGACGGCTAATATCTTACTCTTTGAAGATATGGCTGTTTTCGGGTTCGTTCAACCAGCCCTGGATGCAATGAGCCTAAGTTATGTAGATGTTAATGATGCGATGGGACATTTTAAAACACAACTGCTTTCGGGCGGCCCCGGCGGACAAGGGTGGGATTTAATTATTTCTGCCAAGGAAGCCAGAGAAAATATTTCGGGGGAGTTTTATGTTTACCTCAACGATTCGCTAAATGCGGGCAGTTCAATCATTATCGAAGAGTGGGATATTGATGATATTGCATCCGGAAAGATTGCCGCAATTCTAGGTCGCTGCGGCGTTAAATTTCAACAAGATTGGATCAATGTGCCCGTCGACAAACAACTACTTTTCCCGATCAACGGTGCGCATCCCATTCATCATTTCCCCAACGAGGGGATTGCCCTGACCAACCCGTCGAATTTTTGGGTGTGGGATATCTTTGACCTGGGCGATCTGATGAAATTGTCACCAGGAAGTGACGCCCAATTATTGTGGGGCGCGCGCTCAGCCATCAAGGACAGCTACGCAACGGCGGTGGTCTGTGTTGATGGACGGCTGATTATTCAAACGTATGGCAGCCACAGCTATGGGCAAAACCGTGTGATTATGATGTGGCAAAATTATATCTATAACGCGCTGCAAGCCCGTTATGTATACCTGCAATCGCATTAACACCCCCACAAAGGTGTGACACCATCAAAAAAGAGAGCGCCGTTTTTTCTGGCGCTCTCTTTTTTGTTCGGAGGAAATACAAACACGCAACTATGGGAGTGTATTCACAACATCAAAGGTATCGCTGATACGACCTTCAATTGTGCCATCCGAATCACCCCAATCTTCGCCCAATTGGATTTGTAACAATACCAGATAGGCAAATTTATCGGCAATCGGGCGCGCACCCAGCACAATAACATCCGCATCAATCCCGCAATCCCAAACATCAAAGCGGCCTTCATATTTCGGGTCTTCATAAGTATAACGTCCGGTTTTCTCACACGAATCTACATACCATGTATATCCAGCATCATCCAGTATCTGAACATAACCGCCAATTTTGCCCCAATCAGTTGAAGCAGAAAAGTTCACGCCCGGCGCGCTCCAGTAGGAATAGAAATCATCGAGGCTTGGTGCAGCAACAATACTTGCAGCCTGAAACGGAATATCACCCGAAGATGTACCCCAGGTGGCTTCCCACATGCGTCCATCAATTTCGCTCCACCAAGAAGGAATTTCAACATACAGCACATCCAGGTTGTCAACCACAGCCATGAAATCGCCAGAGACTGTACTTGTATTCCCACTCGAAGTGGATCCCGATGATGTGCTACTCGATGTTCCGCTAGAACCCGTAGCAGTAACGGTTAGGGCGCTGCCATTAAGCTGGCCTGCCAGAGTTTCATCCGTATCATAGCGATAAACTTCAATATCCATTACATCGCTGGCATTATGCGTGCGAATAATATCGCAATAATCGGCCATAACCGCATTCGCGCCAACAGGATGTCCCTGCAAACCCATAAGAATATCGCCGCCAATAATGCCAGCGCGATCTGCAGGCGATCCCGATTCAACTGATGAAACCCAAATACCCGAAATCGTACCATCATCCGAGACAATTGCCTGACCATTGATACCAAGAGAATCTACGTCGCGGCCAGCTTTCAATTCATCGATAATGGGAAGCGCTTTCTCGCGTCCAATCGCAAAGTATTGATTCACATCAGCCGCAGCCGCGTAATTCACACCAACAATTTTGCCGTCGGCGGTAACTAACGGGCCACCAGAGTTGCCCGGATTAATGGTGGCGTCGTGCATAATAACGGAATCAACTGATGCCCAGTCTGATTCTCCACTGGTACTTTCTTTGGAGACAATGCCCTTGGTCAAGGTATATTCCGTTTCGCCGAGGGGGAAACCTACAGAATAGACTTCAAGCCCAACAGCTATCGGATCGGAATACCACTCCAAATATGGGAAACCGTCGCCATCAATATCAATCACGGCAAGGTCAGAACATTCGGAAACCGCTACAACGCGAGCATTATACGATTTCGTGGTATCGCCGCCAATCCATACTTTTAGTAACGCAGCGCCGGTAACAACGTGGTTATTGGTTACAGCCAAACCCGATGAATCGATAATGAAACCTGATCCGCGACCTGCGCCAACATACGCGCCATCAAAATCGACAAAAGTACCTTCTGCCTGAATTTGAATCGCGGCATTACGCACGTCGGTCAGGCTGGAAACCGCGCCCGACGCAACAGCTTGGGCGGGTTGGGCGGGTTCTGCCGGTTGTGCCGGTTGTGCCGGTTCAACTGCCTTGGTTTGCACAGGTTCCGCTGGCGCCTGTACAGGCGCTTCTGTCGGAGCGGGGCTGGGAGTGCTGCAAGCCAGCGTAACCAACACGAATAAGGCGCCAATCAGCATCAGTGGTTTGATAAATGGGTACTTCATTTCATCCTCCTTAACTTAGAACAACGGGTAGGGTTTCGTGTAGGTAAAGAATTCTCATAAGTTTTGAAATT
>JACNJM010000096.1 GCA_014382605.1 Anaerolineae bacterium
GCATTCAGTACGGCATGTTCCGAAGCCTCACGCAGGCCGCTGCCGCCGAGCATCATCATGTAGGTGAACGCCCGCACCATGATGCCAAAATGACCGTGGAAGGCTTTGACGCGCCCGATACTTTGCTCGGGGGTCACGAAGCCGTAAAATGGCGGCTCTTCATCCGAACCTTCATCCAGAACGGCTGCAATTGGGCCGGGTAAGAAGGGGGCCAGTTCAGCCGTGACACCTACGGGGCCAGAGCCAGGGCCACCGCCGCCGTGGGGGGTGGCGAAGGTCTTGTGCAAGTTGAAGTGCAAAACATCTACGCCACAATCGGCAGGGCGCGAGATGCCCATCATTGCATTGAGATTGGCCCCATCGCCATAGACTAGGCCACCGGCCTCATGCACCATCTCACAAATCAGTTGGATATTCTCATCGAATAGCCCTAACGTGTTGGGATTGGTAATCATGATCCCGGCCAGCGTGTCGTCGCATTCGGCCTTGAGGGCTTTCAGGTCTACGTTGCCGCGCGCATCCGAGGGAATTTGCACAACCTTTAAATCGCTCATGGCCGAAGTGGCCGGATTGGTGCCGTGAGCTGAATCGGGGATCAGCATTTTCTTGCGTTTGTGATCGCCGCGCGAGCGATGGTAGGCGTTGATAATCAGAACGCCGGTCAGTTCGCCGTGCGCGCCTGCTGCAGGTTGCAGCGTGATGCCAGAGAAGCCGCTGATAGCGCCGAGCCACTCTTGCAATTCATACATCAGGCCGATGGCGCCTTGCACGGTTTCAATCGGTTGGAAGGGATGAATCTGGGCGAAGCCGGGCATGCGGGCAGTGACTTCGTTGATTTTGGGATTGTATTTCATGGTACACGACCCCAGGGGGTAGAATCCGGTATCAACACCGTGATTCAACTGCGAGAGCCGCGTGTAGTGCCGCACCACATCGATTTCGGCCATCTCCGGGAGGGGTAAATCCTCACGCAGCAGCGCGTCCGGAAGTGGCTGTACAGGGACATCCGCCTCAGGGAAGTAGGCTCCCTGCCGTCCGGGGGAAGAAAGATCAAATACAGTTGGCTCAGGCATTGGAAACCTCCTGGAGGGCGCTAATGAGCAGATCGATCTCTTCGCGGGAATTCATTTCAGTTACGGCGATGAGTAGGTGGTTTTCCATGCCGTCGTAGGCGCTGCTGAGTTCAAAACCGCCCAAAATATCATAATCGAGCAAATCTGCGTTAATTTCCTCAGCCGATTTGGGGCAGCGCACGGTGAATTCATTGAAAAAGGGTTCGTCGAAGGCTAGTTCAAAGCCGGGCAATGACGCAATTTGCTCAGCGGCGTAGTGGGCTTTGTGGTAGTTGAGTTCAGCTACCTGACGCAACCCATTTTTCCCCAACAGGCTCAGGTATATTGCCGCGGCCAGCGCCAGCAAGCCCTGATTGGTGCAGATATTGGATGTGGCGCGCTCACGGCGGATATGCTGTTCGCGCGTACTTAGTGTGAGTACGTAACCGCGCTGGCCGCGAGTGTCGGTGGTTTCGCCCACAAGACGCCCAGCCATTTTACGCACGTATTTATCTTTCGTGGCGAAAATGCCCAAATAGGGGCCGCCAAACGAAAGCGGGATGCCCAGGCTTTGGCCTTCGCCAGTGACGATGTCGGCGTCGAATTTGCCAGGGGGGCTGAATATGCCCAGCGCAAGCGGGTTGACATGGATGGCGACCAGCGCGCCAGCTTCATGCGCGGCCTGGACAAGTTGCGTGTAGTCGTAGACGCGGCCAAAGAAATCTGGATATTGCACTGAGACCAGGGCGGTGTCTTTGTCGATGAGTGCCATCAACGCTTCAGGGCCAGCCTCGGGGGGAGTATCTTCGCCAATAAGCTGGATATTCGCACCTTCCACATAGGTGTGGACTGTTTCCCGGTAGTGGGGATGCAGCCCCGGGGAGAGTACGATCTTCGCGCGGCGCCCGCGGAAGTTATGCCAGGCCATATTGACAGCTTCGGCCACGGCGGTCGCGCCATCATAATGCGAGGCATTGGAAACATCCATGCCGGTCAGGGCTGCGATCATGCTCTGATATTCAAAGATGGCTTGTAAAGTGCCCTGGGAAATTTCTGGCTGGTAGGGCGTATAGGCGGTATAGAATTCGCCGCGGCGCAAAATTGAATCGACTACAGATGGTGAATAGTGGTTATACGCGCCAGCGCCCAAAAATGAAATCAATTCGGCGGTTGTTTCGTTGGCCTCAGCAATCTGCGTGAATTCGGCCAAAGCTTCCATTTCGGTGATGCCATCGGGCAATCCCATTGTGGGGAAGAGATCACAGGCGGGCAAATCTGTGAAGAGGTCTTCCATGCTTTTTACGCCAATCGCGCGCAGCATGGCTTCCCGGTCGGCATCGGTATGCGGTAAGAACATTGTGGCTCCTTTGATCAGGCGATTAGGGATTAGGCGCTTTGGTAATTTGTAACCGGATGCCTAATTCCTGAAACCTAACTACCAGTTTAGTGATCCCGCTCCATAGCCGTGTAGGCGTCAGCGTCCAGTAGATTGTCAAGTTCAGCAGGATCGCTGAGTTTGATCTTGACCATCCAGGCTCCAAAAGCATCGCCATTGACCGATTCGGGGGCGTCGGGCAAGGCTTCATTGACAGCGATGATCTCGCCGCTCACGGGTAGATATACATCCGCCGCCGCCTTGACGGATTCAACCGTAGCACATGCATCGCCTTTGGCAACCGTATCGCCTTCATCTACCAGATATTCAACGAAAACAATATCTGAGAGTTGGTCCTGGGCATAGTCGGTAATCCCGACTTCGCCTACATCACCGCTAACACGGATCCATTCGTCATTCTCTGTATATTTCAAATCTTTGGGGGCGTTCATAAGCATCTCCTTATCAGAAAGTTGATTTGTTAAAATTGACTGACATCTCCAGCGCTCATGCACTGGGGTGGCGAAATAACGAGTGGAAAACGCTATTTCGCATAAAAAAAGCGCACGCGTGAACACTCAGCGTGCGCTCTGTCGTAGACCTGAGAGATTCGCCGTTTTAGCGGCTTGCCCCGTCGGTGTCGTGCAGGATACCTGTACGACTTTCCAGAGTGTACTCAAGAGCAGGGTCCGTTTACCTGAGAGTTTCATCCGGCGGCGTTTCGCCAGATTTGCCCCTTCGGTGCCCGATGCTGTACTTAGCTCGAGACTCTCCCCTGCAATTGGTTATAAATTGCGAATGAGGTTTGAACTTACTTTGTCTGCCCGTAATTATAAAGCACCAATCGAAAAAAGCCAATAGAATTGTTTTTGAACAAACGACAAAAGAAGTGGGACGCGGATTATAAGGATAAAAACGGACAGAATTTTTATTTTTGGCTAAGCGCCACATATAAAAAAGCACGCCTGCTGGCGTGCTTTTTTATATTCACGTAAACGAGGCGATTATACCCAGCCCTGTTTCTTGATGAAATCAGATAATACTGGCAGTTCGGTATATTTTCCGCTATATGAATCAAACGCAGGCCATAAAGTAACAAACCACAGCAGTGGGGCGCAGATGGCGCCAACAACTGTAATCGCGAGGAGTACCATCACAACAAAGATGGCTACATTCAACGCCAGGGATTGAATGGCATGGTATTTGATAAATGGGCGCGCTTTTTTGTCTTCCATCAAGATCGCAATTAGCGCTACGATTGGCAGCGGGTAGCCCAGGGCAGCCCAAAGTTTATCGTCACTGGTAATTTCGTTCATGGATATGCCTCCAAAGTGGGTTAAATCGGTTTGGATATAATATAAGTATCTCTTCGGGATTGTACATTACTCTGGTTTTCTTGACCAGATGCTCAGGTACTAAAACACCAGAGGCCCGTTTGAGTTGTGCCATTTACCATGCCAAAATAAACAGGATCGTGAAGATTGTGCTTACAGCGAGTTGCCGGAAACCGATTTGGGTGGGTTTAGCGCCCACCGCGGGATTCAGTGTTCCCCACAGGGTTTCGAGCCATTGGGCCAGATAAGGCAGAAACAGCCAGGGGGACAGGATTCCCATCAAAGACAGGATCACTACCCCCAGAAGGTTGAAACTCGTATACAAGAGGGCGCGGCGTCCCTGTGAAAAGCGGACTCGTACCGGGGGTGATTCGGTCCATTGACGCTGATCCAGTCTCAAATAAGCATACACAATCGAGGCTGCCGATTGCAGCCAAACCAACGCCCACAGCCACCACCCGAGGGAGTTGGCCGCACCCACACCAACCCAATAGGCTCCTGGCGCGCTCAGAGCCAGCACGCCGCTGGCAACCACCTCCACGCCGATCTGACGTCTTTCTGCCCGCCGACTAATGAGGAAGAGATGCCATACGAATACGGGCACGCCTGGCACAGCCAGCCAGAGTACATAACCAAAACCGCGTACGACCAATCCAACGACCGTTAGCAGGCCAATTGCGGCATAGACTACTATCCAGAAGCGCGCCGCGGGCAAGTCGCTGCGCGGTCGGCGGCCAGCATAGGCTTTGACTGCAATGATGATCGGCTGTCGGATGAAAAAACCGGCTAGAGCGGCGAAGATGAGATACAGTGAAATGCTGGAAAAATTTTCTCCGGCGAAGATACCAATCAGCAACGGGCTGAACAAGAAAACCCATGAGCCGTGTTCGCTGGTAAGCGCGATATGGCGTTTGAAGTATTGTTTCATAGAGGTATACTATACGCCATAAAGCTAAAAAGGAGATTAAAAATATGCATAAAAATGATCGTTTGGACGGAAAAGTTTGCATGGTGACAGGGGCTACGGGTGGCATTGGCAAAGTGACCGCCGAAACACTGGCGCGCCGGGGGGCGCATGTGGTTGTGGTGGGGCGCAACCCCGCAAAATGCGAAGCGGTTGTGAGCGGCATCCGCGAATCTGGTGGTCAGGCCGACGCCCTGATAGCCGATTTGTCTTCACAAGCTCAAATCCGAATTTTGGCGGAGGCGTTTGGGCAAAAATACCCGCGTCTGGATGTGCTGGTCAATAACGCAGGAAACTTTTTTATGCGGCGGCAACTCAGCGAGGATGGCATCGAGATGACCTTTGCCCTCAACCACCTTAGCTATTTTTTGCTGACCAATTTGCTGCTGGATCTGCTGAAAGCCAGCGCGCCGGCGCGCATTGTTAATGTGGCCTCAGGAGCGCACCGTGGCAATGCGTTGAATTTTAACCGCCTTCTAGGTGAAGGCCTCTATATGGGCTGGGTGGCCTATGGACGCTCAAAGTTCGCTAATATTCTGTTTACCTATGAACTGGCTCGCCGTTTGGAAGGCACCGGAATTACAGCCAATGCTTTACACCCTGGACTGGTAAACACCCAAATTGGCAGCCAGAATAACGGGTATCTGGGTAAACTTTTTCAGTCATTGGTATTTGGTCGGGGAATTTCCCCTGAAGAAGGCGCGCGTACGAGCGTATTCTTGGCAAGCTCACCCGAGGTAGAGAATGTGAGCGGGGCCTATTTCTACAGGGAAAAAGCGGTCTCTTCAGACCCGCATACGCATAATCTCGCTGATGCCGCGCGGCTGTGGCGTATTAGTGCGCAGATGACGGGGTTGGCGTGATGCTGTTAAAAAAACAGCGCACAAAAATTATTGCTATGGGAAAGCAATTTATGGCTGCCGGGCTTGTGCATGATGGGCAGGGCAATCTTAGTATATATGACTCGGCCAGCGGCTATATCGCGATTACCCCTAGTGCAGTTCCCTACGCGGAGCGCGAAATTGAAGATATTTGTGTGGTCAATTTGCAGGGGGAGTTGATCGAAGGTCGCTGGTTGCCTACCAGCGAAATAGCTTTGCATCTGATCTTTTATCAACAACGCAACGATGTGCAGGCTGTTGTTCACACACATGCCGCCTTTGCCACCGCGTTTAGTATTACCGGGCAGGCCGTTTTACCCATACTGTTGAATGAATCGGCGATGGCGCTGGGTGGGCCGGTTCCGGTTGCGCCCTATGGCCGGCCGGGGACGCAAGAATTGGCGCAGTTGACTTGTGATGCAGCCAAGGATGGCAACGCGGCGATTATGGCGCATCATGGCCTGGTAACGGTGGGGAGTTCCCTGAGGGAGGCCTACCGGGCTACGCTGGCAGTGGAGGCCACCGCCCAGGCTTTATTCTACGCCCGCGGCATGGGTGGCGTGGTGCAGGCTTTGGACGATGATGAAGTGTTCTCCCTGTATGAAATGGGAAAGAATTATGTGCCGCAAGAGGTGCAACGCGCTTTGAAGCGATAATTTGGACGATGTCCCAATTGTATGAAATAGAGCTGCGATCCACCAGCTATTTTGCGTTTGGGCTAGGGCTTATTCTCGAACCAGGCCATAACGCAACGCCAACACAGCCGCCTGGGTGCGGTCGGAGACGCCCATTTTCTTGAAAATCTCACTGGTGTAGTTGCGCACCGTGCCATCGCTCAGATAAAGCTGCTGGGCAATATCGGCGTTGGACAACCCCTGGGCTAATAACGTCAAAATATCCAGCTCGCGCGGACTGAGTTGTAAATTTGTCGGTACGGTGCTGACAGGTGTTTGTTCGCGATAGCTGGCGGTAATTTTGCCAGCAATATTGGGATCAATGAAAGTTTGGCCTGCCGCGGTGCCGAGGATAGCGGCAATTAAATCATCGGGTGGGGTGTCTTTGAGCAGGTAGCCCGCCGCACCGCTGCGGATGGCATCGAAAAGCCATTCGTCATCATCATAGGTGGTCAGCACCAGCACATGGGTTTGGGGGTATTTTTGGCAGATTTTACGGGTAGCCATTATGCCGTTCATAATCGGCATTTTTAAATCCATCAACACCACATCGGGCTGAAGGTGCTCCAGCAGTTCTAATGCTTCTGAGCCATCGTGAGCTGTACCCAGCACTTCGATTTCCGGGCTGGCGCTCAAGATCGTTTGCAACCCCTCACAGACGATGCGTTGGTCGTCGCAGATGAGCACGCTAATCATCGGGAATCTCCAATGTCACCTGAATATGGGTGCCCTCTTTGGGGGCGCTGCTCACCTCCAACGCGGCCCCCAACCCTGCTGCACGTTCGCGCATCCCTTTCAGACCATGCTTCTCTCTCAGGTCCAAATTATCAAATTCGCCTCCGCGGCCGTCATCCGCAATCAATAGAACCAGAAGATTGTCGACGAACGTCAGCGAAATCGACACTTTTTCAGCCGCGGCATGTTTGACGATATTCTCCAGCGATTCTTGTGCGATGCGGTACAGAGCTTGTTCGGTATCGGGCGGCAAATCGGGCAACTGGTTTTCGATGTCGATATGTGTGGCAAACCCGGCGCGGGCAGCCGCATCGTGAGCCAGATTGCGAATAGCGATATTCAGCCCTAAATCTTCAATCGGTTTGGCGCGCAAATCTTTGAGCGCGCGGCGGGTGTCGTTGAGGCCGGTGCGCGTATTTTTTAGGGCGTGGTTGAGCATCTGGCGTGCCTCGGGGCTGGCATCGCCCAATACAATTTTGATGGCTTCTAGATTGACCGCCAACCCGCTAAGGGTGTGTGCCAGGGTGTCGTGCAACTCGCGCGCCAGTCGGTTGCGTTCGCGGCTGATGGCGAGCTGCTCCAGCGTGTTGGCGTGCTGGCTCAAGCGAAGATTGGCGCGCAGCAATTGTTTGCGCTGGGCGCGTTGTGTATCGATCAGCCGGGTGACGATATTCCCCACTGTGCCAAAGGCGAAGGCCCGGATGAGCGGCACACCCAAGATGGGGACGGTATCGAAGTTGATTTGCGTGATGCGCGGCAACAAAACCCAGTATTCGACAAATGTTGCAAATAGAATATAGGTTACTACATAGCGGAAACGGTATTGCCAGGCGATGAGTCCCAACGGTACCACCATAATGGGGAAGAGCAGCCAACTGCGCATGATAGTGTCGATGGCCTTTTCTTGCGGAGCGGCTAAATAGATCAGATTGCTAAAAATGGGCACCACGGTGGCGGCGATCAGCGCCAGGGGGAGATAGTATTGCTTGAGTTTGCGTTGCAGCCAGCCCCAATAGAGATAGCCCAGCAAGATCAGGTTGATGCCAAAATTTAAATAGGATTGAATTTGGGGAAAGGTATCGCCCGCGCCGGTTTGGATGGCCGTATACAGCGCCAGGGCCGCAAAATACACCATCGCAATGCTGGTGAAATAGCGAAATATGCGTAATAGTCCGGGTTCAATGGGGCGTGGCTCCATAGAAACATCATATCACAGGCAATAGCAAATTGTGTCGCCCGATGATGGGGGATGAATACGATATGACACGCGTCATCTGATATTTTGACGGGTGTCATCCCGGTGGTGGTACCTGGCATCTGTGCGTTTGGGCGGAACTTGCTAAGATTGGGGCTGGATCGAGTGTCCTGTGAGAGGTTTGCCTTTATGGATTATGCAATTGAAGCCCGAGATATATCGAAGCATTACGGCAGGCGCCATCCTCGGCTGGCGCTTGATCGGATAAGTCTATCCGTTGGCGAGGGGCAGCTTTTTGGCCTGATCGGTCCTGATGGGGCCGGGAAAACGACCATGTTGCGGATTCTTTCCACGGTGATGGAACCATCTTCTGGTCAAGCCCGGGTAGCTGGTTTTGATACTCGGAAAAATGCCGAGAAATCCCGCCCGCTGATAGGCTATATGCCGCAGGCTTTCAGTCTGTACCCGGATTTGAGCGTCATCGAAAATTTGAATTTCTTTGCCGACATCAACGGTGTGCCTCATGCGCGTCGGGATGAACGAATCGTTCAATTGCTGGAATTTGCCCGCCTGGATCGTTTTCAACAGCGCCGCAGCGCGCTGCTTTCGGGCGGAATGCGCAAGAAGTTGGCCCTGGCCTGCGCGCTGGTGCATGATCCTAAGGTATTGCTGCTCGATGAGCCAACCACAGGGGTGGATCCGCTTTCGCGCAGAGAATTATGGGAAATACTGGCGCAAGTGGTGTTGCAGGGTGTGACTGTACTCATCAGCACGCCCTATATGGATGAAGCCGAGCGCTGTCATCAGGTTGCCATGCTCCATCAGGGGGAGCTTCTATCGCGAGGCTCCCCGGCTGATCTGGCGCGCAATTTGCCTTTTGAGGTCATTGAGGTCAAGGCGCGCCCCCGTAAAGCGATGCGCGCTATTGTAGAACAGGCCGATGGCGTTGCCGATTGGCGGCCTGTTGGTGATCGCTTGCGTTTGTCGGTGCAGAAGGGCAACGGGAACGGCAATGCCAAACGGATTCTTAAGAATTTGCAATCCCAGTTCAAGCGTCAAAACGTGGATGTGCAACTTTTGCGTCCATCCAAGATCAGCATGGAAGATGTCTTTGTATACCTGGTTGGGCAACAGCGAGGCAATCATTGAATAACTATACTCACGCTGTCGAAACTCATCAGTTGACGAAACACTTTAGCGATTTTGTGGCTGTGGACGCTGTGGATTTCGCAATCCCAAAAGGTGAAATCTTTGGCCTGCTCGGCCCAAATGGCGCCGGAAAGACAACCACCATTCGTATGCTATGCGGCATTATGAAGCCATCCGCAGGGACAGCAACCGTTTTAGGGCATGATATCAGCCGTGACCCGGAAGCAATCAAAAAACAAATTGGCTATATGTCGCAGCGCTTTTCTTTATATAACGATCTGACGGCTTTCGAAAACTTGCAATTCTATGCCGCTGTGTATTCAGTACCGCGCAGTGAGCGGGCAAAAAATATTACCGAGTTGATTGAAATCTCAGGTTTAGCGGATCATCGCAACGAATTGACACGCAATCTGTCGGGAGCCTGGCGGCAGCGTCTGGCGTTGGCCTGCGCCATCGTCCACAAACCGCCGATGCTCTTCCTCGATGAGGCCACCGCCGGGGTTGATCCGGTTTCGCGGCGCGAGTTCTGGGATTTGATCTACGACATGGCTGGGCAAGGCGTCAGCGTTTTGGCGACCACGCACTATATGGACGAAGCCGAATATTGCAACACCATCGGCATGATGTATCGCGGCGAGTTGATTGCCATCGCCGAGCCGGATGAACTGCGCGCCAGTTTGCCCGGCACGTTAATCCAAATGGAATGCGATCCAATCGACCGCGCTCAGGCGATATTGGATGCGATGCCCGAAACCCTGGAGGCTTCTGTGCATGGCGCGCAGTTGCATATCACACTGACCGATGCGAAATCCATAAAAAAAATTACTCGCAATTTATCCCGCAATCAAATTCAGGTCAGTTATATCGAAGAAGTGCAGCCCTCCCTCGAAGATGTATTCATTGCCCTGGTTTCTGAATATCGTCTCAAGGCAGAGCAGGATTCCGACGTAAATGGACAAGATATGACTGATGCAAATGCAATGGAAGAAATTCGGAAATAGAGGTGTGCAGGGTGCATAGCACCCTGCACACCTCTATTTCCGGTATATTTTTCAATGAACAGGGAGTAATAGTAATACTATGGAACGATTATTTACAATCATGCGCAAGGAGTTATTTCATATCTGGCGCGACCCGCGCACAATGGCGATGCTGTTGCTGCTGCCGGGTTTGCTTCTGGTTTTGTTGGGCTACGGCGTCAATTTTGACCGCGAGCACACCCCAATGGTTATAGCTGATCTCTCGAAAACTGATGCCAGCCGCCGTTATATCGAGAACTTCACTGCCAGCGACGATTTTGATATCACCTACGATGCCCTCAGTGAGGATGAAATCCTGTCCTTGATCGATGATGATCAAGTCGATGCGGGTTTGCTTATCCCGGAGAGCTTTGGCCGCAAGGTTGCGGCTGGTGAGACGGTGCAGGTACAGTTTTATATCAATGGGGCCACCGACCCTGGGGATGTTCAGGCTATCCGTCTCAAGTTGAGCAGCATCAGCCAGGTGGCAGCTCAGAACATCCTGGTGGAGCAACTTCAGCGCACACCGCAGGGCGCGCTGATCCAAATGCCTGTGGACGCCCTCGAAAAAACGCTCTACAACCCCGATAGCGACAGCAAGCTCTTCATGATCCCGGGGCTGATTCCTATCATTCTCCAAATTCAGGCGCTGATTCTGAGTGCGCTGGCAATTGTCAAAGAGCGCGAGCAAGGCACGATGGAACAACTCATCGTCACTCCGATCAAATCCTGGGAATTGATGCTCGGCAAAATCATCCCCTACTTGCTGGTTAGCATTTTGAATCTTTTTGCTTTGTTGTGGTTAGGCGATCTGTTGTTTGGCGTGGGCGTGGCCGGGAGTTTTTGGCAGCTTATTGGGCTGAGTGTCGTTTTTATTATTGGCTCGCTGGGGATGGGGGTCTTAATTTCCAATATTTCCCAAACGCAGATGCAGGCCATTTATCTGGCGATATTCCTGGTGCTTATCCCGGCGATCATCCTCACCGGACTGATGTACCCCCGCGACGATATGCCCTGGTTTACCTATATTTACAGCGAATTGCTTCCTGTGACACACTTTCTGGAAATTACACGCGGCATCATGCTGCGCGGAGTCAGCGCCGCCTCGGTTTGGGCAAGCACCCTGCCGCTGATCGGCCTGAGTCTGGTCTATTTCGTCGCCAGCGTGCTTGCCTTCCGCAAGCGGATCGTATAGGAAACCATCATGAAAAAACAAACTATTCTACTTACGGGGGCTTCCGGCGAAGTTGGCTTCGAGGCCTTCAAGGAGTTGTACAACCGCCGCGAGCGTTACAACATTCGCTTGCTGAACCTGGATCGCAAATTTGAGCGGCAGCGTTTTGCGCCCTATAACGGGCAGGTTGAAATCGTGTATGGCGACTTGCGAAATCCCGATACGCTACAAAAAGCTGTACAGGGTGTGGATGGCGTGATCCATGCCGCGGCGGTGATTCCCCCGGCAGCAGATGCCAACCCAGAGTTGGCGCGCGCAGTCAACGTGGGCGGGACTCGCTCGTTGGTGGCAGCCCTCACCGGGCAGAATCCTGCCGCCCGGCTGGTGTACACCTCATCCATCTCTGTGTATGGAGACCGGGTCAATAACCCGCAAATCCGCGTGGGCGACCCGCTTGAACCGAGCGATGGGGATGAATACGCCAGAACCAAAATTCAGGCTGAAGAGTTGATTGAAAGTTCGGGTCTCAAGTGGACGATTTTGCGGTTGAGCGGCATTCTGACGGAGCGATTGCATATTCAGCCCCTGATGTTTCACATGCCCCTGAATACCGCCTTGGAATGGTGCCACGCCTCGGATGCTGGCTATGCTCTGGTGCAGGCTCTTGAGCATGAGGGCGTATTTGGGAGAATTTTTAATCTGGGGGGCGGGGCGGCCTGTCGCATCTCGGCGCGCGAGTTTATCCACAAGATGCTGCCAATTTTTGGCGTTAATGAGGAGGCGCTGCCCGAACAAGCTTTTGCGACCCGAAATTTCCACTCCGGCGATTATGCCGACGGCGATGAGTTGGATGCGCTGCTGGATTTTCGCCGCAAAACGCTGGTGGATTATTTTGAGATGGCAAAACAACGCATTTCGCCTGCCAGCCGCGCCCTGGTGCGGGCGATTCCGAATGCGCTTGTACGAACCTATTTCAAAGCCATTTCTGATCCATTAAAAGCTATCCGTCGCGGCGATGCCGAACTCATTCGCCGCTACTTTGGCTCGCTGGATGCATTTGAATTAAATTCCCCATGATTTGTATAAAAAGATGGAGGTAGTTCGATGAAAAAAAATAACACAAGTATTTTGGTTGTTCTGTTCGTGATGCTCACGCTGGGCGCTTGTAGCGCATTTCCCACCGCTCAGGCCGCCGAAAATGTAATTGAAGGCTCGGGGCATGTTTCGGCACAGCAGATCAAGATCGCTTCAGAACTCGGCGGCAAAGTCGTTGAAGTATTGGTGAGCGAGGGTAATGAAATCCAGACTGGTGATATTCTATTCCGCCTGGACGATACAATCTATCAGGCACAATACCGTCAGGCTCAAGCGGGTGTGGCGGTGGCACAGGCAGCGGTCGAAACGGCGCAGGCGCAACTGGATGCTGCCAATCTGCAATCTGAACTGGCGCTTCAAGGGGCGCGCTTGCAAGACTTGCAGGCGCGCAATGCTGCCTGGTTAGCTCCCTTGCCGGATGAGTTTACGTTGCCGGTTTGGTATTACCAGAAGGCCGAACGCATTCAGGCTATAGAGAATGAGGTTGAAGTTGTGTACAGCGCGCTGGTTCAAGAGCAAGCCGATTTGGCTCAGGAATTGCAGGATGCCAGCAACTCCGATCTGGTAGCTGCAGAAACTGCTCTGGCGGCGGCGCAGGCGGCTTATCAAATTGCCCTGCAAACCCATGCCCAGGCAGCGGCTTCAAATGAGAACGAAATTGTGGAGCAAATTGCCCAAGATCAGTTAGATACCACTCTGGCCGATCTGGAGCGCGCCCAGCTTGACTACGATCGCATACTATCGGCAACTGCCAGCGCCGATATACTGGATGCGCGCGGACGCGTGGCGGTAGCCCAGTCGCGTTTCGACAACGCCCTCGACGCGCTGACTCAGTTATTGAGCGGCGAACAATCTTTACTAGTGGATGCTTCCCGCGCCGCGGTCGATTTAGCTGAAGCAGGTCTGGCGCAGGCAGAAGCCAATCGGACTGCCGCCGAAGCCGCCTTACAAGTGCTCGATGTACAGCTTGCCAAAACGGTTGTCTACGCGCCGACTTCGGGTGTTGTGCTAACTCGCAGCCTGGAAATTGGCGAGACGATTGCGCCGGGCGGCCCGGTAATGGAAGTGGCGGATCTGGCACAAGTGGAGTTGACCGTTTATATTTCCGAAGACCCCTACGGGCAGGGAAAACTGGGGCAAGATGTCGGGAGCCTTGTTGATACATTCCCCTCCGAAGGATTTATTTG
>JACNJM010000266.1 GCA_014382605.1 Anaerolineae bacterium
CTTGCCCTGGGCGGCAATAAAACCCGTAAGCTGGAATTTTTGCTCGCCGAAGCCCAGGCACAAGGCGCTGAGATGGTATTTACTACCGGCGCGCCACAGTCGAATCACTGCCGCCAAACAGCGGCGGCCGCGGCCCGGTCTGGGCTGGCCTGCACACTGGTGCTGGCCGGTGATCCCCCAGACGAGCTTTCGGCCAATTATCTGTTGGATACCCTTTTAGGGGCGCAAATTATTTGGACGCAGAAGGCTACGCGCGATCAAACCTTGCAGGCGGCCTTTGAGCAAGCACAAAGCGAGGGGCGCAAACCCTATCTGGTGCCGTATGGCGGCTCCAGCTCGACCGGGGCGGCAGCCTATGCTTTTGCGCTTCAGGAGTTACTAGAACAGGGTGTGTCTCCCGATTGGATTGTCTTTGCTTCATCGTCCGGGGGGACGCAGGCTGGGCTGGTGGCTGGGGCGTATCTACTGGGTTTTGTAGGCCGCATATTGGGCATCAGCGTCGATGAGCCAGAAGCAGCCCTAAAGGCGCAGGTGGCAACGCTGGCCTCCGAGACAGTATCCCGCCTGGGCACACCGGCCCACTTTGAGCCGAGTCGGATTCTCGTCAATACGGATTATATCGGGGCTGGCTATGGTATGGCCGGACCTCCTGAAATCGAGGCGATGCAACTATTCGCCAAGAATGAAGGCGTGTTGGTAGACCCGGTATATACTGGACGCGCTGCTGCAGGGCTGATTGACCTGATCCGCACGGGCTTTTTCTCGCCCGATGAGAGCGTGCTTTTCTGGCATACTGGCGGAACCCCGGCATTATTTGCCAGTAAGTATCGCGATCTGATTCGAAATGCATAAAGTTGGGGCTTGCTGTTCTCAAAATGAGTGGTATACTCGCTCGGTCTATCCAGGTGGATAGCAAGTTATCAAGTTTAGTGTTTTGAGTTTTTCCAAAAAATACTCGCCAAATTTGGTCGAGTATTTTTGTTGCCACAGATGGCTCTTGTTTTCGGGATGAGTTGGCTGTCTAAGACAACTGGGACTGGCTTGAAATAGCCGATCATCGTAATGAAAACAGGAGATTAAAGTGAATAGTACATTTAGCGCGTTAAACCTGCATCCGCAATTGGAGCAGGCCATAGCCGAGCTGGGCTATATTAACCCCACCCCGATTCAATCAGAAATAATCCCTTTAATGCTTGCCGGTAAGGATATTATTGGGCAAGCTCAAACCGGGACCGGCAAAACAGCCGCGTTTGCATTGCCTATTTTGCATAATCTGGTGCAGGAAAAGAAGCAAGTGAAATGCCTGGTGATGGCGCCCACGCGTGAATTAGCCATGCAAGTTGCCAACGCTTTTTTTGAATATGGTAAATACCGTGGTATGCGGGTATTGGCTGTTTATGGCGGCCAACCCTATGATCGGCAAACCCGCCGTATCAAGAAGGGGGTTGATATTATTGTTGGAACCCCGGGGCGCTTGCTGGATTTGATCCGGAAAAAGGTGCTTGATCTCAGCTATGTGGACACCGTTGTACTCGATGAAGCGGACGAGATGCTCAGCATGGGTTTTGTTGAGGATATCGAATCTATTTTGAACGAAACTCCATCTACCCGACAAACTGCGCTTTTCTCAGCGACGCTTCCGGCTGGAATCCGCCGCCTTGCCGGTAAGTATCTGCAAGACCCACAATCCGTTACGATTAAACGCGAACATCTTACCGTAGCAACTACGGAACAGCGCTATTATCTGGTCAACGAAAAAGATAAACTGGCTGCTCTGACGCGTTTGTTAGAAGTCGAGGATGTTAGCAGTGCGCTCGTTTTTACAAAAACGCGCATTGGCAGCGGCTCATTGGCAAGCAAATTATCCCAGCGTGGATTCCCAACGGAAGCTTTGAATGGCGATTTAAGTCAGGACGCACGAATTCAGGTTTTGAATCGTTTTCGAGCCAACCAGACCAAAGTGTTAGCAGCAACCGATGTGGCCGCACGCGGTTTGGATATTGACGATATTTCGCATGTCTTCAACTTTGATATGCCGCACGATTCAGAATCTTATGTTCATCGTGTGGGCCGTACCGGTCGTGCGGGGAAGCCCGGCGTAGCTATTACCCTGACGACACCTTCGGAGCAAGGGCGTTTGGGAAGAATTGAGAGATACACTCGCCAAGAGATTACCCCGGCCACGCTGCCTTCAACCGAGGAAATTATCCAACATCGCGAAGACGCGTTATTACGCAATGTCAGTGTCTGGCTTAAACGTGACCGCTATCAACGTGAGCGCGAGATGGTAGAGACCCTGGTCGCTGCTGGCAACGATCCTTTGGAGATTGCTGCCGTAGCTTTAAAGCTGGCGCGTGCAGAAGAAAGGCAACGTCCAATTGGGACGATCAGCAAAGTACGGAAGGCGTATTCTGGGAAGAAGCAGCATGAAATGAGACGGATTAGCCGCAGTCACAACGCTAACCCTGGGAAAGAATCTCATGAGGTTGGTATGGTGCGTTTGCGGCTGGATCGCGGTAAAAAGCAGGGTGTGCGCCCGCAAGATATTGTGGGGACGATTGCATCTTTTGCAGACATCCCCGGAAGAACGATTGGCAAAATCTTTATTCAAGATCATACTACGTTGGTGGATATCCCTGAGCAGTTTGTACCCAAGGTGATGAGCAGTGCAGAAAACATTTTGCTACATAATCGACCCGTGGCTGTAGAACGCGCCTGATATTGTCCGATAATGGATGCAAAAAATATATCTTTGGGATGGATTGCTTTAA
>JACNJM010000242.1 GCA_014382605.1 Anaerolineae bacterium
TGTTCACAAATTTGCTATCAACTCAATCAACAACATTAGTCGGCTGATTGCCGTAAAAATTACCATGACCAGCCAACCTTTATCCATTTCCCTTAGAGCGGTCATTAGTTCTGTAATATCACTGCCCTGCGTGGACGAAATTCGCCGAAAATTATCTGTGGGCAAGAAAAAGGCAATCGCCATCGCACAATAGGCCACACCATTGGCCAACGTAGTGATCTGGGGGCTATCTACCGCAAATTGAACAATAGTAGCGATCCCACCGAGCAAAATCAGGGCCGCCAAAATCACCATATTGCGAGAAAGTGTCTTAAAAATTTTGTCATCCTGGGGGGTAAATTCATATTCGCTCATTTATAACTCCTTATCCGATGCGCGCCTAGAAGAGAATGCCAACAACATCGCCAGCAATGATGAGGATGAGAAAAACAATGCTCAGAACCGTAGCAAAATTCAATTCCTTGAACCCACTCATCAATTCTTTAACATCCTTGCCTTCGGTTGTTGTGATGCGTTTGAAATTATCCGATGGACGCAGGATGAGTACCCCCATCACAACAAATAATGCGCTTTGCGCCACCGTAACAATGAAGTCCGACGTGGTAAGCGTATCCTTTTTGAGAAAATCGGCAATAAGGCCAAACACACCGCCCAGGGCTAATAACACCCCCTGCCACATCACTCTCGATGACACATTGCGAATGGTGCGGTTTTGTTCCGATGAGAATTCATACTCAGACATACATTCCTCCTAAAAAATATAGTGTGGGTAAATCCGTCCGCCATTTCCAACGAACGCTCATAGAAACAAGTATATGAAAATCGAAAGCATGAGTTAAATAAGTAATTCCGCGGCTTGCAAAGGGTGTATAATACTCCCCATGTCGGCAAAACGCGATTTCACCCCCGAACTGATCCCCCGCAAGGGCGAATGGATTGCCTGGATTTTAGCAGGCCTGGCGTTGATCTTTTGGGGCCTGGTCCGCTTTCGAGTTGAATCCGTGCCCTGGGGAGCGATAGCCTTGTTTGTGATTTTATTTTTATCGGCGGGGAGCATCAGCCTGGGAAACTGGGTGGATCGCCACACCGTGCTGAGTCTTGACCCCGAGGGAATCCAGTACCGCAACGGTCTGCGCAGCATCAATCTGAAATGGGAAGATGTGCAAGAAGTGCGCGTTCTGGAATCAACTTGGGGGCAGCGCGTCCAGGTAATTAACCCGACGATCAGCTTCATTTTCAGAACGCTGGGCGAAGTGCGGGTGCAAGACGATCTCAAAGGCCGACTGGGATTCGCCGAAGGCGCGTTCATCTTAAAAGAAATTCTCGCATCGGCAGGTTTATCCAAACACGCCGATAGCGAAAAAGTGCGCTATTATACCCGTCCGTAGGGGCGGGGCAAATTGGCCGCGTTCCTACTGGCGCTCTCTGATGTATTGAGGGCGCTTTTTGTTTCCCCTCACCCCCAAGCCCCTCTCCCAACTTTGTGAGAGGGCTAAGGAGAAAATTATGACCAAAATGACTATCGACGAACAAGTAGCCCTGTTGATGCAAGGCACCGAATACGGCGATGCCAATTTGCACCAGGCCATGGCCAACGAACTAAAGCAGCGTTTGAGCGAAGCCGAAAAAGAAGGCCGCCCGCTGAAAGTGTACTGTGGTTTCGATCCGCGCACCTCCGACCTGCACCTGGGGCATACTGTCCCCATGCGCAAATTGCGTCAGTTTCAGGAATTAGGTCACGAAGTAACCTTTGTCGTCGGCAACTACACATCATTGATTGGCGACCCTTCGGACAAAGACAAACTACGCCCGCAGCTCACCGCCGAAGAAGTGGACTACAATGCCCGCACCTACGCCGAGCAGGCTTACAAAATTCTTGATGCCGAAAAGACAAAAATCGTCTACAACGCCGACTGGCTCTCGAAATTGACCTTTGCCGAGCTGATTGAACTGGCTTCCAATTTCACCATTCAGCAATTTATGACGCGCGAAAATTTCCGCCTGCGCTGGGATAAAGGCGACGCGGTCTACCTGCACGAGACTTTTTACGCCATTATGCAAGGTTACGATGCCTATGCCCTGCGCACCGATGTGCAAGTGGGCGGCACTGACCAGTTGTTTAATATTGTCACCGCGGCACGCAAGTTGATGGCTTCCAAAGGTGTTCAGCCCAATATCGGCATTATTATGGGCATCTTGCCGGGTACGGATGGCGAAGTCAAAATGAGCAAATCGTTGGGCAATCACATCCCCTTGCTGGCAACCCCCGAGGATATGTACGGCAAAGTGATGAGCGTCCCCGATAAAGCTATGGGCGATTTCTATCGCCTTGTTAGCCGCCTGACTCCGCCGGAGATTGATGCCATCGAAAAAGAACTTGCCGAGGGTAAGGTGCATCCGCGCGACGCCAAAATGCGTCTGGCGCGCGAGATTGTTTCGATCTACCACAGCGAGGCCGCTGCCAAAGAAGCCGAGGCCGCCTTTGTGCGCGTCTTCCAGCAAGGCGATGTGCCCGAAGATATGGAAGCGTACACGCTCCAGGCTGGGCAGTCCGTGCTAGATGTACTCACCGATAGCGGTCTGGTGAGCAGCCGCGGCGAGGGACGGCGCATGGTGCAGCAAAACGCCGTCAGCCTGGATGGCGAAAAACTCACCGCTGCCTTGGCCGAATTCCCCGGCTCTGGCGTGCTGCGTGTAGGTCGCCGCAAATTTATACGCGTAGTGAAATAGTCACTTAAATTTTCGCCCGGAATTTTTAA
>JACNJM010000009.1 GCA_014382605.1 Anaerolineae bacterium
GCACAAAAGTCTACGCATTGGTTTGCGAAAGTGTTACAGTATGAGCCTGATGGCAAAACGAAAAATTATCATTATTGGTGGCGGGGCAGCAGGCCTGATGGCGGCAGGCCAGGCGGCTCAACAAGGCGCTGAAGTTTTGGTGTTGGAAAAGATGAATGCGGTGGGGCGAAAAATTTTCATCAGCGGCAAAGGAAGGTGCAATATCACCAATGTAGCTCCGGTGCGCGAATTTCTTGAACATTTTGGTCCAACGGGGAAATTCTTGCGCCAGGCTTTTCACCGCTATTTTTCTGATGATGTTCTTGCCCTGCTTCACGCGCATGGCATCGAGACAATCACCGAGCGCGGCGGGCGCGTGTTCCCCGTCAGTGGGCAAGCCAGCGATGTTGTAGAAGCATTGACTGATTGGGCCACCCACAACGGGGCAAAAATCTGGACGGATTCTCCCGTAAAAGGCATTCGGGTGGAAAATGGTCGCGTAACCGGTGTTGAAACGACTCACACCGCGTTGGATGCCGACGCGGTGATTATTGCCACGGGGGGCGCTTCGTATCCCGGCACAGGCTCCACAGGAGATGGCTATCGCCTGGCGCGCGAATGCGGGCATCACATTGTGCCGATTCGTCCGGCGCTGGTGCCATTGGTCACTGCGGGGGATGCGGCTAAAAAGCTACAAGGTTTGAGTCTGAAGAATATTTCTGTCAGCGTATGGGTGAATGGGAAAAAATCTGCCGATGCGTTTGGCGAAATGCTCTTCACACATTTTGGCGTTTCTGGCCCAATTATCCTGACGTTAAGCCGCAGCATTGTTGATGCGCTTCAGGCCGGGAACGGCGTGACACTCTCAATTGACCTCAAGCCTGCTTTGGATTATCAAAAACTGGATCTTCGTTTGCTGCGCGATATTCAGGCGCATGGGAAACAACAATTTCAGACATTGCTCAAAGAATTGCTGCCGCGAACTATGATCCCGGTTTGTATTGAGCAAAATGGAATCGCCGCCGAGAAACTGGTCAATCAAATCAGCGCCGAGGAACGAAAACGATTACGAAACTGGCTCAAAGATTTTCGCCTGGATATCATAGATCATCGCTCTTTCATGCAGGCTATCGTCACTGCGGGTGGCGTGGATACGCGCGAAGTTAATCCGAAAACCATGCAATCGCGCCTGATTGGGGGCTTGTATTTCGCGGGAGAAGTACTGGATGTCGATGCCGATACCGGTGGCTATAATTTGCAAGCAGCCTTTTCGACTGGTTGGCTGGCGGGGCAGTCCGCGGCATCGCCAGCGGCTGGATGATCTCCATCTATCCCGATTTGGGCAGATATTGTATACTTGTAGGGCATTCAGCAATCAAAGCTGCTCAAAAGAGGTGTTATTATGCAAATCCGATGTTCGAAATGCCACATTCCCATTGCGCTGAACCGCGATGCTGCCGTTGATGCGCTTGACCATATCGATAAAGAGAAACTTTCTTTTTATGATTTACGCTGTCCAAAATGCCGCACAATGAACCGCGTGTCGCGCAAACAATTGCAGCGTTCTATGCCAAAGATAACTCGTGATCCGGACGATGCCAGTTAGCCACCGCGAATATCATTTTTGGAGCAAATCCTAGAGAAGGTGGGCAGCATGATGACCATGTTGCCCACTTTTTTGATGAACTGTTGGAGCGCAGCCCGTGAAATTCGCATCGTTTCAATCTACTGTGCGCCGCGTTTGGCAGAAATCCATTTCGATAGCGCGCATCCTAAACCATGCATTTATGCGTATGGGAGAAGAGCGTGTTGCAGAAGCCGCCGCCGGATTGGCCTTTTACAGTTTTTTCTCACTTTTTCCATTATTGTTAATGATGGTGGCTTTTGGGGGCAGGCTGGTTGAGAGCGCAGATGCGCAGGTGCAGGCACTAAAATTACTGGTGGGGATGTTTCCGTTTGCTGGCGATGTGATCGAGAAAAATATTCAGCAAGTGCTTGAAGCACGCGGTTCTGTGAGTATGCTCAGTACACTGGCATTAGCCTGGTCGGGGTCCGCTGCGTTTGCTATTCTGGCGCGGTATATTAATCTGGCTTGGCCTGCAGCGAATCGACGGCCATTTATTACGCGGCGGCTCATGGCATTGCTTATTTTGCTGGCCTTATTGTTGCTGATTGCACTGACACTGACCGCCAACACAATTATTCGCTTGTTACCCCCCGGATTAAATGGCGCGGCTCAGGTTTTACTGCATATGCGCTACTTTTCACACGTTGTTTTGTGGATAATGCTTTTTATCACTTTGGTGACGTTGTATCGCTGGTTGCCAAATACCCATGTGCTTTGGCGTGAAGGAGCCTGGGGGGCGTTTGTCGCCTCGCTTGCCGCGGAAATTATTACCTGGGGCTTTGCTTGGTATCTAAAAAGCGGGTTTGCGAATTATTCGCTGGTATATGGCTCGCTCTCAGCCATAGCCGCGCTTTTGTTTTGGATTTATCTATTAGGCACGATTATTCTCTTTGGCGCACATCTTGGAGCTTCAATTGCACATCATGCGCAATCACCCTAAAATTCGTATCTTCGCCGCGAGTTGAGAATAGATTAAAAAATATGCGTGGTACTCGTTTGCAGTATTGAAAGCTCTGAAATAATCTTTGACATAATGAGTTATCATATGGGATGCGATACGTTCCATCTGATGAATTAGGCGCCATCCAGCAAATGCCACAATCGATTGAGCATGGAAAAACCACTAGACAACCCGCTAAGCCCA
>JACNJM010000094.1 GCA_014382605.1 Anaerolineae bacterium
GGGTGTGTGGGGTGCTCCGCACCCCACACACCCCTATTTTTCGAAAGTCTTTTCCAAAGTTCTTTCCAAAATCTACTTAAGCTTCTTCTGACGTGTAAAACCCCTGCAATGCGTGATAAACAAGCCATAGACCCCCTCTCCCAATTTGCGAGAGGGGCCGTGGGTGTGGGAGTCTATCGGCTTACTGCCAATTTGACGACTTTGCCCTGCGCATCCATTGTCAGGCGGGCGTATGCCGGGTGCGTGCGGTTGGCATGGCGAATTTCTTTGCTGAGCACGACCACGCTGCGCTTTGGTTCAGCATTGGGGCGGGATTTTTTGCCTAATTGCCCGGTAGGGCAGGTGTGACCCTCGCAGCAACAATTGGAATGCTCATGGCTCAGGGCCAGATGCGCCCCACTCATGCCGGGGAGGTAAAGTTTTACAACCTGCTTGACGTGTTTCAAAACTTCGGCGGGAACAGGTTCTGAACTTCCCGGATTATCAGCACGGTCACAAACCGTTTTTACTTCCAGGGGCGGTGTGGTATAGCGGGTTACATCTTTGGGGGCTTTGCTCCCTCGCATCCTTCTAAATCCGGGTAAATCTTGTGCGTAGGCTAATGGATCGCCGTATAAAACGAATGAAATCAGCGTTTTCTGGTCTTCGCCATCAAGATAGCCCTGGCGATTGTGCATCTCACTTGCCAGGTGAATTTTGGCGCGCCGCAGGGCTTCTCCGGCGGGATACCCGTTTTGCAGCGCCTCCCAAAAAGCTTTGCCCAATAAATCGGCAGCATTGAGCGGTGTCGTGACGGAGCCATAGGCTACTGCCGTCGAGCCAACCACGGCCCGCGCTCCAGCGTTGATGAATTTAAGCGCTAGCGACTCTTCGACGCTGCGGTTGAAAAGATGCGCCCCATAGCAAGCTTCGCTGAAGATCACTTGCGGCGCGCGCCCGCCATTGACCACATCACGCGGGCGCAGTGCAACCGGAAAATCGAATTCCAGGTTGGTTAGTGACCCATCGCCGTTGTTTTTGGGCGCGCGTTGCCCGTACCACTCGGCAGCATCCTCCAACCCGTGCAGGTTAAAATAGCCCAGTTGCGCGGCAGGCGCAGGAATTTTATTCTCGCTGCCAATTGGGGGTGAGGTCAGCATCTGGCGCGGTTCCCCGATTACGGTGAACACCGATGCGGCAGCCTTTTGCCAGATTTCAGCGCTGTAGCCAAAACTTTGCGTGTGGGTGCGTTGGGGGAGTACTCGCCGCAAGAAATCGACCATCCAGCGAATTGGGCCGCCTGACTTTTTGCGCTTACCCGAATGCTGCGATGCTATTCCGCGCATGGCGCTTAGCAGCAGCGCCGGATCGCGGCCCGCGCCACCGGGCAGGCGCCCTACCGGCCATTCGGGGATGAAGTAGTTCTCGTCGCGCGTGGCATAGGGATTATCAGAGGGTACATCTGCGTCTGCGTCGTCGGTGGGGTTCGGCAGATGATGAAACGGCACAATCTCTGGCCCGCCGACAATCAGCAACGCGCCGATCATTGTGCCTCTGGCGCGCAAGGCAGTATCAATATCGTGTAGGGCCAGTTTCAAAGCCCAGGGATCATCGGGAGCGGCGGGTTTTAGCCCAAGCCCGGCCATACCGGCGGGATCATCGGGGTAGACCAGCAGCGCCCCCCAGCCATTGCGCTGGCGCAGCCGCAGGGTCAGGGCTTGCATGGCTTCATCAATCACTCCGGCCGTCTGCGCACCATATTTGCGTTCCATGCCGCGCTGCGTGCTCATAACTACGTATACCGGCAACGAGCCATCTGTTTTAGGCAAATCAGGCAAGTTTAGACGCCGGGCAGCTTTTCCGAGTTCAATCCCGATCTCTTTTTGAGCCGTTTCGGCTTCATCAGGCTTCAATATGCGGCGCGCTTCTGCGTGGGCGCGTTGCACTTCAGCTTTTAAATCGGAAGATTTCCCGGGGCGACTGGTCGGTTTCGCTGCGTTGTCAGTTTGTGAGATTTCTGGATTGTGGGCCGCATCGCTGGCTTGCATCGGTGCTGGCGCGCTTTTTTCGGGTTGTCGCTCAATATTGGGGGTGGGGTCTGCTTCCTTGCGCGGCTGCCCGTTGGGGAGCAAATTCCACCCCAAGGCCGCGGCCACCCCCGCCGGGATCGAAATCTCGAGGACGGCGCGCATACGTTCTGGCCACAGCGTTCGGTAGGGATTCTCCAGGCCCCACAAGCGCGCTGGGACCTGCCCGGCGGGATCGCTGGATGCGGCGCGGTGCAGCAGCGCCACGGCAAGATCGGCGCTGCCAGCGCTCATCATGCTATCGGCCAATATGAGTTGGATCGTCACGCAATCGGGCCAGATGCGGTGATAATGCTCGGCCAGGTTTTGGGTTGCTCTTTGCGGTGTTTCTGGCTGCAACCACAAGATGCGTAAATGAGTCAATGCCGCCAGGATATTGGGCGGGTCAAAGATCAGTGTATCGGTGATGATTTCTTCGGCGGCGGCGAAATTTTTGCCTTGCAGGGCATGGTAGGCCACCCTTAGGGGTTGAACCCACGCCGGGGCAGGTTGGGCCAGCTTTGAGGTCGTCGCGACACGTCCGCCCAGGGCCAGATACGCGCCGCGGGCTGCACCCATCCCTTTGGCTTGCAGGTTGCTGCTGATGCGGGCGCGCAATTCCTGCGCTTCAAAGAATTCGGGATCGGCGGTGCAAACACCTTCCAAAATCGGCAGCGCCTTTGCGGCCATGCCTTCGCCAATAAAAGCCTGGGCGCGTAGAAACTGGATGTGTAAATCGCGCTCATAGTGGGTGAGCCAGGCCAGCGTCGCCTGACGCGCGAAGCTGTAGGATTTTACATTGAGGGCCGTTTGCAAAATTTCGTTCAGATACGCACGCGGCCAGGGTTCACCAGGGGGAAGGGGTTGTAGCGTTTTCATAGTGGTTTCCGTTTACGGTTATGCCGTTTTTTCATCAACGGTGGCAAATGCTTTGCGGGGGTTATGTACCAGGTTCATGGCAATCATAGCCGCCAATTGGCGTTGGATGCTGACATTCTCAGGGTTGATTCGGGCGGCTTTACGCAGCATGGTCTCGGCGTTGGCGTAATCTTTGGCATCTTTGAGGGCCTGGCCTGCCAGGTGGTATCCGCTGGCATCCTCTGGGGCAATGGCAATCGCCTGATGATAGGTTTGCAGCGCCAGATTATATTGCCGCCGCTCGTGGTAGGCGCGCCCCAGTTCAAGATAAGGGGGTACCCAATCGGGACGTTGGTCAATCGCCAAAACGAGATGTTGAATCGCCTGGTCGAGTTGACCGCTTTCGCGCAGCAATTGGCCGAGCAAGTGCAGCAGATTGGCGTGTTCTGTCTCGTTTCCCGCGTTTTCGGCATGTTGCAGCGCTTTTTGCGCAGTCTGGATGGCGCGCTGTTTTTCACCATTTTTTGCCAGACAATGTGCCAGCGCGATGAGAATCTGGTCATCTTGCGGGTAGGCCTCGGCCAGTTGGTGCAGCGACTCGAGGGCTACTTTTTCGCCAAATACTTGGCGTTTGAGATCCACAATCTTGAGCAGAAGTTCAACCGTTGGGATCATGCGCGCCGCTGCGGTTTCGAGGGCGGTCAGGGCCTGTGCGGCCTGCCCCTGTGCGGTCAAGGTTTCGGCGTGCATTAACAACGCACGCGGGTTGCGGGGATTGACGCGTAAGGCTTTGGCAGTGTGGCGTTGTGCATTCTCAACGCGCCCCGCGCCGAGATCGAGTTCAGCCAGGATCAAATGCGCCGTTTCATGATCGGGTTGAAGGCTGAGTACTTTTTGGGCGCTGGCGCGCGCTTCTCGAATGCTTCCTTGTGTGTGATAGCCGCGTGCCAGATATAGCCAGAGACGGTGATCTTCGGGCGCCAACACAGTGGCCTGACGATAGGTATGGATGGCTGCGGGCAAATCTCCGACAGCGATCTGGGCATGCCCCAGCTTGTGGTACAGTGGCAATGAGCTGGGTTCCGTGAGCAGCGCTTTTTCGAGATATTCAATCGCGGGCGCAAGCTGCAAGGGCTCTGCGGCATTGTGCTGGGCGGCGATAATATCGGCGGCGCGCTCATACCAGTAGGCCTCGTTATCGCATAGGGCCAACAACGCCTGGATCGCCTGTAGCTCAACTTCCAGATCATCAAGCTTTTCGGCTACCGTTGCCCGGACAGCGTGGTAAAGCGGGGTGGTGACAATATTTTCGCGGATAGCTTTGTTAAGCGCTTTTTCAGCCGCCTGATTGGCTAAAGCAGGATTCTCATCCACCAGCGCCAGTGCGATTTGACAAAGCAGGATCGGCGCTTCTGGCGCGGGGCCGGATTCGGGTTTAAGTAGTTGTTGCGCCTTTTGAGCGGCATCTGACCCCTGGGCGCTGTGCCTCAGCGCCGCCAGCGTCGCTGTAAGATTGTCTACTGTGGAGGGGAGTTCAAGTAAAGCCTGGGTGTGGCTTTCGCTGGGTTGGAAAGCCGCCTGCCCGCGCGCCATCCAATGTGCGATTTTTGCGCGTCGAGTGCGGGTATCCAGACCGGCGGCCTGAATGATCTCCACCAATTGTGATGTGTTAAGAATTGCTATCTCGAATTGCTGATAATTGTATTCCCCGAGGGCCGATTCCCCCAGGGCGTGCTTGCTGAGATGCACATCCTGATAGAAATGCTGGAACTCGGCGCGCAGTGCCAGAATGCGTGCCAGTTGGAGTTGGGCACGCGGCTCGCGCGGGGTGAGTTTGGCAACTTTTTTGAGTAGATAGACTGCCGGATCCCAGGCATGGCATTCAATCGCCGCTTCTGCCAGGGCATAATAATCTTCGGGCGCGCTGCGTTGAGCGCGCTGGTATTCACCGAATTGAGTCATGGCTTCTTTGAAGAGTTCATCGGCCGCGGCCCCGCCCCCCTGACGGATGCGTAAGCGCGTATGTAAAGCCAGCGCCCGCGGGTGCTGCGGATCAATTTGTAGGGCGCGGGTGAGTACATCGGCGGCGGCAACCTCTTCATTTGCTTGCAAGGCCAGTTCACCTTGCAGGCAGTAGTAGGCCACGGCGCTATCGTTGGCGTGTTGCTGGGGATGCATACCCGCAGTTGTGGCGAGAATAGCAGCGGCATCTTCATCGCGCAGCATGGCAATCGCAATTTGCCCTCCGATGGTCGCGGCGAGTGTGCTTTCATCTTCGTTGCCGTTTTCCTGAAAGCCATGCAACGCGCCTTGTGCCCGCACGGCTGCCTTGGGCAAATCACCGAGCAAGCGCAAGATCAGCGCGGCTTGTAAATTCAAGTGTGGGTCGGTCGGATTTTCGGCAAGTTGGCTCTCAATCCACTCGCCAGCCTGTTCCAGTTGTTCCATCTCGAGCAGTAATTCCGCTTTTTCGATGACCAGGGATGAATCTGCGGGGGCGATCACGAGGGCTTCGTCGAGGGCTTTGAGCGCGCTGGGATGATCTTGTAATTCTTTTTGTGTGGCAGCCAGTTTCTTCAGCAGGCCGAGCTGCATTTGCGTGTGATCTTGCTGCGAATCTTGCTGCGCCATACGAATAGCACGCTCAAAGCTCAATACCGCTTGCTGGGGATTGTCGGTTGCCAGCAGACCTTCGGCGGTTGTGCCCAACTCGGCTGGGGTCACATTTTCCATAATCGAGACCTGTTCAAATGCCCGGCGTGCAGACGAATGTTCATTAACCTGTAGCAACACTTGCGCACGTTTCAAGTGCAAGCATGATTGCGACGCATCCTTTTCAATGCTCTGATTGAGCGCGGCTAAAGCCTGATCGGGCGCCTTTAAGTCCAGCGCCTGTTCCACGAACCATAGTACACTCTCTGGAGTGGCGGTTTCAACTCGCAGGACAACCTGTGCGGTTTCCAGCGCTTTCTCTGATATTCCATTGACGCGATATGCCTGCGTCAGCAAGCGCGCGATCTGGGGGTCGTCGGGGTATTGCTGCCCAAAGTGTTCCAGTACCCCCAGGGCGATTTCGCGCTGTTCTTCGGCCAAAGCCAGCCGCCCCAGGTTCAACGCCAGCGATTTTGCCTGCAATGGGTTTTGTTCGAGATTGATGCTCAGCGCAGTGCGATAAGCCGTCAGCGCGGCTTTTGTATCTCCGGAGCGCTCCAAAACTTCAGCCATCAGCGCTGTAGCTGCAGGATGTTTGGCATCGCGGTCAAGAATTCCCCTGAGAATTGCCTGCGCATCTGTGTCGCGCTCGCGCATTGCCAGCAGCGAGCGGGCGTAGTCCAATTCAATTGGGGTGTTGCCGGGTGTCTCCAGCAGGGGTTCAAGCAATTCGGCTGCTTTCTGAGGCTGTTCTGTCGCGATCAAGCTGCGAGCGTAGGTGTGTGCCAGCGTGTTGGTATGGGGCGCTTGCCGATAGGCGCTTTCGAGCTGCTGACGGGCTTCTTCGGCGTGACCAAGCGTCAACAAAGTATCCCCCAGTGCAAGCTGGATTTCGATGTCCAGATTTCCCGCTGAGGGCTGCGTGGCTGTATCGGCGAGTTCACTGGCTTTGCGGAAAGCTGCCAGCGCCTGGGTAGCATCGCCCTGCTGATGATAGATTTTTCCAAGCGCCAGATGAACCTCGGGAGCCTCCGGTACGGACCTCGCCGCGGTTTGCAGGGTGTGGAAGGCTTGCTGCCATTCATGCTCTTGCTGGTAAAAATCAGCCAACGCCAACCAGGGATCGCTGACGAGGGGGGAAATCTGAATCGCTTTTTCAAAAAGTTGCCGGGCTTCATTGCGCTGCCCCAATTCGACGAGCGCCTGCCCCATCAACGCGGTTGCCGCGCCATCGTGCGGATCGCTTAGAATTAATCCTTGTGCGGCTTCGGCGGCACGCTGTGGCTGCCCGGCTCGCAGCGCAGCTTTTGCCAATGCAAGCTGGTCATCTGTGGATGGCGACTCGGTGGCATGGAGTATTTTTTGACGAATCTCATAGGCTTGCTGCCACTCATCGAGCAATTCCAACCCTTCGGCCAGATCGCGTTGCAGGGCGGTATTCTTTGGCTCCAACGCAACTGCCAGGTGCGACCAGTGCAGCATGGGTTCGGCTTCGCCGGTGTAGCGATAGGCTTTTGCGAGTAGTTTTGCGGTTGCGGCGCTATTCGGGTTCTGTTGAATATAATTCTCGCCGATATCAATAGCCTGCGTGTGCATCCCTAGTTCCAGCAGCAGATTTGCCAAGGCGCTGGCATCCCAGGTATACGAATTTTCGGCGCCGTTGAATCCAATAGCCTGTTGAGCCAACCCGCGCGCGGCTGCCAGATCGCCGCTAAACATGGCAATCCTTGCTTTGGTGATCAGCACCAGCGCGCTATTTTCACTTTCGGTATTATTCAGCGGCTCAGCCAGCGATTGCGCCGCGGCGAGATAGCCGTGATCGATGAGAACCATTACGAGATTGGCGGTCTGATCGGAGAGCGCCTGACCGTCTGCTTGCTTCCAGAGTGTTAACGCTTCTTCGGGGTTGCCTTCCTGAATGGCGCTTTTTGCCAGTTCCAGCGCAATTGAAATTTGGATCTGACTGGCTGCTTTTTGTGCCGAAATCAATGTTGCGCGGGCATCTTGAGCCTCTCCGGCGATTTGTTGTTCATCGGCCTGGTGAAGCATGCTTTGCAGATCGGTGAGCGGCATGTGCAGTGAGGCCGTCACGCCTTTAGCACGCGGGCGATGTGTGCGCTGATTGGGCGTGTATGAAGCGTGCGTTGGGCTGTGCTGGGCGAGTTTTGCGGCGATTTCAGGGCGTTGTTCGCGCAGGGCGTTGAGCGCGGCCAACCGCTCATCGGCGGGGGCGCTGAGCAGACGCTTTTCGATCTGCTCGAGTTGGGTTTCGGCAGTGAACGGATTGGCAAGCACGGCGTGGATGGCTTGCTCAACGCGGATGGTGTTAAACAGCGTGGCGGGATTGGGAAGTATGGCAAACAGACAGGCCAGTACACAATCATGCAGCGCAGTATGGGTCAGTTCTCCCCAGCGTCGGGGCTGGTTGATGATTTCCAGCGCCAACAATCCGGCCTGGGCCAATGTTGGGGTAGCAGTATCATCGGCGGTCGGCTGTGACGCCAAATACACCTGGGCGATCAATTCGGGGTGGATATTTTTCGCGGCACGCAGGTGCTGGGTGCGCAGATCGCTGCCGAGGGCGATCAGGGCCAGATTTGCTGGAGACCAGGCCTCGGGGGTTGGTCCTAGCTTATTGATGGCTGCCAGCCTGAAGTCTGCGCTCTGAAGCGCCTGCCAGACGAGGGGGTCTTGCCGCAGGGCGGGAATCACGCGCGGCCAGTCATTTTCCCCCAGTGCATTTTTTAAATCAACGATTGCCGATGAGCGCGTCATAGGTCACTGAGCCTCCCAGGAAATATACGGCTAAGCCGAGTGCTATGCCGATGAGCAGCAGCCCGATGAAGAGTAATAGCACACCAACCCCAGCGCTGGTGCGTACCATTTCGTTAGTAGCATTTAGCAAAACCGAGGCGTTGCCGACAAGACCGGCAATATCATTGGCAAGCGCTTTTTGCGCCAGTTTGCTGGTGCTGCTGGTGATGGCGCGGACGTCGCGCCCAGCGGTGCGGGTGAGCAAGATGATGATTCCGCTGGCGAAGGTGATTGTGCCCAGCAAGAATAGGCTGAGGATCATGGCGAGTAGAATATCGGCTGTGTTTAAGTTGAGCATGGTGTTCTCCTGTTTGCTCTTATGGTGCAAGAATTGTTCCAGATGTATAAAAAACAAGGCTGGATCGTGGAACGACCCAGCCTTGTTTTTTGGTTTGCGGGTAATGGTTTTTAGGGCTGAAATTCAGGCGAGAGATGGGGCAGGTCTATGGTTGCCTCATCGCAGAAGAGCATAGCGCGCTCGATGACATTGCGTAACTCGCGGATATTGCCCGGCCAATTGTGCTGCATTAGAGCTTGCATGGCGCGTTCTGAAATATCGCTGATATTCAGCCCCATGCGTTGGTTGTTGTGCTTGACGAATAAACCTACTAGCGCGGGGATATCTTCTTTATGGTCGCGCAGCGGGGGGATATCGAGATCGACGACTTTCAGGCGGTAGTACAGGTCTTCCCGGAAATTGCCTTCGCGCAGCATGGTGGGAAGATCGCGGTTCGACGCGGCCAGAATTTGAACATCCACTTTAATGAGATTGGTGCCGCCCACCCGGCGGAAGGCCTGTTCTTCGATGGCGCGCAGCAGCTTGGCCTGCATATCCACCGGCATGGATGAAATTTCATCCAGGAAGAGAATGCCGGAATCGGCCACTTCCATCAGGCCATGTTTGCGTTTTTGCGCTCCGGTGAAGGCTCCGGCTTCGTAGCCAAATAGCTCCGATTCGAGCACGGTACTTTGAATAGCCGCGCAGTTGATACCAACAAAGGATTTACTGGCGCGCGGTCCAAGCTGGTGAATGGCGCGGGCGAGTACTTCTTTGCCGGTACCCGTTTCCCCGGTAATGAGCACTGATGCCGATGCCTGCGCGGCGCGTTGAGCGTGCTGCACCAGAGCGCGCATCACCGGTGTTTTGCCGACGATGAAATTAAGCTCATTGCGCTGCTGGCCGCGCAGATGATTTAACTCGCGGCGCATGGCAACGATTTTCTGCGCGCGTTGGATGGATTGCTCCAGGCGATTAAATTGAATCGGTTTTTGCAAAAAATCGTGTGCGCCGTTCTTCATGGCTTCAACCGCCATATCAATATCGCCGTGGGCGGTAATCAGGATGATCGGCGGGCGCGCCTCTATATGGCTGGTTTCTTCCAGCAGGTCGGGGCCATAGCCATCGGGGAGCTGCACATCGAGCAAGATAATATCGGCATTATCTTGCCGAATTTGGCTGCGCGCTTCTTCAAGGTTGGCCGCGCTGATAACTTCGTAGCCCTCTCCGTTTAAAAAATCACGAATATGCTTGCGGGCATTTTCTTCATCGTCAACAACTAGAATGGTTGCACTCATGGTGTGGCTTTCTCTTTAGATGCCGCTGTGGGCAGTTGAATGTGGAACACGGTGGCGCCGGGGAAAGATGTTAATGTAATATTCCCACGGTGCGCCGTGATGATTTGTTTTGTAATCGAAAGCCCCAGACCGGTTCCGTTGGGGTTGGTGGTGTAAAAGGGGTCAAAAATTTTTGTCTGGTGTTCAAGCGGAATGCCAGGGCCGTTATCGGCCATATCAATTTGGATAATTTCTTTTCCGCTGGGGGACTGGTCTTTGGAAATTTTAATATTCAGGGTGCCGTTGCCCTGCTCGCTCATTACCTGCACGGCATTGCTGATGATATTGGTAAAAACTTGCTCCAGGCTGCGTTTATCGCCCAACACTTCGGGACGTTGGGCGGAGGTCTGAAGATTGCATTGAATATTGGCATTCGCCAGGCGTGGCCGCCAGCGTGTGATGATGCGGTCAAGCAGGTCGTGAACGTCTAATGCTGCGAATGCGTACGTGCCAGTGCGCGAAAAAGTCAGCACCGAATCCATCAGCGAAGTCAGCCGGTCGCAATCTTCCAGCATGTGTTGAATGCGATCTTTATTGGGGTCTTCATCTTCGGCTTGACGCTCAAGTAGCTGTAACCCCAGGCTGATATTGTTAATCGGGTTGCGCACTTCGTGTGCAAAAACCGCCGTGACTTCGCCCAGCAGGGCGCGTTGTTCCAACTGTTGCGAGCGAATGCGGATTTGCTCGTGCTCGCTGAGATCGCGTACAATAATCAGCGCCCCGGTAATATCCTGATTATTAATGATAGGGGTGACAGCCAGATCAACCGGGAAGGATTCGCCATTGCGGCGGTGGAGGGTTATATTGCCCAGGTTGGGGGTGTCCGTTCCCAGGAGCGCGTTTTCGACTGCCGGGAGCAGTCGATCCGAACCGATCAGCACGCTGCCAATGGATGTACCCAATACTTCTTTTTCAGCATAGCCAAAAACCAGCTCGGCCGCGGTATTCATCGAGGTAATTTCGATTTGATGCGAAACAGAAATCACCCCATCGTGAATATTCTCGCTGGCATTCTTCCAGGTGTTGAGCTGATAATTGGTTTCGTGTAACGATTTTCGTAAATTGGCTGCCAGGACATTATTGTGAATGATAGTCCCCGCGAAAGCGGAGAGTATTTTCAATAAGGGCAGAATATAATCTGGCGGTGGTGTATTTCCACTGGCGGCAATGAATCCCAGCCAGGCACGGGGCTCTTCTTCGGCCACAATTGGCGATGAAGCCAGATACGCTAACCCCATTTGGCGCGCCCGCTCATGCACAATTGTATCGGCTCCGCGTTCGCCTTTCTGCCAGAGCGCTGGCTGCATCAATAAGCTTATATTCGAAGATACAATTTCGGATGGGAATAAATCAACTTTTTCGCCCCGGCTGGCGACCAAGCGCATACTGGGGTTGTTCCCCTGGCCAATATAGAGCGCCAGCGAACACTCGCTGAGTAGATGGTACCCGGTGGCTAATACATTTTGCAGCGCAGTATCGGGATCAGTTTCCTGGGCGGCGGCGATTAGATCCGGTAGGTAGCGATTCAGCAGCCGGCTGGTGAATTTCTCACTGGCCTTTTTCTTTTCCCGCAGCAGTGCCCGTTCCAGCGTGATCAAATGCCAGGGCAGGCCTTCGCCCAATGGGTGAACAGAAATTGTGACCGAAATTTCTTGGTGGCTCCGGGTGGTTAAACTCAAGCGTGGTAGCGTGCTATGGGGGGGGCTTACTCGCCCCATTAACAAATGGCTGGCCCTCGGTATGATCTGGTCCACATGAAAAGCTTCCAACTCTGCGCGGGTAAATGCGGTCAATTCGGCAACCTGTCGGTTGACAGCAATCACATGCCCGGTATCATCTACCAGCAAAGCGGCGCGGTCTATGGTGCCGAGAATATTACCAAGATGCTCCACCTTGAGCAAAGGCTGTGTTGTGTTCCGGGAGCGCGAGAAGAAATTTTTCATCGAATGGAGTTCATATTATCACGAAGCCGCTAAGTGCTAGCAACTTTTTGGCGCGTTGGGGCGGCCAGTATCCCCTCCATAGAGCGGTATTTTGCCACAGTTCGGCGGGCAACTTTATGCCCTTCCTGGTGGAGAATGCGCGTAATTTGAGAATCAGTCAACGGATTATCTTCATCTTTTACAATTTCCCGAATTAGCGCGCGAATGGGTAGACTGCGGTCGAAGAATTTACTGAGTGGAATCATGCGTCCATTGGGCAGGCGAGCTGTTTTGCCCGAAACTGCCCGAGAAACTGTCGATTCGTGAACATCCAATTGCAGCGCCAAACTCGCTCGGGTTAGTGGGTGTAAAAACTTATCACCGCGTAAAATAAAATTACGCTGCACTTGCGTCAAAATCGTCATCATCTGACGCATAGTATTACCGCGTTGGCGCAAGCATTTTATCAGCAAATTTGCCTTTTCAAAATCTTGTTGCCATTTCTCCGATTTTTCTTCTGGCGCGTTTTTAAGCGCCTTGCGAAATAAGGCGTTGATTTGTAACGATCCGTAAATAGGGGAGAGAATTTCAACAACCAGCGGACTGTCCGGTTGCTGATTGAGTGTGCCGATGAGAATATCGGGATTATGATATGTAGGGGGATTGGCCTCAACACCCTGGCGGATACTCCCCCAATGAGCGCGTCCCGGATATGGGTTGAGGTTGGTGCTGATAAAATGGGCGATTTCTTCTACATCCTGGGGGGGGATGCCCAATAACTCGCCGAGCTTGCTATAATGACGACGGCTGAGCAAATCCATACCTGTTTCAATCGCGCGTTTTGCCAATGGCGGAATATCCTGAATTTTTGCCAAAATATCCAATTGAATCAACAACGCTTCTTGCGGGGATGCCGCGCCGACCCCGATGGGTTCTGAGTGTTGAATCAAATCCAGCACTTGTATAACCCGTTCAATTGAGACATGATGATAACGGCTGATCTCGAAGAGTTGAATTCGCAGCAACCCGTCATCGTCCAGGCTGGTAAGTATATGCGCCGCGATGGAACGGTCTTCGACGGCTAGCTCTGGTGCAATTTGTTGTAAGACATAAGTGGGCAAATCCAGCGCCGGTGCAATATTATCGTCGGGCAGATCATCGGTGTGGATATTATGCTGCGCGCCCCCGCCAATGCTGGAGAAGTAATCTTGTTGCGCGGATGTGAATACTATCGGCTCAATCTGATCGGGGTTGTGAGGGCGGCTGCACACCGGGCAAAGGCCACTTTCTACCAGACTGCGGCCGCACGAGTGGCAGCGTTTGACTTCCTGGAGTTCAAGCGCTGGATTATTGGCTAACTCGGCTTCAATATTCTGGCGCAGTTCAGCCGTTGTCATCCCTAAAAGGGTCATTGTCTGTGCCAGGTGGGCTGTGGTTTGGGGACGGAGTTGTTGTAAATGAATGGGATACATAGGGCGCTCCCTGCTTGTAGGGTAGTATAACTATAAACCTGTCAGGTTGCAAGAACCGTGCCACAAGAGCTGTTATTTTTTATAATTCCCTCTTGTTTTTTTGATAAAAGAATGCAATAATATATCTGCTCTTCCCAGGGTGCCCCCCTCACTCTGGGAAGGGCTTTTATTTTGGGATTTGCCCGTTTTCCGTGATGTGTGCGATGAAATTGTAG